>CAUZKZ010000102.1:0-13826 GCA_963580345.1 Verrucomicrobiia bacterium | reverse complement strand
GAAAAGCGATTTACTAGCAATAGCAATTACGTGCAAAAGCTGGGAATCATCCTTGCGGAGGCACAGCGCGGACGCCGCTTCGCCGGGGTGATTGCCATTGAAAAGGAACTGGAAGCGGTGAATGACGTCCAGTCCTTCGTCATCCACTTCAAGGTCGCCGGGACGTAGCAGGTGAACCACCCGATGATCCCTATTAATTTAATCGCTATCTGCTTCCCATGATGTAGCCATCAGTTAATCGTCCACGTCGACCCTCATACTGTAAGGTCTCGCTTCTCCGGTCCATCCAAAACAATTCAGTGAAGACACTTCTCCTGCCCGCTCTCCTCGCCTCGACTTCCCTCTGTGTTCAGGCCGATCCGCGCATCTCCTCGTGGTACACCAAGGAGTCCGGAAGCTACGCCCGGATCTACCGCACTCTGGCCGACGAAAGTGCCGGGAATGCCGTCACCACTTGGAGCCGGGGCCAGGGCAACCAGAACCAGCCCACCTACGGCGGGGTCCACAGGATCGAATCCTCTTCCGACTGGATCTACCTCCACACCACCGGACTGGCTTCCAGCCACGTGATGGGCCCTTGGTATGGAGACGAAGCCAAGACCCTGCCCTTCCCGAATTTCCCAGCCAATCAAGCCGTCATCTACCGTATCCCGAGGACCCCGACCATCCCCGCTAACCGTACGGCCACCTCACTCGGGGCCGTTGGATACTTCGTGGACGGGGTGGCCCAGTTCGACGGTCAGGACGGCTTTTCCTATGGCAGCTTCAGGGGCGAGGATGCCTCCCCCGGCAGTGGTTACTGGAACCACGATGCCTACGTCAGCGAGGGAGTGACCTTCGACAATGCCTTGGCACACCAAGCTGGGGGCAATCACCACTATCATGTCAATCCCCCGGCCCTCCGTCATGCCCTCGGGGACAGTGTGGATCACGACATCTCCACAAACACCTACGCTGAAAACTTCAACGGTCGGCACTCTCCCATCATCGGCTGGGTCGCCGATGGCTACCCGATTTACGGACCCTACGGTTACTCTGATCCCGAGGACCCTTCCAGTCCGGTCCGCCGCATGATTTCCGGCTATCAACTGCGAACCGACCTTGCCAGCGGCGCAGCACGAGCCAGTTATCCTGCCTGGGCCGAGCGGTTCCACGGTGTTGGCCCCGCTCTCTCCGGCAGTCAACTCGGTCCCAGCGTCAACGCCGAAATCGACGGGGAGACCTATTCCCTCGGTCGCTACCTGGAGGACCACGACTACAAGGGCGACCTCGACATGACGCTCGGGGAAGATTTCGATCTCAACGAACAGAACGGCCGCTTCTGCCTGACCCCGGAGTTTCCCGGGGGAACCTGGGCCTACTTCACCTGTATCGATCCCGATGGCAACCCGGTCTTTCCCTACAACATCGGTCCTCAGTTCCTTGGATCCCCCACCGGGGGAACCGTGAATGCCATCACGGAAGGCACCACCGTCCACTTCCTGGGCGGACCCAACATGGAAGATAGGATCGATGCCGTCCGCCACAGCCCCGATTCAGATGAGATCATCCTCACCTGGTCCACCGTTGAAGGCGGCACCTACCAGGTCGAGTCTTCTGCCGATCTCCAGGCATGGGCCGAGGAAGGCGCGGAGTTCAGCGTGGATGCCAATCAGGTGACCGTGACCAATGCCCGCGATCCCGGAGGAAGCTTCTTCTACCGCCTCGCCCGCAAAAGCATCGCGGACTATGACGACAACGGCTTCTGAGACTGCGGGGCAGGCCTCCCGGCGGGAACGAGCACTACAATCGAAGTCACCTCCGCGCGTAATGTCACGCTGGAGACTGTAATCATTGTGCCCGAAGTGGAGGCATCCGCGGTTGTCATTTTGCTCGAGGGTGGAGACGGGAAAATCACCATCAATGAAACCCCGGCCGGTGCAGAGATTGGCGGTAACGGGTTCCTTGCAAGAAACGCGGTCGCCTTCTCCGAGGAAGGGCTAGTCGTTGCCGTCGTTGATGTTCCTTCGGACTTCTCTGTTACGGGCATTGACATCGACTACCGCACCGATGCCGACCAGGCCACTGATGTCGAGGCGGTGGTGGACTGGATTGCCGAACGGACATCGTTGCCAATCTGGGTCATCGGCATGAGCCTGGGTACTTACTCTGCCACCAACTCGGCCATCCGACTCGCCGGCAAGGTGGATGGCTACGCGGTGTGTTCCGCCTCAACCTCGCCGCCAGGCGCGGCGGGTGTGTTGATGCCCACTGGAATCCTGGAGCTGGAAATGGAACAGATCACGGTTCCTTCGATAGTCATCGGCCACGAGGATGACGAGTGCGTAGGAACGCCTTCGAGCGGAGTCCAGGATGTCGTTGACGCATTGATCAACGCCGCGAGCGTTGTCAGCAATGTTTTTGGCGGCGGAAACCCTGCAGCATCCCCGCCCTGCGGACCGCTCTCACCCCACGGCTACTACGGGATTGATGAGGTGGTGGTCTGTTTCATCGCCGACAACATCAAGTGATTCGCAACTGTCGCGATCTACTGAATACTCTCATTTCCCCCCGGGCGTTATCCTAACAAAATCGGGTTACTCCCCACACCCCCCCCAAGAAGCAGGGGCAGCAGAACAACTAACAGGGGCGCGGGTTTCATGGGGTTATTATTTTTGAACTTCTTTCTGCGAATCATCTGCCGTTTTAAATTGCAGCTATTCAGAGGAAGATCTTCTCGGCTTCTGCGGCTTTCCCGAGGGCAGAGAATTACTCTGTCCTAACTTTTTAGCTACCGCGTCTTTGCCGAAACCTGCGGTTAATTGGAGCCGCGAGAAAGGCAAGCCATGATTATTAGGATTTCCCCCCGAGATGGCTTCGTCGAGAGTAAGTCCCGCCGTTGCACCCACTGTTGATTTAACCGCCGCCATAGGGAGATCATGTTTTCTATCTCAACTCCAGAGTAGCAACTAAATAGTTGAGGCTATTCAGGTGGTCGCATCTCAAAGAAGGCTTTCGCTTCCGAAGCCATCGTCCCGTTCTTAAGCTGAGTGCCTCAGTCAATGTAAGATTCCCAGCAAGTTGTATCCTCCGCGATCCGCCCGATGGATTCCAACTCGATCCCGCTGCCATCGATTCTTCCCAGAGCGCTTCGTTCGTTTCCTCTCAGCCCGACACATGCCCTACACATGTGTTGGCCCTTTTTCGTTCCTTGCGGTTAGGTAAGAATCCATGCGGTGGTGTAGACTGCATCTGCCAAGGATCGATTTCGACAGCACCTCAAAAATGTTAAGCCGGTGTAAAAGAGGTTCTAAAAACACCCGTGAATGAGTAGGTAATCCCATGCGCTCGGAAATCCCCGGATCCATGCCTGCTCCATCCCCCTGCCTGATGCCCCTGCTTGCCGCATTGTGTTTACCGGCTGCTGCGGAGCCACAATTGACTTCCTGGTATACTGCGCAGAGCGGCAAATACGCGCGTATCTTCACCAGTAAGGAAAACGAGGCCGCGGGCACCACCTCGACCACCTGGAGCCGCGGGCAGGGCAACCAGACCTCCCCGACCTACTCCGGGGTGCACGAGATCCACCATGACGCCAACTGGATCTACATCAGGACCAGCGGTCTGGGATTTCATATCATGGGCCCCTGGTATCTTGACGAGGCTAAGACCCGGAACTTTCCGAGCTTCCCCGGCAACACCGCCACTACCTACCGCATCCCGCGCACCCCGACCGCCTTCAACGGCAACATTACCACCGGCTTCGGTTCGATTGGTTACTTCGTCGATGGCGTGGCGCTCTTTGACGCCACTGATACCTTCTCCTACATCAACAGCAGCGGCAGTGATGGCAGTCCGCTCGGCGGTGGGCGTGGCGACGGGGTCTGGAACCGCGATGCCTATGTCAACGAGGGCGTCACCTTTGACGCTGCCAACGCCCACCAGGCGCAGAGCCTTCACCATTACCATGCCAACGCCCCGGCCGTCCGTCACCTGCTCGGTGACAGTGTTGACTACGATGCCGGCGCCAATGTCTACACTGAGAACTTCAATGGCGGCCACTCGCCGATCCTCGGCTGGGTGTCGGACGGGCACCCGATCTACGGCCCCTATGGCTACAGCGATCCCGATGACCCCGGTTCTGGCGTACGGCGTATGACCAGCGGCTACCAGAAGCGCGACGGCAGCAACGGCTCCACCACCCTGAATCGGACCGGGAGAACCACCCTGCCGCAGTGGGCCAACCAACTGCAGGGACGAACCACCATCCTCGCCACCAACCGCTACGGACCGAATGTCAGTACCACCTACATCCTTGGCCACTACCTTGAGGACTATGCCTACATGGGGAATTTGGGGCTCACCCAGGACATCCACTTTGACCTCGACGAATACAACGGACGCTTCTGTGTCACCCCGGAGTTCCCGGTGGGAATCTGGGCCTACTTCACGACCATCGAGGTGGATGGCACCCCGGTTTTCCCCTACAACATCGGGCGCAACTTTTACGGCACGCCCAGCGGCGGCAACACCAGTACTATTCCCGCCGGGTCCACCAGGGCCTTTATCGGTGGACCGAGCAAGCAGCACAGCGCAAGCGATGCCACCAGGGAAGGCGGGGTGCTGACCCTCACCTGGTCCACGGTTGAAGGTGGCGCCTACCAGCTCGAGTCTTCTCCCAATCTCGGAACGTGGACCGAGGAAGGTGCGGACTTCACGGCACAGTCAATCACGCAAACCACCAGTGACACGCCAAGCCCCGCCACTGAACCAACCCAATTCTACCGCCTCAAGCGCACCGGCATCGCCACCTATGACGATTCCGGCTTCGACAACCAGTTCGAGGGCACTGGCGGAAATAAGGGCGGCGGGGGCGGCGCGGACAACTTCGTCGCCAACTTCACCGGCCCTCCCCTTCCTCCGGCCAACGTCATCCAGGAACTGCGAATCGGTAATCCTGGCATCCCGGCCACCCTCGTCAGCCTAGACTCGAGAACCCAGCTCACCGTCTCGTTTGACGCCAGCGCCCTCCCTCCCGGAAGCCATGCAGTCTATGTGATTTTCACCCCGCCCGGACGGCCCCGGCTCACCCTGACCTCCACCAACCGGTTCTCCCCCTGAAGATGGCCGTCGGCCGTTGACACCCCGTCCGTGGTCCTCTTCCCCATTGGCAGGGCCCTGCCAAACGACTATCCTCCCCCTCCAGGATCCATGATCAGGCCCCTCCTCTGCTTTTGCGGTCTCCTGGCCGTCAGCCACCACCTGCAAGCCGGGGTCTCCCTTGAGTTGAGGCACCTCTGGGAGGGTAAACCCTTCGCCATTCCCAGCGGGGCCTTCGTCACCAGGTCCGGAGAGACCATCGAACTTTCACGCCTCGCTTACCTTCTCTCCGAACCCCGCCTCCTTGGCCGCGGCAACAATGCCTCCTCCGGCACCTGGCTGCGCCGCAACGACTGGTTCGCCCATGTGGATGCTTCCAGTCCGGGCGGTGTCAGTCGTCTCGATCTGGGTGACCTTCCCCGCCGGACCTACACCGTTTTGCAGTTTCATATCGGACTTGACCAGGAAACTGACGAGGCCGATCCCAGCCAATACCCGGCGGATCATCCCCTCAACCCCAACTTCAACAACCTCCATTGGACTCCCCAGGGAGGTTACATCTTCCTCGCCATGGAAGGTCACCTTCGCAAGGAGGGGGATACCGGCGGCTTCGCCTATCACCTGGGCAATTCCTGGAACCGGACTCCTGTCTCGCTGCCCCTCTCGCTCGAATTCACCGGTCCCGTCACCATTGCCATCGATGTCCACCTCGATCGTCTCTTCAACGGCGACAAACCCCTCCAGATCGCTGCCAATCCTTCCACTCATTCGCGCAAGGGCGACGAGATCGCGCGGTTACTGAAGAGCCGGCTTTCCTCCGCCTTTGCGGTCCGCGAAATCCGACAGGCGCGTCCGCCTGCCCCGGCGGATCCCCCCGCTCCCGGAAACCTGATCGGCACGCCCTACCGCTTCCGCCTGGCCCGGGGATTTCCCATCCCCAAATTGCCCACCGCCCCACCGCTCACCAACGAGGGCGTCACCCTGGGCAAACGTCTCTTTCACGACCCCCTGCTTTCCGGCACCAACAAACAGTCCTGCTCCTCCTGCCATCAGATCGCCCACGCCCTTTCCGATCCACGCCGCTTCAGCGAGGGCGCAAGCGGATCACGGGGAACACGCAACGCCATGCCTCTCTTCAACCTCGCCTGGAAAGATTCGTTTTTCTGGGATGGTCGTGCCCCCTCGCTGCGAGCCCAGGCCCTGCAACCGATCCAGAATCCCATCGAGATGCACGAGTCTCTTCCCAGTGCCATCGCCGAGCTGAACGCCGCCAATTACGGCCCGCTCTTTCAGGCTGCCTTTGGCACTGCCGGGATCACGGAGGAGCGCCTCGGAATCGCCCTTGAACAGTTCCTGCTGACCAGGACCTCCTACAACTCCCGCTTCGATCAGGCTGCCAGGGGCAAGGCGGAACTGACCGACCAGGAAAAACGCGGCTTCGAACTGTTCATGACGGAAAACGATCCCCGGCGCGGTCTCAAGGGAGCCGATTGCTTCCACTGCCACGGAGGCGCTTTCTTCACCGATCACCGCTTTCACAACAATGGGCTCCGCGACGATGATGATCGTGGACTGGAATCGGTGACCGGCAGGCCCACCGACCGCAATCGCTTCATCACGCCCTCTCTTCGCAATATCGCCCTCACTGCTCCCTACATGCACGACGGTCGCTTCCAGACCCTGGAAGCGGTCATCAAGCACTACGACTCGGGACTCCACCGCAGTTCGACCCTTGATCCCAACCTGGCCAAGCATCCCCCGGAGGGGCTTGGTCTCGGCATGGAAAACAGGAACGCCCTCGTCTCTTTTCTCAAAACGCTCACCGATCCCCAGTTCCTGCCCGCGGCGAAGAAGGGGAATTAGCACTGCACCTCCGGGCGATGACCCGCTCCGCGCAGGGTTCGGCGTGGAGGCTGTCCTCCGCCACTCCCTGTCCTGGACTTCATGCAAAGTGTTGGACTACTCGGGATCTTCGACCCACAGTGAGTCTGTTGAACCTGCCCAACTCGCTCACTGTCTCCCGCCCTGCACCCCCACCTTCCCCGCCCGACAGGCGCCCAGGGACGCAGGGGCTAGAAAAGCGATTTACTAGCAATTGCACCCCCACCTTCCCCGCCCGACAGGCGCCCAGGGACGCAGGGGCTAGAAAAGCGATTTACTAGCAATCACAAGGCGGTAGTCGATCGACATCGCGAAAAACCCGAACCCGGCCCACTGCTTCACCTTTATGGTGGAACCGTCTCTTTTATGCCCGCCGATCCATCGACCGCCGTGGACCGAGATGATTGCCGGAACCCGCGCGTCGGGTTTCGCCTTCGGGTAGGCGATGTCCGCCAGCAGGCCGGCGCCGTGGACGCGACCGTAGACGAGGTCTGCTCGGTAGACGATCGCCTCCGAGGTCGCGGCCTCTTTTTCGGCGCTCGCATCACCAGCGCAGATGAGGAGTCCGGCCAGCAGCAAGATTGCCACGCGGCCGGGGAAAGGTGGAAAGTTCATGGCTTCGGCTTGGTTCCTTGGGCTTGCGAAATCGAAAATGGAATTGAACTCGTAATTTTCTCACCGGCAGTCGGTGATGGCGATGCTAAAAAGATTTCAAAGCTCGTCCTGCCTACCGCCCTGAGATTGACGGCGCGATCCCGTAACCTATGCTCTTCAATCGGCATGTTCCCTGGACGAACCAGACCAAATCGCCCCATCCCTGCCCTTTTCCACCCCGCGTGGATGGGGCTGTATTCTGGGCTCGTTGTCCTGACCGGAACTTTGACTGTTGCCGGTGACGAAGCTGCGTCATTCGACAAGCTCGGCGAGGAGTTCCATGCGGACGTGCGGCCGCTCCTGAAGCGCTCCTGTCTGCAGTGCCATTCGACACGGAAGAAGAAGGGCGACCTGGACCTGGAACAGTTCGCCACGCTGGCCGAGGTGCGGCGGGCAACCAAGGTCTGGGTGAAGGTGGCCGAAATGCTCGACAACGGCGAGATGCCACCCGAGGACGCAGAAGCGCAGCTTACCACCGATGAGCGAAAGGACCTGCGCGCATGGCTCGAGCGGTATCTCCACGCCGAGGCCCTGGCGAGCGCGGGCGACCCCGGGCCGGTGGTGATGCGGCGGCTCACCAACGCGGAATACACCTACACCATTCGCGATCTCACGGAGGTCGAGCTGGATCCGGCGCGGGAGTTTCCGTCCGAGGGTGCGGCGGGAGAGGGCTTCACCAATACGGGCAACGCCCTGGTCATGTCGCCGGCCCTGCTGCGCAAGTATCTCGACGCCGGGAAGGAGGTGGCGGCTCACGCGGTATTGCTGCCGGACGGCTTTCGGTTTTCGGCCCACACCACCCCCCGCGACTGGACCGACGAGATCCTGGCACGGATCCGCGAATTCTATGCCCGCTTCAGCAAGGTAGAACGACTCGCCGAACACTACGGCAACAACTTGGCCCACCTGGGCAAGGCGGGACGCCTTCCGCTTGAAAAATACTTTGTCGCCACCATCGCCGAACGGGACTCGCTTTCCCGGGGAGAGAAGACACCGGCCGCGGTGGCGGCGCAGCACGGCTTGAACGCCCGGTACCTGCAGGCTCTCTGGTCGACACTGAACAGCGACGATCGTTCGCTCTTGCTCGACGAGCTCCGCGTCCGGTGGCGCGAGGCCGGGCCCGGAGAAGCCGCGGCCCTGGCTGCCCAGGTCAACACCTGGCAGAAAGGTCTGTGGATCTTCAACCCGGTGGGTCTCCTGGGTCGGAAGGGAAGCCAGGCACGGTGGCTGGAACCCGTCGATCCGCTCCTCACCCGGCAGGAACTCCGCCTCAAGGTTCCGGGGCCCAAGAGTGGCGAGGAGGCAACTGAGTTCACCGTCTCGCTCATCGCAACCGATGCCGGCGACGGAAACGATCACGATTTTCTGGTGTGGGAGCGCCCGCGACTGATCGCGGAGAAGATGCCGGACATCCTCCTGCGCGATGTCGAGGGCATCGACGCGGCCCTCTTCGGCAGACATCCCGAGGGCAAGAAAATCGATTCTGCCTCGATCTGTGTGCGGGCACCCGCCACGATCTCACTTCGCCTGCCCGCCGAATTGGCCGGACGGGAGCTGGTCACGACCGCTGCCCTTGACCCGGAAACGGGAAGCGAGGGCAGCGTCCAGGGGGAGATGGTGGCGGGCACACCGGAGCCGCGGACCGGATTGCTGCCCAGTGAAGTGGTGGTGGGCTACGACAAGATCAACATTGGTGCCGAGCAGCGAACGGTTACTCATCGTCGAGCCATTCTCATCGGTGAGAAGGGCGGCACCCGGCAGCGTTTCGAGGAAGCGCTGGAGGAGCACCGCAGCCTCTTCCCTGCGGCGTTGTGCTACACGCAGATCGTCCCGGTCGATGAGTTCCTGACTCTCACCCTGCTCTATCGCGAGGACGATCAACTCGTCCGGCTCATGCTCGACGACAAACAGAAAGCTCATCTGGACGAGCTTTGGAACCAACTGCGCTACGTGAGCGAGGAACCGTTGAGACTGGTCGACGTGCTGGATTCGCTTCTGGAGACCACCATCGACCATCCACAGGCCGGCATCTTCGACGACGCGGTCGAGAGTTTCAACGCACGCGCCGAGACCTTCAAGAAAATGGTGGTCAACAGCGAGGCTGCCCACCTCGACGCGCTGACCGCCTTCGCCGCTCGCGCGTGGCGCCGCCCACTCACCGCTTCAGAGAAAGACGAACTTGGAAAGCTCTATCGCGAACTGCGCAAACTGGAGTTGCCGCACCAACACGCCTTTCGTTTGACGCTCGCTCGTCTCTTCGTCGCGTCGCCGTTTTTGTATCGGCTCGAGGAAGCACCGGAGGGCGCCGAGGCCGCGCCCGTGACGCCGTGGGAACTGGCGAACCGGCTCAGCTACTTTCTCTGGTCGTCGCTGCCGGACGACGAGCTCCGCGCGGTAGCCGCGGACGGCACCTTGCCCGAGCCGGCCGTCCTCGCTGCACAAGCCCGCCGCCTCCTCAGCGATTCGCGAGCACGACGGCTGGCCACCGAGTTTGCCTGCCAGTGGCTCCACATCCACAACTTCGACACGCTGATCGAGAAGAGTGCGGAGCACTTCCCCGGATTCGCCGAACTCCGCGCCGACTTCTACGAAGAATCCATTCTCTTTCTCAGCGACCTGTTCCAACACGACCGCTCCCTGTTAGATCTCCTCGACGCCGACCACACCTTCGCCAACGAACGCCTGGCGCAGTTCTATGGACTTCCCCGAGTCAAGGGAGATGACTGGCGGCGCGTGAAGGGAATCCGGCAACACGGCCGGGGAGGCATCCTGGGACTGGCCACCACGCTCGCAACTCAATCCGGCGCCACCCGCACCAGTCCCATTCTGCGCGGCAATTGGATCAGCGAAGTGCTCCTTGGCGAGAAGCTCCCCCGCCCGCCGAAGAATGTCCCGCAGCTCGCGGATGCCTTGCCCGAGGGACTGACCGAGCGTCAACTGATGGAGCGCCACAGCAACGATGCCGCCTGCGCAAAGTGCCACGCCCGCATCGATCCGTTCGGATTCGCGCTCGAGAATTTCGATGCCATCGGCCGGCGGCGCGAGAAGGACGCCGGAGGACTGGCGATCGACTCCCGCACCACTCTGCCTGATGGTACTCGAGTCGAAGGTCTTTCCGGACTGCGGGATTACCTCCTGGGAAAGCGCCGGGACGCCTTCCTGCGACAGTTTTGCCGCAAACTCCTGGGCTACGCCCTCGGTCGCGAATTGCAACTTTCAGACCAGCCGTTGCTGGACGAAATGATGGCCCGCCTGGCAGAGCACGACTATCGCTTTTCGGTGGCGGTGGAGACAATTGTGTTGAGCAAACAGTTCCGAATGATTAGAGGAAGGACTTCTCAATGAAACACCACTTTTCCCGCCGGACCTTCCTTCGCGGCGCCGGCGTGACGATGGCCTTGCCGTGGATGGAATCGCTGCCGGTGTGGGGCGATGAACCGGCCCGCAAATCTAGTCAGCGGGCAAGTCAGGCTCCCGTCCGGCTGGCCGTGCTCTTTGCGGGGAACGGGTTTCACGCCGGTCACTGGTGGGCCAAGGGCGAGGGGAAGCAGATGGAACTGAGCCCGGTGCTCAATCCGCTCAACGGCCTCCAGGAGAAGCTCCTCTTCATCGGTGGTCTCTACAACGAGCAGGCCCTCAAGGGTAACATCCACAGCTCGCAAACCGGGAATCTTCTGTCCGGTGCGCCGCTGGCTGCGGGCGGCGAGATCCGGAGTGGCACCAGCTTCGATCAGATCATCGCGCAGCAGTATGGGCGCTCGACCAGGGTCCCCAGCCTGGTTCTCGGCTGCGAGCGCTCGAATCCGGGAATCCACAAGAACTACTCGATGCTCTACAGCTCGCACATCTCGTGGAGTTCGCCCACCGCACCGACACCGCTGGAGCTCTACCCGGCCCTGGCCTTCGACCGGCTCTTCAAGAATCAGAGCGAGCGCGGCGAACAAAGTGTCCTCGATTCCGTGCTGGGGGAAGCGGGAAAGTTTCGTAAGAAAGTGAGCCGCCGCGATCAACAGAAACTCGACGAGTACCTCAACTCCGTCCGCGAGGTCGAGCAGCGCATCGAGCGGGCTGACCAGCGTGGAGAGTTGCAGGGATGGCGCCCAACTCTCGACAAGCCGAACATCCCGCGCCCGCCGGACGGAATTCCGCAGAACATCGCCGACCACATGCGGCTCATGTGCGACATTCTCGTGCTGGCACTTCAGACAGACATGACTCGCGTCTGCACCCTGAAGCTCAATAACGATCACAGCTACCTGCAATTCCCGCACCTGAGCGTCGAGGTGGGCCACCACGAACTTTCCCATTCGGATCGTGGCAAACAGTCGCCCGGCTGGCTCAAGGTGAATCAGTTCTTCCTCGAGCAGTATGCCTATATCGCACGCAAACTCGACGCCATCCAGGAAGGCGAACGCACCGCCTTGGACAACTCCATGTTGATGATGTGCTCCAGCATGATTTCTGGAATCCATGACGCCACCAAACTGCCCGTCGCGATCCTCGGTTGCGCCGGCGGGCAATTGCGAACCGGCCGTGTCCTCGATTATCACGGCAAGCCCAACCGCAGGATGTGCAGCCTCTACCTCTCACTCATGGACAAGTGCGGAATTCGCCCGGAGAAGTTTGGCGACTCCGCGGAACGCCTGAGCGAGATCTAGATCTTCGGATTACTGTGCGCTACTCCTTGGTCGCACTTTCGGGCAGCCTCCAGCGAACCGACTCCACGTGCGTCTTTTGCTCGGCACCGCGGTAGCTGTAGATGGACACCAGGGACTGATCTGGCAATTGGATCGTGTTCCCAAAGCCGCCGCCACTGGATCCGCGGTTCACGTCACTGATCACAATTCGGTCACGATCGAACTCCCAGCTCCGTCCGTTGTCCTTGCTGACGATCGCGCGCAGCCCAAGCCCGTGACCATCGGTCGAATTGCTGCGCACCGTGAAGGTCAACATCAGCCTGCCGTCGTGAAGCTGCAGGAATCGTGGATACATTTCTCTGCACCCCCACCTTCCCCGCCCGACAGGCGCCCAGGGACGCAGGGGCTAGAAAAGCGATTTACTAGCAATCATCGGCTACGAGGCCGTGATGAATCCCTACCAGGCCTGGGCCATCGACCTGCGCCGCGACATCCCCAAGCGGATGCTTGATGAGACACGGATCCACACCCTCACAAATCCTGATACATAAAGCCGACCCTTCGGGGCGCTCACCTCGCAAGCATGTCGTCGATAAACTCGGATTCTGGCTCTACGCCGGTGACCAAGAGATGGTCGCGAGCGCGTGTGCGCGCCGGTTGAAAACCGGTACGGGAAGAGGGTCGGGATGTCGGGATAACCCCAGGGCGGCCTCCAGGGCAGAGAGAAAGCTTTCGGGACCACAGACGGAGGTTCGGAGTCCCTGGTAGTCGTTGGGAGCGGAGGCGCCGTCGAGGTCGAGGCCAAAGAGGTATCGGGACATTAGCGAGAGAATGAAGAATTGGACGAAGAATGCGAGAATGCAGGACTGAGGATGGGATCAGACATTTGTAGGGAGAAGCTGTGGGACCTCAGCATGAGACGACGTGAAAAAGGGCATGAATATGGCCCAGGGCGATCCTTGCTTGCAGCGGGAGTGTCAAGAGCCGCCCCCTCCGCCCGAGGCCCTCCAGGGCCTCTATTCATGTAATCTCGGGTGGTTGGGGCGGGAGTTAGCTGAGTATCGTGATAAGAGGTCACAATGACTGATTCCGAGTAACCGATCAAGCCAGGCGGATCACTGTGGCATTTCGCTTGGCACGTGTCAGGGCGACGTATTCAAGGCGCTGTTTGTCGAACTGCTGGGTGCTGCCGGGCGTGCGGCCCGGCTTGGCGATCAGGACGACCTCGTCGAATTCGAGGCCCTTGGCGCGGTGCATGGTGGCGACGCGGGCGGCGGAGGATTCGGCACGGTCGCGTTCGTTGGGGCCAATCAGCTTGGAGGAGATCTCTGCGGCCTTGAGGACATTGAGGACATCCTGGGCATCGTGCTTGGTGGGCACCATCACGCACACGGAACGGGCTGCCGCCAGGGCTACGGTGACGACGTCCACCGCTTTGGTGAAGGCATCTGTGCGCGCCGGAGTAATTCCGGTACGGGCGCCGGGGTAAAACCGGTACGCTGTTGGTTGTTTTAGTTTGTGGTTCAGAGTGAGTCAATTGTGAGGTTTCGGAGCCGGATCCCGCAGGCCGGAGGG
>CAUZKZ010000101.1:0-13858 GCA_963580345.1 Verrucomicrobiia bacterium | reverse complement strand
GTGTCGGAGGTGACGTCATCCGGGACTCGCGTCGAGGTGACTTACCGGCTCTCGGCCCCGCTGGGGAGCCACGAGAGCCTCTTCGTCCGCCTCCTGGTCCGGGCCCGATAAGGGCCTCACCGGTCCCTTCCATGGAGTTCCGGGTTGTGTGGGGCTCGCCGGGATGCTTTGGTGTCCTCCCCCCATGTTGCGGCGCCTTTACGAATTTCTGGTTCTGTGCCCGTTGTCGATTTGCCTCGCGGAGCCGGTGCGCATCAACGAGTTCCTGGCCGACAACACCGCCACCAGTCTGCAGGATGAAGACCTCGACACCCCGGACTGGATCGAATTCTACAATCCGGCCGGGGCCCCGGTGAATCTGGCGGGCTGGTACCTGACCGACGACGCCGGGGACCTCACCAAGTGGCAGTTCCCGGCGGTCTCGATTCCCGCCCACGGCTACCTGCTGGTCTTCGCCTCCGGAAAAAACCGCGCCCCCACCAACGGGGACCCGCTCCATGCCAGTTTCGTGCTGGCGCAGGCCGGGGAGTACGTGGCGCTGGTGGGTCCGGACGGAACCAGCGTGATCTCCGAGTTCGGCCCGGGCGGCAGCAACTACCCCGAGCAGCGGCCGGGCGTCTCCTACGGATTCTTCGAATCTCCCGGGCAGGTCGGCTTCCTGTTCAATCCCACCCCCAATGCCGCCAACGACGACAGCAGCGCGGTGCTGGGATTCGTGGACGACACCGAGTTCGATATCGACCGGGGATTTTTCACGGATCCCTTCTACGTCACGATCGCCACCAGCACCCCGGGGGCCACCATCCGCTACACGACCGACGGGTCGTGGCCGAGCGAGTCGGTCGGGACGATCTACACCGAACCGGTCCTGGTCCGCCGCACCCTCCCGCTCAAGGCCATCGCCTACAAGCCCGGCTCCGTCTCGAGCAACGTCGATACCCAGACCTACATCTTTGTGGACGATGTGGTGGGGCAAACCAGCAGCAACACACAAAGTCTCTGGGGCTTTCCCTCGAGCTGGAACGGCCAGGCCCCCTACTACGGGATGAACGGAAACCCCAAGGTCGATCCCCTCACGAACGGGAGAATGAAGAATGCCCTGCAACGGGTTCCCACCTTGTCGATTTCGATGGAGACGGACGACCTGTTCGGATCGAGCGGTATTTACTCCAATCCGCAGAACTCCGGGCAATCCTGGGAACGCCTGACCTCGCTGGAATTCATCGACCCGGATCATCCCGACGGCAGCAACAACTTCCAGCAGAACTGCGCGATCCGGATCCAGGGCGGCGCCTTCCGGAGTTTTGGACTGACGCGCAAGAAGTCTCTGCGGGTCCTCTTCAAGTCGGACTACGGCCCCGCCAACCTGCCGACCGGGGGGCCGGGCAAGCTGGACTTTCCACTCTTCGGACCGGATGCCGCCACGGATTTCCAAACCCTCACCTTCCGGATGGAGGCCAACGACGGCTGGCAATGGAGCGGGGCCGGCAATCAGCCGCAATATGCGCGCGACGAATTCGGACGGCGCGCGCAGCTGGCGCTTGGCCAACCCGCCTCGCATGGCCGCTACTGTCACATCTATCTAAATGGCGTCTACTGGGGGGTCTACAATGTCGTGGAGCGTCCCGATTCCGGATTTGCGGAGAGCTACTTCGGCGCTACGCGCGAGTTGTGGCAGGGACAAAACTCCGGCACCCCAATCAATGACGCCACCAGCACCGGCGACTGGGGCAGCATGCTGGGTGAGGTCGCTGGCATCAGTTCCGCCACCTCGGATTTTGCACGCGACCGGAAATACCTCCAGGTCTGCGGATTCACTAGCAGCGGCGCCCGCCGGCCTTCCGCCACGGTCTGGATCGATCCCGACAACTTCGCGGACTACCTGCTCGTCAACTGGTACGGCGGAAACAGTGATTGGCCGCACAAGAACTACTACTGCGGCCGGGCGGCCGAAAGCACGAGCACGGGCTACAAGTTTTTCATGTGGGATGCGGAGTGGTCGCTCTTGCTGCGCTCCGACCTGGGGACCAACCAGACCGGCAACTTTGCCGGAGTGGCTGCCCCGCAGCAGCACCTGGTGAGGAGTCCGGAATACCGGGTGCGTTTTGGCGACCACGCTCACGCCGCACTCTTCAACGACGGAGTGTTTGTCCCGGAGAACGCCACCGCGCTCTTTCGGGAGATCACCGAAGACCACCTCAACATCCTCATTCCCGAAGCGGCGCGCTGGGGAAACCAGCACGGGGGACAGCACGACACCAACCACTGGCGGGGAGAAAATCGCAGGCTCGTTCACCCGGATTCCGGCTGGTTCGCGCTGCGCCCTTCCAACCTCCTTGCACAACTTCGAGTCAGGGGTCTCTATCCCGATCTCGACGCCCCGACCTACAGCCAGCACGGCGGCTCGATCTCCTCCGGCGGCGGGCCGACCCTCAGCGTCCCGGATCACATCACGAAGGTCTACTATCTGTACGGCCCGGGCGATGCGGACCCGACCGACTACGGGCATTCTCTCGATCCCCGCCTGATCCTTGGCGCCATCGATCCCGCCGCGACGCTCATCGATTTCGGGAGCGCGGGAGACGGGAACGGGACCCACACCTCCGCCGCCCTCGCCCTGACCGAACCCGGATTTTTGTTTTCGCGCTCCTACGACAGCGGCACCGGCGAGTGGTCGGCGCTCAACACCGCCCTCTTCACCCTCGACACCGTGCCTGCCAACGCGAGTCGTATCGTGGTGTCCGAGATTCACTACCACCCGGAGGCACCCAGTGCGGCGGAAATCGCGGCGGGCTTCGCGGATCAGGATCTCTTCGAGTTCCTGGAGGTGCAAAACATCGGGAGCGCGAGTGCGGACATGACGGGGGTCGATTTCATCGCCGGGCTGGAGTTCGAATTCCCGCCTGGATTCACGCTCGCACCCGGCGCGCGGGCCGTGATTGTGAAGGATCTGGGCGCCTTCAACTACCGCTACCAGGGATTCCCCGCCTCCCAGATCGCGGGAGCCTTTCTCAACGACAGCGGCCTGCGCAACAGCGGCGAAACGCTCACGATGCGCGCCGCGGACGGGAGCCTCATCAAGGATTTTGCCTATGACGACGAGGAGCCGTGGGCGACCGCTCCCGACGGCCTCACCGGCGTGAGCCTGGTCCTCATGTTTGGCGATACCAATCCCGACCACGGGGTGGCAGGCAACTGGAGAGCCTCGGCCACAGCGGGCGGCAACCCGGGCGAAACCGACCTACTGGTCTTCGCGGGCGATCCCAATGCCGACCAGGATGGGGACGGGGTGCTCGCCTACGTGGAGCATGCCCTGGGGACCAGCGACCACGACCTGGCCGAGCGCGAGACCATGAAGTTTGGTGTGCAGACCATCGAGATCAGCGGCAACCTCGACGACTACTTCACGATCACCTTTTCCCGCGACCTTCGGGCCGAGGACGTCGAGATCGTCCCGCAGGTATCCGCCGACATGATCGACTGGAATGCCGGGCCGGTCACGCCCGTCACGGTGTCGGAGGTGACGTCATCCGGGACTCGCGTCGAGGTGACTTACCGGCTCTCGGCCCCGCTGGGGAGCCACGAGAGCCTCTTCGTCCGCCTCCTGAGCCGGGCGAGGTAACCGCCCGGCCGGGATTTCATGGCTTCGGTTTCAGATTGAACTCCCATTCCAGCTCCTTGAGGAGAATTTCGGGCGTGCGGGTGAGCCCGTGAAGAACGCGACTTTTCCCGACCAGGAGTTTCGGCATCTTGTACGTGGTGCTGATCAGTTGGCGGAAGTCATTGGTGTCGGCCTTGATGATCTCTTCGATCCACGGGTCCTTGAGGGCCTTCGCGAGGGCCTCTTCCCCGACGATTTGCGCCACCGCGATCTCTGCCATTTCCGGTTCCAGGACCGGGCGGGTGAAGAGGGCCTCGTGGACTTCGGGGAATGCCTCCGGCTTGGCCCGCCACGCCGCGAGGCCAAGACGGGCCAGCTCGCAGGCGTACTCGTGTTCCTTGACCACGTTCGGAAAATTCCTGTTGCAGGCGGGGTTGAGGGGAACCGGCAGCATGATCATGCAGAACTTCCCGGGATGTTTCCTGGCAACCACTTCGAGAAATTCGTGCATGTCACGGCAGGAGCGGCACGTGTAGTCGAAGTACTTCACGATCACGTGCGGCGCGTCGGATGGACCGAGGTGCGGAAGGGAAGTCGTATTGAAAAATTTCTTTTTATCGAAAACCGCCACGACACGGCCCTTGCCGCGGGCGTGCACCGCCACGCTCAGGTCTTCCTGCTCGACAGTCTCGGTCGACCCGGCGTGGGTCTCGGGAATGGGACCGAGGAGCTGCCCGACGCAGAGGACCACCACCGCAAAGAGCCCCCCCGCGACTCCGAAGTGGAGATCGCCCTCTTTTTTCTCAAGTCTCCGGATCGCCACGAAGAGAAGGACGGCGCAGGTCAGGCCGATGAAGTGGGCCGCGCTGCACCACGGACAAAACTCCTTCAACTCGACCAGCAGAATGCCAAAGAACCAGATCGCAGCGCCTGCGAAGCAGATCGCGAGGGCCGCGTAGACGGGACGCGAGGGTTTGAGGGTTGCGGCGAAGAGGCCCACGTACATCAGTCCCGCCAACACCGTTACCGGAATGTGAAAGAACTGCGACCAACGCGATCCGAGAACGTTCGCACAACCGGAATCCTCGCCACAGCCGGCCAAAGAGTCGATTTGCCCGCTCGCCTTCTTGTAAAGGAGATAGGCGCTGATGGCGAAACCGGCGAGGGCCAGGGAGCGGAGGAGCCAGGGGGACTTCATGCGGGAGTCAGGATGGAGTGGGAAGTCGAAGCGCGGAAAGTCAAAAAGTCGGCCGGGGGGCCCGCAAAGATGTTGATGTTCGGCCTTTGATGTTCGATAAGGCGCCTCGGGCCGGGAAATCGCATGACGCATGGTCAGTGAGCATCCGGAACCGAACCTCCAACCTCGTCACACCGGTGCAACGCCTCGCTGTCCTGCTCACCTGCCTCCTGGTCCCCACCGCTTTTGCCGGGGAACTCACCGTGGCCACCTTCAACATTCGCTACGCCAGCGGGGCCGATCTCGGCAAGCGGAGCTGGAAGCAGCGCAAACCGGTGGTGGTGGAAGCGATCCGGAAGATAAACCCCGATGTCTTCGGGGTGCAGGAAGCGGAGGCTCACCAGATGGACTACCTCAAGGAGAAATTGCCGGGCTATGAAGCCTTCGGGGTGGGACGCACGAATGGAAAGCGGAAGGGCGAATTTTCCGCCGTCTTCCTGCGCAAGAAACGGGTCGAGCGCGATCTCGAGGAGGGCGGCACCTTCTGGTTCAGCGATACTCCCGAGCAGGCCGGCTCGAAGGGCTGGGGGAACGAGGTGGTCCGGATCTGCACCTGGGCGCGGTTGATCGACAAAAAGACCGGGAAGGGCTTTTACCTCTTCAACACGCACTGGGATCACCGCAATCAGGCTTCGCGCGAAAAGGCCGGCCGCCTCATGGCGAAACGGGCCGCGGCGCGGGATAACCAGGCCGAACCCGTCGTCATGACCGGTGATTTCAATGCCACCGAAACCAATCCGGGAGTGGCCTACCTGCTCGGGAAGGAAGTGGCGCTGGCGGGCGGCGAGGGGCCGGAGAAGTGCGACCAGCCGCTGCGCTCGAGCTTCCTCGAACTGCACCCCGAAGTCGAAAACCGCCGCACCGCCAACGGCTGGAAAGGCGACAAAGAGGGCAAGTCCATGATCGATCACGTTCTCGTCTCAAGGGAGTGGACCGTGAAGAAAGCCTGGATCGACTATTTCGAGAAGAACGGCATCTGGCCCTCCGACCACTACCCGGTGGCGGCCGTGATCGAGCTGGCTGAAGCGAAATGATGAGAGAAAGCTGGTTTCAAATCGCCCTCCGCCGCGACGTGGTTCACTGCTCCCTCAAGGTGGCGGTGGTGGTTGGCACCGTCTTGGTGGCCATCAACCAGGCCGAAGCCATCTTGTCCGGCCAGGTAACGGGAAGGTTGGCCCTGAAGATCGCGCTGACCTACCTGGTTCCCTACTGCGTCGCGACCTACGGCGCGGTGCACGCCATCCGGGGCCAGTGACTGGTGGATGCCGGCGTCCCTGCCGGCATGAAAGGCCGCCCATCGAATCTCGGAGCGTTCCGAAATCGCCTCTCGTTCGGACGGCGTCCAATTTTCCGGCCGGGCCGCCGGCAATCACCTCGGACCGCTTCACAGAAACCCCATCTTTATAGTGGCGATTCCCCCCGTCAATTCCGTATGAAGCCCCCGGATGGGACCGCTTCTAATAACGCTCGGGATCATTGCGGGGGTCATTCTCCTCGTCCTGATCATCATGTACAACGGCTTCGTGAGCCGGCAGAACAGGATGCGCAACGCCTTTGCTTCGATCGACGTGCAGCTCAAGAAGCGCTGGGACCTGGTGCCGCAGCTGGTCGAGACGGTGCGGGCCTACGCCACTCACGAGAAGGAGGTCTTCGAAAACATCACGAAAGCGCGGCGCGGAATCGAAGCGGTGGAATCCGCCAGCCGTGAGCGCTTCAACTACGAGCAGGATCTGGGCGCCGGGGTGGCGCGGGTCATGATGCTGGCCGAGGATTACCCGGAACTGAAAGCCGGGGGGCAGTTTCTCAACCTGCAGCGCAATCTCACCGAGGTGGAATCCCAGATCGCGGCCTCGCGGCGGGCCTTCAATGCCGCCGTGACGGCCTGGAACGAGGGCGTCGAGATGTTCCCCGGAAGCATCATGGCGGGAATCTTCCATTTCGAGCGGCAGGACTGGTTCGAGACGCCGGAGGACCAACGAAAGGTGACGGATGTCCGGTTCTAGCGGTTCCGGCGGCCCGGCCCGGGTGCCATGGAGCGTTCCCGCCCTGGCCGAGAAGCTGGCGCCCGATCTGCTTGCCCTGGAAAGTTTTCGCCGGAATATCCTGGAGAAACGCAGGAAGGGATACGCGGTGCTCGTCGTGGTGGGACTCCTGTGTGCCGCGGCGGGATTGGGCGGGATGGTGGCCCTGCCGCCGGCCGGGATCGCATTCGGAGTCATTCCGTTCGTGATCGCGGCCCTCGTGGTGCACTCCAGGTACTTCGGGTCGGACCGCGCGGCCTACGAGAGCGAGTTCAAGAGGCGCGTAATCGGCGGCATGGCGGGCGTCCTCGAACCGGGCATGAGTTACCACCCCGAGCGCGGGTTGCCGGAGACTTGGTTCCGGGCCTGTGGCCTCTACAAGGGCGATTCTTCCAGAAGATGGGCGGCAATCTCGAGCAGATGGAGAGCGTCGAATTCGAGGATGCCTTCGTGGTGCGCGCCACCGATCCGGTCGAGGCGCGCTACGTCCTGACGCCCGACATGCAGGAGCGCATGCTGGCCTTGCGGGGCCGCCTCAATGACGACGTGCGCTTCGCGTTCCGCGAGTCTCACGTCTTCATGACCATTCCGAACCAGGCGGACTGGTTCGAGCCCAGCCTCGAACATCCCGCCCATGAGCGGAGCCAAATGAGCACCTTCCTGGCCCAATTGGCGGCCTGTTTCCAGATCGTGGACGACCTGAACTTGAACACGCGGATCTGGACCAGGGAGTAGGGTGGGAATGTCAGGGGCCGGAAATTCCTGCAGCTGATTCCGTATGCCCAGACGAAGGTCCGCGGGCGGAAACGAAGGCAAATCTTACCAAGTCGGGAATCCCTCCCGCCCGGCCACCGAAACGGATCAGGGAGGGCCGGAGCGTCTCCGCCTGGTTCCCGGCCCCTGACTAAATCAGCAGTTCCTTCACAACCCTTCCATGCACATCCGTCAACCGGATGTCACGTCCGCTGAAACGGTAGGTGAGCTTCTCGTGATCGATTCCCAGGAGGTGGAGCAGAGTGGCGTGGAGGTCGTGCATTTCGAGGACGTTCTCGACCGCCTTGTAGCCCCACTGGTCGGTGGCGCCGTAGGAGAGGCCGGGCTTCACGCCGGCCCCCGTCATCCAGAGACTGAAGCCGAACTCGTTGTGGTCGCGACCATCGCCGCCCTGGGCGAAGGGGGTGCGGCCGAACTCGCCGGACCAAAGCACGAGGGTGTCGTCCAGCATGCCGCGGGCCCTGAGGTCCTTCAGGAGACCCGCGATGGGCTTGTCAACCGAGCGGGCATTGTTGCCGTGGTTTTTTTTGAGCCCGCCGTGGGCGTCCCAGCGGTCTTCCCCGATGTCCGGGATGGTGAGCTCCACGAAGCGCACCCCGCGCTCAATGAGGCGCCGCGCGATCAGGCACTCGCGGGCGTAGGTCTTGGTGCCCTTGTAGGCGTCATCGATGCCGTAGAGCTTCTTGGTGGCCTCGCTCTCATCGCTGAAGTCCATGAGGTCGGGAATGGCGAGCTGCATGCGGGCCGCCAGCTCGTAGTTGGCGATCGCGGACTCCAGCTCGGCATTGCCGTCCGTGGTCTTGGCATTGAGGCGGCCGATGAGCTTGCGCTTGATGGCCTGGGCCTGAGCCTTGCTTTCATTGGGCCGCACGTTCGCAACCGGGGTGCCGTTGGCGTTGAGGAGGCTGCCGCGGTGCGTGGCGGTGAGGAAACCGTTTGAGAAGCAGTCCAGTCCCCCGGATGGGATCCGGCCGCCGTTGATCACGACAAACCCGGGGAGGTTGTCGCTTTCCTTGCCCAGCCCGTAGGATGCCCAGGCTCCCATGCTGGGGCGGCCCTGCAGGCCGGTGCCGCTGTGGATAAAGTAGTTCGCGGTGGTGTGCTCCGGGAACTTGGAAGTCATGGACTTGACGATGCAGAGCTCGTCGGCGTGCTCGGCGATGTGTGGGAAGAGGTCGCTGATCCAGGCGCCGCACTGGCCGCGCTGCTTGAAGGTCCAGGGCGACTTGAGAACCTTCCCGATGTTGTCGAACTGGGTCTTCTCGAGTTTGCCGATGGCCTTGCGCGGATCTTCGCCGTGGTGCTTTTCGAGCAGCGGCTTGTAGTCGAAAGAGTCCACCTGCGAGACCGCCCCTTCCATGAAGAGGAAAATCACGTTGCGGGCCATGGGCGGGAAATGACTTCCGGGAAGGAGGGGAGAAGCCGCGTTGGCCTTGTCCAGGAGCGCTGCCATGGCGAGCGCCCCGAATCCCATCGAGGTTCGCTGCAGAACTTCGCGCCGGGTGTAGAGGGATTCGTTCATCGCACGTAAATCAAATCGTTCATGGAGAAGAGCCCGTGGCAAAGGTCGTGCCAGAGCTCGTGGGAGTTGGGGTCGCCGCCATGGATCTGCATGAGCTCGGGAAAAGACTCCATCACGAGTGCCAGTTCGTGATCGGCGGGCGGCCTCGCGAAGGCTTCCTCGAACATGTGCGTAATGCGATCCGGCGCGGAGGCGTTCGCCATCTCCTTGAGGATGCGCTCCGCCCAGATTCGCGACTGCTCGTAGATCAGCTTGTTGTTCATGAGGGCCAGGGACTGGGCCGGGACGTTGGTGACATCGCGCCGGCCCTTGGTGCTGAAGGGAGTCGGGAAGTCGAAGACCAACATGAGGGTGGGCAGGAAGTTGCGGCGCACCGAGGTATAGAGGGAACGGCGGCCGCCCCCGTCGAGGGGCCCACCTCCCGGTCTCCCGCGCCCCACCACGAACTCGTCGAGGTAGGTCGGGATGGGCTTGCCGCCGACCTTGCGGTCGAGCCGCCCCGAGGTGGCCAGGACCGAGTCACGAATGGCCTCCGCCTCGAGGCGCCGCACCGGCATGCGGTGGAGTTGAATGTTGGCCGGGTCGCGGCTTTCAAAGGCCGGATCGGCGCTCACGCTCGCCATGGCGAAGGTCTGGGTCAGGAGGAGACGCTCGATGAAGGACTTCATGGACCACTTGTGGGTGTCCACGAATTCGCGGGCCAGGTAGTCGAGCAGCTCGGGATGGGAGGGACGCTCGCCAAGCCAGCCGAAGTTGTCGACGGTGCGCACCAGGCCCTGACCGAAGAGGTGGTGCCAGATGCGGTTCACGATCACGCGGGCGGCGAGCGGGTTCTCCGGATCCGCGATCTGCCTGGCCAGTTCGAGGCGGCCGGAATTGCGGGTGTCGATCGGCTTTCGGGCGAAGGCCACGGGAAGGCGGCGCATGGCGGGCTCCAGCGGCTTGGCGGGACTGCCGCGCTCGAGGGTGTACTCGCTGACGCCATTGCCATCGAGCCACGCCACCGCGAGGCGGGACTCCCACTTCACTCCCATGCGGATCTCTTCGAGGCCCTTGAGGTAGTCGCCTGCGATCTGCCCGGCCTTGATCCCCGGTTGCTGGATGATCCAGCGCGCGGTGTGGAGGTTGGCGGGGTCTATCGCGCCGTCGGCGAGGTCCTTCCAGGCCCGGGAGAGGTCGTTGCGGGTCAGATTGAGCGGCTTGTCGACGATCTTGGGCGGCTGGTCGGACTCCACCACCATGAGGATTTCCAGCGGGCTGCCGCCCTCCGGCGCGAACTCGATGTGGGTGCGCAGGCCGGCGTAGCGGGAGAGGTCGTGGCTCACCCAGCGGGGCTGGTCACCGTCCACCTTGGGCTTCTGGAACAGCCGGCCGTGGAGGGGTCCGGTCACCATGATGTGCTGGCTCACGCCGGCGTAAACATTGGCGTGTCCACGAATGAGGTAATGAAGCCTGCCGGACTTCAATTCGATGGCGGGGGTGCGCACCATCCGACCGGCCCGCGAGTGGCTGTTGAAGGAGCCGGAGTCGTTCTCGCTGTCGACGATCTTCAGGCCGTTCCAGAAGGGATCGCGCCGCGCCGCGCTGTAGGGGGCGACTTGCAGGGCGGGCTCCTCGGCAGTGGAACCGAGGATCAGTTCTCCCGCTGGGGAGACGCCGTTGCCGAAGGAGGGACCGTCCACGATCCACGGCGAGGCCCCGGGCCGGGTGAAGTCGGCGATGACGCGCATGCCTTCCGCCGGTTCGAGGGTGAGAGGACCGGGAATCCGGTAGGTGTCCTTCTTTCCGATCTCGGCAAATTGGGTGCCGGCCGCCTCGGTGAAAGCCTTGAGGACCTTGGGTCGCATGTCCTTCCGGAGGGCCTCCAGTTTCTTGGCCTGGGCGCGGTTTTGTTCCATCGATTCGAAGCGCACCTGCCGGTAGCTCGAACTGGCCACGAACCCGGAGAGCGAGTAGTAGTCGGTCTGGTAGATGGCGTCGAACTTGTGGTCGTGGCAGCGCGCGCAGGCCACCGTGAGGCCGAGAAAGGTCTTGCTCAGGACGTCGATCTTGTTGTCGGTGCGGTCGCACTCGTCCTGGCGGATGTCGACCGGGGAGTGCACCTCTTCGCCGAGGAAAGGCCAGCCGGTGCCGAGAATCGATTCGTTGGCGCCGGTTTCGGGATGGACCCGGGGAGGCTCGACCAGGTCGCCCGCGAGGTGCTCCGTCACGAACTGGTTGTAAGGCACATCGGCATTGAGGGCGCGCACGAGGTAGTCGCGGTACTGCCAGGCATTGGCGATGCCGAAGTCGCTCTCGTGTCCCCGGGACTCGGCGTAGCGCATGAGGTCCATCCAGTGCCGGGCCCAGCGTTCGCCGTAGTGGGGGGAGGCCAGGAGGTCTCGCACTGCCCGTTGGCGGGAATCTTCGCTGGTGTCCGCCAGGAAGGACTTCATCGCGGCGGGTGAGGGTGGCAGGCCCGTGACGGCAAAATTGAGCCGGCGGAACCAGATGCGATCGGAGGCGGGAGCGGCAGGCCGCATCTTGTCTATCTCGAGCGACGACAGGATGAAGCGGTCGATCTCGTCGCGGGCCCAGGCCGAGTCCTGCACCGACGGGACTTGCGGACGTTGGGGAGATTTCCAAATCCAGGGGAGCCGGCTCTTGTACTCGGCAAAGTCGAACTCGGCCTGGGCGGGAACCAGGGAGGACAGGAAAACGAGGACGAAAATCAGGGGCGGTATTCTCATGGGAACGCGGCGACCGGCTGCGGGTAGTATCTACCCTGAAAACGGTCGTTCAAAGGGGAACTTTCGCGGGCGGGGTCCTCTTTTGAAAGGAGTTCGGGGATTTTTTGCTGCTACGGCAGGATCCGGATCCTGATATTTCTGAAGTCAATGGGCCCGCCTTCGGACTCGAGGCAGAGATAGCCGGTGGCGGGCTTGCAATTGGTGCCGCCGGAGACTTCTTCACCGTTCACCCACAGGCGCACTTCGCCGTTGATGGCGCGAATGTAGTAATGGTTCCAGTTCCCGAAGGGTTTGGTGAGATTCTTGCTTGGAAAACTGCGCTTGCCGTTCGGGGCGGCGGGCGGAAACGGTTTCATGGTGGAATTGCCGCAGGGGAAGATGTCGCCGTGGCAGGTGAACCAGTCGGCTTTGCCATAGCCGAGGTCGAGGATCTGGAATTCGATCCCGGCCGGGAACGGGCCCTTGCCGGCTTCCAGGCTCTTGATGGATTCCGGTGTCGCCCACGCGAAGACCCCGGAATTGCCGCCGTTCTTGAGATGCTTCCACTCCAGCACCATTTCGAAGTTGGTGATTTGTTCGTGGCTCCGGATCACCCCGTTCGGTTGTCCGGTGCAATGCGCCTCGCCGTTATCCTTCCAGGTCCAGGTGTCCTTGGCACAGTTCACATTGACGAAATCCTTCCCGGTGAGCTGCTTCCATCCCGGACCGGACCCGGTGATGTGGGCGGCGGGTGTTTCTTCCGCCACGGCTGCAAGGGGCAACACGGCGACGGCCGACACGAGCTGGGCAATACGGACGAGAGTCATGGCACAGTAATACGCGCGCCGGAAGGGCCGCAATTCACACAAATTTCCCGGGATTCAGGATTCCTTTCGGATCCATGGCCTTCTTGAGGGCGGCGTGGGTGGCGACCCCGCTCTCGCCCACCGCATCCGCAAACCATCGTTTCTTGGCTAGTCCCACCCCGTGTTCACCGGTGATCACGCCATCGTTCTCCAGGATCCACTTGAAAAGGAGATCCAGCGCTTGCTCGGCGTGGGCGCGGACCGAAGGCTCCTCGTAGTTTTTCACCATCAGGTTGGTGTGGATGTTGCCGTCGCCGGCATGACCGAAGCAGGCGATCGGTATGCCCGTCTTCTCTTCGAGCCTTCGCGCAAACGCCACCAGCTCCACCAGCTTGGAGCGCGGCACTACAATGTCTTCGTTCAGCTTGGTGAGTCCGGTGTGCCGCAACGAATACGAAAAGTCGCGCCGCAGCTGCCAGATCGCCTCGCAGGCCACGTCGTCGGTGTGGTGCTCGACCCCCAGGGCGTCGAGGTCCTCTAATAACACGGAGAGTTCTGCCCGTTCGCTCGCCACCGCGGCCTCGCGACCGTCGATCTCGACAATGAGATGCGCGTCGCCGTCCGGCAGCGACGAAGGACCGAGGAATTCGCGGGCGGCACGGAGCGTGAAGCCATCGGTGATCTCGAGCGCAGACGGCAAGTGGCCGGAATTGAGGATGCGTTGCACGGCGTGCGCGGCCTGGCGAAATTCCCGGAAGGTCGCCGTCAGCATGGCGCGGCACGGCGGATGCGGGATGAGCCGCAGGGTCGCTTCACTCACCGCTCCGAGCATCCCTTCCGATCCCACAAAGAGCCCCACCAGGTCGAAGCCGGTCTTGTTCTTGTGGCAGCGGGAACCGGCCCGGAGGACCGAGCCGTCGGCCAGGACCACCTCGAGGCCGAGGACATACGAGCGCGTCACGCCATACTTGAGGCAACGGGGACCGCCGGCATTGGTGGCGATGTTGCCGCCCAGCGAGCACTCCCGCAGGGAGGCCGGATCCGGCGGGTAGTACCAGCCGATCTCGCGCGCGGCGTCCTGCAGGTCGCCGGTGATCACGCCGGGTTGCACCACCGCCACTCCATCCGCCGGGTTCAGTTCGAGGATTCGATTCATTCGCGCCACCGAGAGCGCGATTCCACCTTGCAC
>CAUZKZ010000100.1:0-13861 GCA_963580345.1 Verrucomicrobiia bacterium | reverse complement strand
ATGTGCAATGCGTTGATCGCGGCTCCGGGCTGGGCCCTCCTCACCACCATCGCGCTGACCAGCCTCGAGACCGAGAAGCGGAGCTTCGGGCTTTACCGGGTGTGGGGGACGATCGGGTGGGTCCTGGCCGGGTTGACGGTGAGCGGGCTGCACCTGGACCTCTCTCCGGAGGTCGGCAAGGTGGCGGCCGGATTGCGGGTGCTGGCCGGGATGTGTTGTTTCCTGTTGCCGCACACGCCGCCCCTGGGAGTTGCGACCCGTGGTTTGCGCAGTGCCCTGGGACTGGATGCCTTGAGCATCCTCCGCGATCCCGATCATCGCGTGTATATCATTACAACCTTTTTGCTCTCAGTGCCGCTGGCGGCCTTCTACATGCACACGCCCATTCATCTGAAAGAACTCGGGATGGAGCGGGTGGCGCGGGGCATGACGCTGGGGCAGGTGACCGAGACAGCGGCCCTGCTGGTGATGGGTTTGTTGATTGCGAGGATGCGGTTGAAGTGGCTCTTCACGCTGGCAATCGCCTGCGGGGTGGCGCGCTACGGACTGTTTGCGGTGGGCGGGACCTCCCCGCACCTGGGCTGGATCCTCGGAGGGGTGGCCCTGCACGGACTCTGCTACACGTTCTTCTTTGAGACGGGGCGGGTCTTTCTCAGTCGTCGGGTCGACCCCGGACTGCGGGCGCAAGTGCAGGCCCTCCTGACCTTTGTCTCCTTTGGAATGGGCAGCCTGGTCGGGACGCTGCTGTGCGGGGCGCTCTACGACTTCATGGTGGAGGCCCACCACGGGGGCTGGGCCGGCTATTGGGGTCTCCTGGCGGGGATGTGCGTGGCAGCCGGCCTCTATTTCCTGCTGGGCTACAAGGGCATGGCGGCAGGGGCATCCGGCGGAGGGCCCACGAAGGCGGGGCGCTAGTGCTCTGCTCAGTCCCGACCGGCGGCGGCAAGGCATTGGCACCCCTTGATGACGCGAGCCCACTGGTGGAGGCCGGTGGTATTGCGTGCCATGACGAGCGAGAAGTAGCCGTCGAGGAGGGCGTAGAGTTGCGAGTCGACTTCGCCGTGCGCGCGCAAGTAGTGCGACCGAAGAGTGGAGAGGAGATCGACCTGGCGAAAGGGCTTCAGCTCGGAGTGATCCCAGTCGATCACAAGCGAGAATCCATGGGCGCAGGGGCCGGCCGCGACGAACTCTTCCCGGATCGCGTAAAGTTCGCCGCTCGCGAACGATTCGAATTTGACGAGGTCGAAGAGCGGGTGCCCGGAGTCGAGGCCCGCCACCGAGACCGGATCGATGAGAAGGAGTGGGGGCCAGAGGATGTTCTCGAGGATGAGGTCGCCGTGAAGGCGGACTGGACGGGACGCCTCGAGACGGCCGAACAGCCCGCGATCCTGGAGCGAGTTCGCCGAAGCGCGAAGGCCGGGAAGGGAGTGGCCGTTGATCGTGACGGTTTCCGGTGCGAGGAGGGGGAGGAATTGTTCGTCACTGGCGAGAGCATCGATCGACTCGAGGATGACCTCCCTGACATGATCTGCAAAACCAGTGTCGTGGGGCGGAGCGAGCCGATGAATGCCCTCGAACACGACGTCGGCGAGTTGCCGTTGCATTTCGTCGGCGGGGGCTTGATCGACTTCGCCCGCAAGGACGAAACTGGAAAAGTCACTGCGATCCTCGTAGAAGGGAATCTCGTAGCCGATCGATTCGGCATCCCAGGAGCAGAGGAGGGGAGGAAAGTGACCCTTGAGATGGTCCGGGAGCGATTGCAGGTAGGCGATCTCGGTGCGCAGGGCGGCGTGGGCCCACGGTCCCGGCTGGTCGGTCTTCCTGCATTCTTTACGGACCCGCAAGGTGCCGTCATCGAATCGTATTACGGTCGTGCGGTCCCAGTAACCGTCTTTGAGGGTGCGAAGGACCTCCGGCATGGCGACGGGTGGGAGGGTCAGCCGGAAACGGCCGGCTCCCGCTCGCTGGCGGGAAAGAGCGAGGCGATGCCTTCCTGGGAGGCTTCGCAGATTCCGCGCTCCGTGATGAGCCCGGTGACGAGGCGGGCCGGGGTGACATCGAAGGCGTAATTGGCGGCGGGAGATCCTGGATTGATGATCTCGACCTCCTGGACCGTGCCGTCCCTGGCCAGGCCGTCGACCACGGAGAGTTCGGTTCCGTCCCGTTCCTCGATTGGGATGTCGCGGACGCCATCGCGAGTCGACCAATCGAAGGTGGAGGACGGGAGCGCGACGTAGAAGGGGACGCCGTTGTCGCGCGCTGCAAGGGCCTTCAGGTATGTCCCGATCTTGTTGGCGACATCGCCGGTGAAGGTAGTGCGGTCGGTGCCGGTGATGACGAGATCGACCATCCCGTGCTGCATGAGATGCCCGCCGGCGTTGTCGACGATGACGGTGTGCGGCACGCCTTCGTTGGCGAGTTCCCAGGCGGTCAGGCGGGCTCCCTGGTTGCGCGGGCGCGTCTCGTCAACCCAGATGTGGACGGGGATGCCGGCCCGATGCGCGGCATAGACCGGGGCGGTGGCAGACCCCCAATCGGTAAATGCCAGCCAGCCCGCATTGCAGTGGGTGAGAATGTTGACGGGCTGGCCTTGCGTCTTGGAGGCTGCGATGTCCTCGACGAGGGCGAGTCCGTGTTGTCCGATGCGGTGGCACCACGCCGCGTCTTCATCGGCGATGGATTGGGCTTCGGCCCGGGCGGCCTCGGTCCATTTCCCGGCGGTAAGCCCCCGGAGTGTCTCGAACTGCCGTTCGACGGCCCAGGCGAGATTGCTGGCGGTTGGACGGGTGGCGATCAACCGGTCCGCGAGTTCCCGAAGCCTGGCCTCGGAACCGGCGGCTTCGCGTGCTGCCAGCCACATTCCGTATCCTGCGGTGGACCCGATGCACCCGGCCCCCCGGACGTGCATGTCGCGAATCGCAACGGCCACCTCCGCAACGCTTCGCAGGGCCTCGATCTCGAACCCCCAGGGCAGCTTGCGCTGGTCGATGATCCGCACCACCCCGTCGGGCGTGGCGTCGCTCCACACGGTGCGGAAGGGATGGCCGTCGACGAGCATGGGAGAAGATAGGGATGTCAGCACCGCTTTGGCGACCAAGGAAGCGGTTGGTCGCAGGATCCGGATGAAGGAAGGCCCGCAGCGCAGCAGAAGTTCCGGCCCGCAGGCCCCACCGCCAGCCTGAAGGCGCTCTGTCCCGGGGATGGACGCCAAGACACGGAGGACGCATCCCCTTCGGGGTAGGGTTTCGTCGCGGGTCGAACCCGGGGTAGGCTTTACCCGCGTTCGCGGGACGCCAACCCCGGGCTGGGTGATGGGAACCCCGTTGGGGTTCAACCGCTTGGCATGATTTCAAACCCGTGGGCGCTTCGCGCAGGGTTCTCGTCCCCCCTCTACGACTTCGGGCGTCGCGGACGCGGAATCACCCAGGCGCGGGAAGGTTTCGAAATGGGGAAAGGTGGTGCTCGAGGGGGGATTGCCGGCTTCCGCCCGCGGGCCGGAGCCGGCCATGCGGAGTGGCTGACGCCGATTTCTGGAGGCCCGTAAACGGGCCGAGGCATTCAAACCCATGGGCGCTTCGCGCAGGGTTCTCGTCCCTCCTCTACGACTTCGGGCGTCGCGGACGCGGAATCACCCAGGCGCGGGAAGGTTTCGAAATGGGGAAAGGTGGTGCTCGAGGGGGGACTCGAACCCCCACGCCCTTAACGGGCACCAGATCCTTAGTCTGGCGCGTCTACCAATTCCGCCACCCGAGCACGGGGAGGGTTCTTTCGCAGTGGGCGGGAGGGTTACGGGGAGAGGAGGGGAAAATCAAGTGAATCTTTGGGAGGGTGGAAGGGGAGGGTCAAATCCTTGAATTCGCTCAGGGCTCGGGTGGGACGATAACCGGTTCGACGCGCAGACGCATGAGCATGTGGGCGGCCTCCTGAAGAGTGCGGGAGCTTTCGAACGCGATCTGGATGGCAGGGAGGTCCAACGAGACGAGGCGCGCGGTTGTGGCGCTCTCCCACGGATGGGTTCCTTCCTTGATGGCGACGAGGGACCAGACGCGGCCATCGAGGCTTTCCTCCACGAGGTAGCGCAAATCGGCCTTGCCATCGTCGAGGAGGGTGACGAGGAGAGCGAGGCGGTCGCCGGCGAGCTCCACGATGGGAGTGCGGGCCGACTCGGCAGCAGTGGTGAAGAGCGGAGATTGAAAATCGAGAGAGTATGCCGCGAGGTTGAAGAGCCCGTCGCGGTTCGGATCGGCGAGAGGATCGGCGTCGGCGGGCGGAAGGGCGAATGGATCGATCCAGGCCCGGTAGCCGGCGAGCCGACTGCCGAGGCGCTCGACGCGAAGGCGCAGGAAGCCAAAGGACTGGCCGGGTAGGCGAGGCAGACTGGCGCGGGCGCGCTCGAGGATGCCGCGGAGGGGCGTGGTGGTGACGGCGGCGGATCCGCTCCAGGCTCCATGGCCTTCTTTCCGCGCGACTTCGGTCCAAACCTGGAGATGGAGGGAGCCCTCGATGATGTAGCGGAGATCGAACCGCCCAGCGGACGGCATGGTAAAATCGATTCCGTAGATGGCGGCATCAGCGAAGGGGAGGGGACGGGGATTGGGCTGCACCGAGCCGGTTCCATTGGCGGGGTCGACGCCAAGACCGTAAGCCATCAGATTGAGAATGTCGTCGTGGTTGGGGTCGAGGGAGTCCAGGCGTTCAAAGGGACCGAGGGGGAAGGTTCCAGCCCAGCCCGGGTAGTCGGAGAAGGGGGGGCGCGGCACTACCTCGATCGCGAGGGTCGTCTCGGTTTCCTGGCGGTCGGTGGCGGCGGTGAGGGGGAGTTGGTAGACGCCGGGAAGGACGCCGGTGGTATTCCACTCGAGGAGGGCGCGGCCGGTGACGCCGCGGGGACGGAGGGCGACCCAACCGGGCAGGCCGGAGGTGTCGCCCGCGATGGTGACGGGCTCGCCCTCCGGATCGGTCGCGACGACTTCGAAGAAGAACTGTCCGTCGGTGGGCCAGACGAGGAGCGGGAACGGAGCGAAGGCGGGGGGGAGACCGGGCTTCTTGAGAACGTCGATGAAGAGGACGGCTCGGCCGACCCCGGCGGGAGACTGATCGTCGCGGACCTCCAAGAGAATCTCGAAGGACTGATCTTCGTGTTCGTCGCCGGGAGTCCAGGTGAGGAGGCCGCTGGAGGGATCGACGTTCAAGCCGCCGGGAGGCGTGCCGGTCGCGGAGTAGGTGAGAACCTGGGCGGGCACGTCGCGGTCAGTGGCGGAGAGTTGCACCTCGAGGAACTCACCGACATCGATGGTGGACCGACCGGGCGACGCGAGGACCGGCGTGGCGTTGGTGTCCTCGACGGTGATGGTGAAGACCTGCGAGGCGCTCTTCGGATCGGGATCGCCATCGGTGACGGTGACGGTGGCCTGGGTGGTGTCGCCGCCATTCTGTTCACCGGTGACCCAGGTCAGCCAGCCGGAGACGGGATCGATAATGAGACCGGGCTGATCGCTCTGGACCGAGAAGCGGAGGAGGGCGTCGGGGCCGTCGGGATCGGTGCCGGAGGCGCGGAATCGGAAGAGGTCGCCTTCCACGACCTGTTGTTCCGGGATGAAGGCGAGTTGCGGAGCCTGGTTGACGAGGGAGACGGTGGTTTGGGTCTCACCGGTGCTCTTGGGAGCTTCCTCGTTGCCGGCGCTGTCGGTGGCGAGGCTGTAGAAGGAGTAGGTGCTGCCGGGATCGCCGGTAAAGAGGGCGCTGGTGGCGTTGGTGCCCTCCAGCCACTGTTCGAAGGGCGTCGCATCCTGTGAGAAGAAGACGTCGAAGAAGGCGATACCGCCGAGGTCGATTCCGGTCCAGGCGAGGTCGATGAAGGCCCCACTCTGGTCCGCGAGCATGGTGACCATGCTGGTGGGTGGGGTGGTGTCGGGGGGCGGGACCTGAGCGTACTCGACGGTGTAGAGTCCGGTGCTGTCGCAGTCGACGAGGTGCAAGATGTCCTCGAGGATGGGCCGGAGGCCGAGGCCGATGAAGGTGCGGTCGGTGGACCAGACGTTGAGGTCGAGCGGAATCTCGAGGCCGTCGGAACGGGTGACGCGCACGACGTGGAAGTCGCCGATTCCGGGATCGGGAATGCGGAGGTAGTTCCATCCGGCGCCCATGGCGGGAGCGGTGAGGGAGACGATGAGGTTCCCGGGAGTGGGGGCGGGAATGGTGGCGGCCTCGACGAAAGCCACGGGAGCGGTGGTGCCGTCGCTGAGGTGGATTGTGTCGCCGATGTCGCGGGCATCGAGGACATCGTTGACGAAAAAGTCGGGTAGCCCGTCGTCCTTGGCACCGAGGGCGCGGACTTCGTGAATCGTCTCGTGGATCGTGACGGACTCGATGAGGGAGAGGCGCTCGTCGCCGAGGGAATCGATGTGCTCGAAGGACGCTTCGTATTCGATGAAGAGCCCTTGCAGGGTGGAGGTGAGCAGCCAACGCGCGACCTTGATTTCACCGGGCGGAATGTCTCCGAAGTCGGCGGTGAGGCTGGGGGAGAGGTTCTGGCCGGCGACCTGGCTGGCAATGATCTCGAAGTCGATGAGGAGGCCCTTGTCGTTTTCGATAATTTCGGGCTGGGCGGACTCGATGCGAAGGTTCTTGGCGAGTCCCGCGCCGCGGTTTTCGACCATCACACCGAGGCTGAAGGGGATGCTCGGCTCGATCGGATCGGTGAAGGGATCGTCGGCGTAGACGTTGCGCTCGTGGAAGTATTTGAGGAAAAGATTCGGATTGGGGTAGACGCTAATCTGCTGCGCGGTGAGGGGGACGTTGACGGTCAGGCCGGCCTGCACGTAGCTCATAATGCCTTCCACAAAATACTCGGTGACCTGGTTGGGAGCGGCGTCCTGGCTCGGGATGAGAGTCCAGCGCCACATACCGGTGGTCTCGCCCGCAATGGAGTCGCCATTAACTCCCGTGATGTCCGGGCCGACGACTCCGAAGAGGTTGGTGGAATCGATCCCGTCGGCGTCGGTGACCTTGAGCGAGACGTTGATGCTGTTGAGGGGCGCAGTGTCGTTGTTGATGATGTCGAGGGAAGCGGCAAAGGCATCGCGGGTCATGACGGCTTCCTGCTCGATCTGGAGGCGGACGCGGGCGCAGACCCCGTCGCCGGAGGAAAGAAAGCGGAAGAGTTCGTCCTTGGCGGCGATGAAGGCTTCAAGGGGATCGCCGAAGCCGTCCGCTTCCGCCGCGTCATAGGCGGCGAGGACGCGGCTGGCGGCGTCGAGGTAGGTGTCGTAGGCGAGGAAGTCGGGGTCGAATCCGGCCGGGAGGTCGTCGGTGTTGAAGATGCCGGTGGCGTAGTAGTCGAGGGAGCGCTCCCAGCGATCGAGCAACTCAACCACGAGGGGCTGACCGGTGACGGCAGCGAGGTCGGTGGCGAGCACGTCGGCGCGCTCGGCGGAGGTGATGCGGGAACTGTTCTCGCCATCTTCCGCGATGGCCTCCCGGAAGAGCGTGATGAAGGCCGCCATGTGTTCGTGATCGAGGAACTCGCGCCACGCTTCGTCGCCGAGGGAGACGACCTGGAAATCGATCACCGCAGTGATGCCGCGGCCGTGCTCCTGGAAGTTATCGAAGATGGCGGCGTAGTCCTGCCGTCCCCCACCACCACCTCCGCCGGGAGGGCCTCCGCCACCGCCGGGTCCGGCGCCCCCCTCGAGGCATTCGAGGATGCCTTCCAGGCAACTGGCAGCGTCACAGATGGGTCCGGCCGGGGTGAGACCGCAGAGGCAGCCGAAGGCGGCGGAGCCGGCGCCGGAGAGACAATCCCCCAAACCCGTGTTGGAGTCGGCGCAATTGATGATGGCCTCCGCAATGTCCTTCGGACAGCCGAGGGGGGTGAAGCCGATCGCGCAGTCGATGAGGGCGAAGAGGATACACGGGTCGCAGGAGACCACGCCGCAGGAACAGATCGGGGTAGGATTGACGACCACGCGGCCGCCCCCGCCGGCGGCGCCACGAGGAGTGATGCGTCCTCCGGGGCAATTGCGGGTGTCGGCGTCGAAGGCCACGCCGGCGGTGCCGCAGATCTGCCAGTCGCCGCAGTCGTAGCACCACTCGGTTTGCCCACGGGGGGCGGCACAGGCACCACTGCGGGCGAAGTCGCCGCTGAGATTTCGAATGATGAGGGGGACGGTGAGGGAGCTCTTGGCAGCGAGGGTGCCGAGGTTTTCCGCGAGGGCGGTAACCTGCCAGTCGGCGGTGGAAGCGAAGGTGAGGGCGACGTCGTTGGCGGCAATGAGGCCGTGATTGGTGATGGTAAGATTGATCTGGGTGACCTCCTCGGTGAGTTCACGGAGGTCGATGTAGCTGGGTTCGATGACGACCACGGGGGCGGGAACGACGGTCTCGAAGACGCTCTCCACCACGATGCGGTAGCGGTCCTCGATCTGGGTGGGGACGACGTTCCAGATGTACTGGACGAGCTGGCGGGAGAGGAAGGCGCGGACGAGATTGCTCTGACCGGACTCGAGGAAGAACGTTTCGCGGTAGGCGGTGTGATCGGGAGCGGTGGCTTCGATCTTGTAGAATCCCTCGACGAGGTCCGGGAAGATCGCTTCGCCATTGACATCGGTGACCCCGGTGGCGACGAGGGAGCCGTCGACGGCGTCGAGGACCTTCACGGTGGCGCCTTCGAGCGGCGGAGTGGTGTCGGCGAAGTAGGTGAACTCGTCTTCACAGTGGACCACGAGGTCGCCGGTGGCGTTTCCGAGGGCGCGGAAGGTGAAGGGAAGGGTGAGGGTGTTGTGGTCACCGGCGAGTTGGATCGATCCGTTGTAGGCGGTGAGAGGAAGGTCTTCGGCGGGGGTGAGGAGGAGGGAGACTTCCACTTCCTGGCCGGGGGCGAGGGCGGGGAGGGGAGATTGGGCGGTGGACAGCCACTCGATCGCGGGGAGGAGAATGCGGACCGGTCCGGTGGGGACGCTCCCTTCGTTGCGGATCGAGAAGTTCACGAAGGTCTGCTCGCCGGGGACCATGCCGCGCTCGAGACGCCCGGCATCGGAGACGAGGAGGCTCGCCATCTCGCGCACGGTGGCGCTGAGCGGGACGGCGAGGGCGGCGCCTTCGGCACTGAAGACGTTGAGGAATCCATCTGCGAGATTGGGAGCGCCGGCGAGGGCGGTGAACTGGTAGTCCACGGTGGCCTCCGCGAGCGGACCGAGGGTGGTGGCGCCGCCCTGCAGTCCGCCGGTGAGGGTGATCCCCTGCGGGAAGCCGGTCCCATTGACCTGGATACCGGAGATGCCGACGTCGGCCTGGTTGCGAATGACAATTTGCCCGGGCGTCGCTTCGTCGCGGGTGACTGTGAGTTCGATCCCGGTCGTGTCGCTTCCGATCCCGAGGAGGGTGAAGCTGTCCTGCACCTCGGCATCCGGCACGCCGGGATGGGTGGCGCCGACGGTGTAGCTGCCGCCTTCGCCGGGGAGGGGCGTGAAGGTGAGTGAGAACTGGCCGTTGGAATTGGTGAGGGCAGAGAGGATGCGCTCGGTCTCGCGCACCATCAGGTGGACATTGACGAGCTTGAAGGCGGCGGGCGAGCCGTCCGGGATGTTGGTGGCGGAGCCGGTGAAGTCGATGGGAGTCCCGGAGGGCGCGACGGTGGTGGCGGTGGAGACGGTGGCCTCGTAGGCAGCGCCGACTTCCATCGAGTTGCTTGCGCCGAGGTTGTTGGTCTCGAGGATCTCGTCGTGCACGTTCTCGCCGTCGACCTCCACGATGATGTAGTAGGTGCCGGCTTCGATGGGAGTGCGGAAGGTCTCGGTGCGTTCGAAGAAGAGACCGGCGGGCAGCCCGGCCTCGAAGGATGAGGCGTTGAGGACGGTGTCATTTCCGAGGACCGGATCGTGGGAAAGAAGGACGCGCACGCCGACCGGGCCGACCGCGTCGCGCGGGCCCTGGTTCTCGACGCGGTAGGTGTAGTTGACCCATTCGTCGGTGAAGACCGGGGTGGGCGCGGTGAGAACGGTGAGGGCAAGGTCGGGCTTGTTCTCGTCGGTGACGATGAGTTCGGCTTGCGCGGTGGCGAATCCGGCGGCGGTGGCTTCGAGGAGAACGGACTGGTTGCCGTCCTCGGTTCCGTCGTCGGTGCCGATGACCGGGAAGCTCACTTCCGCTTCGTCGACGGCGAAGTCGACGGTGGGCTGGACGGATGCCTGGAGGGGCAGGTCGAGGGAAAGAGCGACCGTGAGCGGTTGATCGATTCCGCTGTTGCGGCCGAGGAAGGCGGTCACGCTTTGGCCTTCCTGCACGGAGTCGGCCTCGAGTCGCAGGGAGAGGCTGGGGCCGTCGTCATCGGTGACGGTGACGTCGACCGGGTTGCTCTCGGCGAGGAGGCCGCCGGAAGTGACATCGAATATGCGGGCCGTGAGGGTGGCGATCTGGTCGCCGTCGATCTCGCTGTCGTCGACCACCGCGAGGGCGCCAATGGCGCCGGGCGTGAAGGGGGCGATCAGGAGGGAGGCGGGAACCTGCACGACAGTGGAATCGCTGGTGGAGAGGACCACCGTGAAGGGCGTGGCGGTGACGGGCGTACGCGTGACGGTGGCGGTGAGTTCGCCGGCGGACGCCGACTCGCTGATGACGTTGCGGTTCAGGGCGAGGGTGAGGGCGGGGCGGTCGTCGTCGAGGACGGTGGCGAGGGCGGAGCCGTTGGTGTAGTTCGGCGCCTGGGCGGTGATGGTGACGCCCTCGTCGAGTTCGGGGACGGAATCGTCGATCGCAGTGACTTGCACAATTTTCTGCGCTTCGGCGTCCGCGAAGAAAACCGGCGGGGGACGTTGCAACTGGCCGAGGACGCTCTGGCTGAGGCAGACGCTGAGGGGGCCCTGCGAATTGCTGCGGGTGATGGTGAGGTCGCTGGGTTGGCCCTCCGCGAAGCTGGGAGGGTTGAGGGCGAGGGTGAGATTCGATCGCAATGTGATCGTGACGGCAGGCGAATCGCCGCTGGCTCCGGCGCGGTTGGTGGCGCGGGCGGTGAAGACGTTCGGGCCGGTGAGGATGGAGAGGTTCGCGGAGAAGTTGCCGGAGGCATCGGGGGAGAGGGGACCGGCGACCTGGATGCCGCCGCGATCGAGGAAGACTTCCGTCTCGCGCGAGCTGACGCCCTCCAACAGGATCGTATCGTTCGTGACCACCGTACCGCTGGCCGGGGAGGTGATGGTAGGCGGAACGGGAGCGGCGAGTTGGATCGTGACGGGCAGGATGGTGGAGGTGGTTTCGCCGGTGAGGGCGGCGGTGACGATGACCTGCAATTCGTAGTCGCCGTCCGCGAGGGCATCGATCGCGAGGATGGCGGTGAAGCCATCGACCGTGATGTTGTCGATCCCGAGGGAGGTGAAGGAGCCGCCGACGGGACGGATCGAGAACTCGACCTGTGAAATGCCGTTTTCGTCGCGGGCTTCGACACGCAGCAGGGTGTCGATGAGGTGAATGTTGGTGGCGGGCCCGATGTGGGAGGATCCCGCGAGGACGGCGGTGATGACGGGCGGGAGGCGCAGGGTGTGCGCGACGGGCGGGGCGGGCCAGAAACTGGCGTCGCCATCCTGATAGGCGGTGATGGTGACGTTTCCTCCGCTGAGGGCGGTGAGGACTTCCGAACCTGGTGGGCCGGAGATGGTGGCGAGGTGGGCCGGATCGACTTCGAAGCGCACCGGGAGACCGCTCGTGGCGGTGGCGGTGAGAGGAATGGCGAGGGCAGGGGTGGGGGCGGCGAAGCTGATGGTCTGCGACATCTTGGTGGCCTGCACGGAGGTGAGGCTGGGATCGCTGCCGTCGCTGACGTTGACGGCGGCGACCGCGACGTGCAGGTCCAGCACGGTGGCGAGCGGTCCGAGATCGAACTCGGTGGCGGTCGGAGTGCCGACCGGGGTGAGGCCGGTGGAGTCGCTGATGGGAGAACTCTCGAGGAAGACGGCGTAGTGTTGGACGAGGGAAGCGGGTTCGCTGGCGTCCCAGATCGCCACGACATTGCCGTTGCGCAGAGTGAGGGCGAGGTTTGCAGGGTTGGAAAGGAGGGTGGAGGCCACGATGGAGACTCCGGCGCTTTCCTGGGAGAAAATATCGAGGGTGGCGACGCGCAGGGAGTACCCCGTGGCGGGAGTGAGGCCGGTCAACTCGTAGGTGGTGGTTCCGGGCTGCAGCACGATCGGATCGACCGCGCCGGCGAAGTAGAGATGGTAGCCGGTGAGGAAGGCGGCGGTTTCCGGTGGGGCGTCCCACGAGAAGCTCAGGCTCTCGGCGGTGCTGGCGGTGGCCGCGAGATTGATCACTTCGCCCACGCCCGAAACGGAAGCCTGCGCCGAGAAGGAGCGCACGGCGGGATCGAAGTTGCCAAGGACGTCTTCCGCGACGACGGCGAAGTGGAGGATCTCGCCCCCGCCCAGACCGGTGAGCGTGACGCGTTGCTGGCCGCTCTGCGAGGTCGCAAAGGGCGTGAGGCCGGTGACGTCGTCGAAGAAGGAATTGCCGACGTAGATCCGGTAGGCGACCACGTCGCTTTGAAGGAGTTCGTCGTAGCTGGTCCAGTCGAGCACCACGGCACCGAACTCGGTAGCCGAAGTCTCCACGAAGAATCCGCTGTTTACCCCGGTGACAGGAGCAGGAGTGCTGGCGTCCGGAACCAGGATGCTGATCTCCCGCGACACGATCTCCCGATTGGGTGGGGAAGATTCCTGGCCGATGAACACCGTTAATTCCCGCGAAGAAATTTCCGGGCTCAGGACATAGGCTGCGGAGTAGTTGACATTAGCCTCGAAGTTGCCCAGGGCATCGACCGGCACGATCGCCAGAAAGTGATCCGTGTTTGGAGTGAGTCCCTCCAGAGTCAGCGAAGTAGTCTCGGCCGGAACGCTCGTGACAGGCGTCATGCCCGTGACATCCGAAAATGGCGCCAGGTCGCTTAGATAGATATCGAAGCGGACGATGTCCCCGACCACCCACTGGTTGTAGGCACTCCAGTCCATCGTGACCGTTTCGCCCGAAGGGGAGACCGCCATGGCGATGTCGGCAAGAGGTGGAGGGGGATCGGCATCGCCCACCACCAGTCCAAATTGCCGGGAGATCGCCTCGCGATAGGGTGGATCGGGTTCATCACCGACACGGATGCTGAATTCCCGCGAAACTGTTCCGGGCGAGAGGATGTATGCGGCGGAATACTCGACGGCGCTCGCGAAGTTGCCGAGAGCATCGACTGCGACCACCGCGAAGAAGTGGTCGGTGAACTCGGTCAGACCATCCAGAGTAGCGGAAGTCGTCTCGGCGGGAACGCTACGGAAGGGAATCATCCCGGTGATATCGGTGAAGCCGCCGGTATCGGAAAAGTAGATGTCGAAGCGGGCGATGTCGCCCACGCCCCACTGGTTGTACCCGCTCCAGTCCAGGGTGGCTCTGTCGCCGGTGGCGGAAACGTCGATGGTCAGTTCCGTGATGATCGGGGGGACGGCGGCGTCGCCAACTACCAGGCCGAATTCCCGCGAGATTATCTCGGGGTGAAGATCGTCCAGCGGGCCTCCTTCGACGTGGATCGAAAACTCTCGGGAAACCACCTCCCGAACTGGGGGGACTTCAAAGGCACCGATCTGAACCGTGAATTCGCGCGAGGCGATCTCCTTGATGAGGACGGGACCCTGCGCGAACGAATCGGTCCCGGCGCTGCAAAACGCGAAAAGCAGCGCCAGACCGAAGTTCAATGGTCGTTCTCGATTCACACCGTGGAGCGGTGGTCCCTCCGGGCCGCCGGATCAGGGACGGATGACTTTCACCTGGACCGCGGAGTAACCGACATCCACGGGGACGTCCGCCAGCCAACGGATCACGAGGGGATTGGCGT
>CAUZKZ010000099.1:0-13888 GCA_963580345.1 Verrucomicrobiia bacterium | reverse complement strand
GCACGAAAACGCCTTCGGAAAGTTTGAGGGTAATGGTCTTGTCCGAGATGTGGTGGATGGTTCCGTGCAAACCGCCGACCGTGACGATCTTGTCTCCTTTTTCAATGGAGGCGACCCGGGCGGCCTGCGCTTTGCGTTGCTTTGACTGGGGCCGGATGATGAGGAAGTACATCATCACGAGGATGATGAAGAAGAAGAAGAAGGGGCTGCCGAGCGGGCTGCCGGGGGCGGCATCCTTCTTGGCCGGAGGATCGGCGGCGATGATGGAAAAGCAATTCATGGGACCCGATTGGTTTGGTAGCGCTCGCAGAAGGCGGCCCGGAAGTCGCTGAAGGTGCCGGCCTCGATGGCCTCCCGCGCACCGCGCATGAGGCGAAGGTAGAAATCAAGATTGTGGAAGGAAAGCAACCGTAAAGCCAGGATTTCTCCCGCTTTGTAGAGATGGCGAAGGTAGGCGCGGGAGAAGGGGGCCAGATGGGGATGGCAATCGCCGGTGAGCGGAGCGGGATCCTTTTCGAACTCGGCGTTCTTGATGTGGATGGGTCCGTCCGGCGTAAAGGCCAGCCCGTGCCGGGCGGATCGCGTGGGATGGACGCAGTCGAACATGTCGACACCCCGCGCGATCATTTCCAGCATTTGCGGCGGGGTGCCGAGGCCCATTGCATAGCGGGGCTTGTGGGGAGGCAGAAACGGCTCGGAATGCTCGATGGCGCGGAACATCTCCGCTTCCGGTTCGCCAACCGAGACGCCCCCGATGGCGTAACCGTCGAAGTCGAGAGCGGAAAGGTCCCGGGCAGATTGCTCCCGCAGGTCGGCATAGGTGGAGCCCTGCACGATGCCGAAAAGGAGCTGGCGCTTGACCGTAATTCCGTTTTGGCCGGTCGGCTTTGTGGTGGCGGGCTGGCGTTCGCCGGGGCGGGGGAAAAACTCGCCAGCGCGCTCCGCGTGCCAGGATTTGCAACGTTCGGCCCAGCGCGTGGTGAGGGCGGTGGACTGTTCGGCGTAGTCGCGCTCGCAGGGGTAAGGCGGGCATTCGTCGAAGAGCATCGCGATGTCGGACCCGAGCGCGGCCTGGATCTCCATGCTCTTTTCGGGACTTAGCAGCATGGGAGTGCCGTCGAGGTGGTTTTGAAATTTCACGCCCTCTTCGTTGATTTTGCGGATCCTGGCGAGGGACCAGACCTGGAAGCCGCCGGAGTCGGTGAGGATGGGACGGTCCCAGGCGCAGAAGGCGTGCAGGCCGCCCAGCAAGCGGATGACGTCTTCCCCCGGGCGCAGCCAGAGGTGGTAGGTGTTGCCGAGAACGATCTCGGTTCCCAGCAACCGGAGTTCGTCCGGGTGCAGGGTCTTGACGGCACCCTGGGTCCCGACCGGCATGAACACGGGGGTCTCGACCACGCCGTGAGCGGTGGTGAGACGGCCGCGGCGGGCCTTGCTGGCCGGGTCGGTGGCGAGGACTTCGAACACGTGCGCCGTCTAGTGTCCTGAACGCCAAATTCAACGCTCTTATCGTTCAGGACCCTAGCAGCTTATTCACAGGAGGCCACTCGAAAGCCCCAAGGGGACCCCGCCGCCCCCCCGCTGCGGCGGCCTCCCGGCCGGATCGACCAATCAGCGCAATCCCTTTGCTGGGTTTTGAGCTGTCCCCGGTTGGGCCAGGAGGTTGGAATGCCGCCAGAACCTGTGGACCGGGACTATTGGAATTCGCTGGCGGAGACCTACGGGAGAGATCTTCTCGAGATCGTCCATGAGGCGGGGGCGGGGGTCTTGCGAGACGAGATCGCGCGGTTCGCCGCTCCGGAACATCGTGTGGCGGACCTGGGCTGTGGTCCGGGCAGCCTCCTGCCGTTTCTTTCGAAGCACTTTCGCGAGGTGGTGGCGGTCGATTACGCCGAGGAGCTGTTAGACGCGGCGCGCCGGCGTTGCGGAGAGCGGAATGTCACTTTCCACCGCCACGACTTGAGCAGTGGCAAAGAATTGAGGCTCGAGGTCGAGGTGGCGTGTTGCGTCAACGCGCTGATCGATCCGGATCGCCGAAAACGGGAAATGATGGTCCGGACCGTGGCCTCGTCGGTGGCGGCGGGGGGAACGGTGGTGATCATCGTTCCGGCCCTGGAGTCGGTCTTTCACGTCTATCACTCGCTCCTGCGTTGCCGGCGGCGGCAGGGGAGCCCGGCGGGATTGACGGAGAAGCAGGCGGAGCGGGATCTGGCAGCGGAAGTTGACTCCCTGGCGGGCGGGATTGTGCGGGTGGGGGGGGTGCCGACCAAGTACTGGATGCGGGAGGAGATCGCGGGAGCCCTGGAGGACCACGAACTGATGGTCAAACGAATGAGGCGGGTGGAGTACGCATGGAAGGAGGAGATCGACGATCCGCCGGCGTGGCTGCTGAAGCCGCAACCGTGGGACTGGCTGGTGGTTGCGCAGAGAGTGACAGGGGCTTGAAGGCCCGGAGAAAGTCTGAAGGCGGGAAGGGGGGAAGGTGGAAAGGTGTGAAAACCGGCATTTGAACGGTGATTGAAATTGCGGGCGGGGACGCGCCTCGGGCGGCGGGTAGGCCCTTACTGGCAGCGTCAAGCCCGAAGAAGCCGGATAATGCGCTTGCGGCCTCATGGGCGCCCCGATAGGGAGCGGCAGTCCTCCGGGGCGAACCACATCATCGAATGGCGATCCAGCGGGCACTACTTTCGGTCTCGGACAAGGCGGGCTTGGTAGAGTTTGCGAAGGCGCTCCACGAGGAGTTCGGGGTGGAACTGCTCTCCACCGGGGGGACCGCCATGGCTCTGCGGGAGGCGGAGCTGCCGGTCATCGAAGTATCCGACTACACGGGGGCGCCGGAGTTGTTTGAGGGACGGGTCAAGACCCTTCACCCGAAAGTCCACGGGGGTCTGCTGCACAGGCGGGACTCCGCGGAGCACGTCCGCCAGGCAAAGGCAAACGATATTCTGCCGATCGACCTGTTGTTGGTGAATCTTTATCCGTTTGAGCAAACCATCGCGAAGGAGGGTGTCACGATGGAGGCGGCCATCGAAAATATCGACATCGGGGGACCCGCCATGTTGCGCAGCGCCGCCAAGAATGCGGGCTCCGTCACTGTGATCACGGAAGCGGCGGACTACGAGCGGGTGCTGGAGGAAATGCGGGAGCACAGCGGAGACACCAGCCTGCGCCTCCGCGAAGAACTGGCGGTGAAAGTCTTCAGGCGCAGTGCCGCGTACGACACGGCGATTTCGAACTACCTCGGTCAATGCGACGACAGCACCGCGGGGTGCTACTCGGTGACACTGCCGCTCGACCGGGACTTGCGTTACGGCGACAATCCCCACCAGAAGGCCCGGATTTACGGGTCATTTGCGGACTGCTTCAGCCAGTTACAGGGCAAGGAACTGAGCTACACCAATGTGCTCGACATCGAGTCTGCCGCGGATTTGATCCTGGATTTCCGGCGCCCGACGGTCGCGATTCTCAAGCACACCAATCCGTGCGGAGTGGGTCAGGACGACGAAGATCTGCGAGCGGCGTGGCAGAAGGCGTTTGAGACCGACCGCCAGGCGCCCTTCGGCGGAGTGATTGTCTGTAACCGGCCTCTTACTGAGAACCTGGCGAGGGTCATCAAGGAAATCTTCACCGACGTGATCATCGCCCCGGACTTCGAGCCGGAGGCGCGGGCGGTCCTCCAAAAGAATAAGAACCTGCGACTCATGAAGATGCACGAGGCCTACCAGCAGGCCAAGAAGGATCCCGTGATCCGGTCCGCGCCCGGGGGCTTGATGGTGATGGACCGCGACCACACCGTGATGGGACTCGATAAGCTCGAGGAGAAGGTTGTCACGGAGCGGCCGCCCACCGAGAAGGAACTGCAGGCGATGCGTTTTGTCTGGCGGATCGTGAGGCACGTGAAGTCGAACGCGATCGTGTTCGGTTCCACGGACCGGACGATCGGAATCGGAGCAGGACAGATGAGCCGGGTGGATTCCACTCGCATCGCGGTGTGGAAGGCCGAGGAGGCCGGGCTTTCGCTGAGGGGCAGCGTCATCGCCTCTGATGCGATGTTCCCCTTTGCGGACGGTCTGCAGGCTGCCGTTGATGCCGGTGCCACGGCCTGCATCCAGCCGGGAGGGTCGAAGAACGACGAGGAAGTGATCGCGGCCGCCAACGAGGGCGGGATGGCGATGGTGTTTACGGAACACCGGCACTTTAGACATTGAGCGGGGGTGGTCGCTGAAGACTCGACTCTCCAATTTTCCAAGTAAGCTCCACGGACCAGATTTCAGGAACCAAAGGTCGCTGGTGATCTCCGAATTGAGAATTGGGACATGGTCCTGAGATTTATCTGGAGCTTGGTGGTTGGAACTGGGGCCCTCCCTGGAGTAGTAATCCGCCGGGATGAGCCTGCTCCTGGGAGTGAACATCGATCACGTGGCGACGGTGCGGCAGGCGCGTTATGCGACCATGTTGGAGTCGCCGAACGCGGAGCCAAGTCCGCTGGTGGCAGCCCTGGCGGCCCGGGAGGGCGGGGCGGACTCGATCACGATGCACGTGCGGGGGGATCGGCGGCATGTGCAGGAGCGGGATGTCCGCGAGGTGAAGGAGCGCTGCGAATTGCCGATCAATTTCGAGATGGCGAGCACCGCCGAGATGGTGGGTATCGCGCTGAGACTGGCGCCCGACTTCGTGTGCCTGGTTCCGGAGAACCGGCAGGAAATCACGACCGAGGGCGGGCTGGATGTGGCGGGTCAGCTCGAGAGCCTGCGAATCACGGTCGGCCGGCTCCAGGAGGCCGGGAGCAAGGTGAGCATGTTTATCGATCCGGAGCCGGAACAGGTGCGTGCCTCGGCGGAGGTGCAGGCAGAGATGGTCGAGTTGCACACCGGGTGCTATGCGAATGCGGATGGGGGAGGCCGTGCCGAGGAGTTGAAGCGGCTGACGGAGGCTGCGGTCCTGGGCCACGAGCTTGGCCTGCAAGTCAATGCCGGGCACGGGATCAACTATCGGAATATCGCCGTGCTCTTGGTGGTTCCGCACCTCGTGGAGTTGAACATCGGGCACAGCATCGTGTCGCGCGCCATCGCGGTGGGCATGCAGCAGGCGGTGCGGGAGATGAAGGAGCTCATGAACGAATATACCTCCCCCGCGCCATGAGAATTTTCGGAATCGGGATCGATGTGATCGAAGTGGAGCGCATCGAGGATGCGGTGGAAGAGTTCGGGGAGCGCTTCCTGGAACGCATCTTCACCTCTGAGGAGCGCGCTTACTGCCAGCGGCAGAAGCGTCCCCCGATTCACTATGCGGCGCGCTGGGCGGCGAAGGAGGCGGTCTCGAAAGCATTTGGGACCGGGATCGGCGAGTTCCTGACCTGGCAGTGCATGGAAGTGCGCCGGCGGGATTCCGGGGAGCCGGAGGTGGTTCTGCACGGAAAGGGGAAGGTCTTTGCGGAAGAGAACGGGATTGTGCAGGTGAAGATCAGCCTGACACACGCCAAGAGCTATGCGGCGGCCAACGCGGTGGTGATGGGGGAATAGGGCGGCAGATCCCGGCGTTCAGGAGGGCTTCAGGGGAGGGAGAGCAGGATCTCCCGGACCGCCTTGGCGGCGAGGACGGAAGAACAACCAGTGGGATCGAGTCCGGGGGCGAGTTCGACGAGATCGCAGGCCACCACGCGGGACCAGGGAATGACTGCGAGGAGGGACTCGAAGGAGGGCCAGTCGATCCCACCCGGTTCGGGCGCCCCGGTGCCGGGGAGGACGGCGGGATCGAAAATATCGAGGTCGATGGTGAGATAGAGGGGGGCTTCCCCGAAACGCTGCAGGGCCGCGGTGAGGGGGGACCGTTCCGGCGCGACGAGGCGGTTTGTTGCGCGAAGCTCGGCGAATTCCTCACGGGTGCCGGAGCGCACTCCGCACTGCAGGAGGCGTTCGGAAGGAATGAACTCGAGCACGCGGCGCATGGCGCAGGCGTGGCTCCACTTCGTGGCGGTCCATTCTTGGCGGAGGTCGGCGTGAGCGTCGAGTTGCAGGACGGCAAGACCGGGGTGCGCGGCGTGTGCGGCGGCCACCGCGCCGGCTGTGAGGGAGTGCTCACCGCCGAGGAGAATCGGGATGGTCTGGCCGCGGAAGAGGGCGTGGCAGGCTTCGCGAACGTGTAGAGTGACACTTTCGGGGTCGTCGACACTGAGCATGATATTTCCGAGGTCGGCGAAAGAGATGTCCGCCAGGTCGCGATCGAGACGGGGCGAGTAGGACTCGAGGCCGTCGGAGAGATCGCGGATAGCGTCCGGGCCTCGCGCGGTTCCCTTGCGGAAGCAGGCCGTGCCCTCGTACGGGACTCCCAGCAGGGCGGGAGCGGTCGCGGTAAGATCGGGCGAAGACTCGAGAAAGGGGACGGTGGGAGGAGTGGTGGTCATGCTCCGAGTCTTTGCTTGAAATCAGGATATCCGAAGGCGCGCACCGTTTCGAGGGTTCCGTCCTCGTGGCGGAGAACGATGGCGGGATGCGGAACGCCATTGAACAAGGTGGACTTCACCATCGTGTAATGGGCCATGTCGAGGAACTCGAGCCGATCGCCGATGCGGAGAGGGCGATGGAAGGCGAAGTCGCCGATGACGTCGCCCGCAAGGCAGGAATTGCCGCCGAGGCGGTAGAGGTGGGGGCCGGACTCGGTGGCGGCCGTCCCCTCGAGGCGGATTGCGGGTCGGTAAGGCATTTCGAGGACATCCGGCATGTGCGCGGTGGCGGAGACGTCGAGGAGGGCAAGATGGTTGGGGCCGTTGTCGAAGAGATCGACGACGGAGGCGTGGAGGGTGCCCGCGTGAAGGACAGCCGCCTCGCCCGGTTCCAGCCAGATCTCCTGGAGCTGGTAGCGATCGCGGGTGGTTTCGATGAGGCGGAGCAGAAGGTCGAGGTTGTAGTCGGGTTGCGTGATCCCGTGTCCGCCGCCCAGGTTGAGCGAGGTGAATTGCGCGGAGCGGAGCAGGTCGCCGAAGAGTTCGTCGACCACCGCGAGTGTGGTTTCGAGGTCCTCGCTGCCCTGCTTGCAGAGGGTGTGGAAGTGGAGGCCGCTGAGCCCGCGGAGGTCGGCCCCCGCCAGGGCTTCGCGAGGCGTGCCGAGACGCGAGCCGGGGGCGCAGGGATCGTAGAGCGGCACCGGGCCGGTCGAGCAGCGAGGATTGATCCGCAGACCGCACCGGAGATCGCCACTACGGAAACGGGGGTGGTCGGCGATGCGGTCGCGCCATGCCTCCCACTGGCGGACAGAATTGAAATCGAGGCGTGAGCTGATCGCGAGCAGGCCGAGATCGGCTTCGGTGTAGGCCGGGCCGCAGGTCACGATGTGCCCGCCAAAAAACTCGTGGGCGAGTTGCGCTTCCCAGCGTCCGGAGGCGCAGCAGCCGTCGAGATACTCGCGCAGGAGCGGGAAGACCTGTGGAACGGCGAAGGCCTTGAGGGCGTGGACGATTTGGCAACCGGAACGGCGCTTGATTTCGGCGAGAACTTCGCAGTTGGCGCGGATCACGCCGAGATCGATCACGTAGGCTGGAGAGGGGGCCGGCACGGGCGGCAATTTGGGGAATTGGCGAGGGAGCGCAATCCCGGAGATGACGCCGCAGCGAGCGCCCCCGGGGTGCCGGCGCGACCATCCGGTCACCGTGCCGGGATCGAATTCGAGGCGTAAACGTTTCGGCGCGGCGGTGCGGGCCGTCATCGAGCGGGCCTGCGCGCTGAAAGGCTGATACTTCCAAGGGTTTACACGCCCGGCGCGAAAAAAACGGCGGATTCGCGCATGAGGCAGCTAATGAGTCGTCATGGAGATGAACGCAGGTTCAGTATTCAGCAGATACAAAACAGGGACATCGGTAGCCCGGGGATTTGGTAGACCAATTCCCCGGTCTGCTTTTTTGGTGGGAGGCGAGTCGATCGGGGTGGAAACTTTTTTCGATCTTTGTGCATGGGCCAGTTTGAGGTTCGTCAATGCAACGACAGATACATGACAGGGACATCGGTAGCCCGGGGATTTGGTAAACCATCTCCCCGGTCTGCTTTTTCAGGGGGGAGGCGATTTGAATGGGGCGGAAACTTTTTCGTTTTTCGTGCATGAGCGGGGTGGCGGTTCGTCAATGGACCGACAGATACATGACAGGGACATCGGTAGCCCGGGGAACAGGTTCGCCCTCTCCCCGGTTGCCTTGTACAGCGGGGAGGATAACGGGCGGAACGCTGAGTTCGGCCGTTGCGGTCAGGCCAGGGGGTCGGATTCGACGATGCTCCAGGGGAGTCCGCAGGTATTGAGGAGATCCATGAAGGGGTCGGGGTCGAACTGCTCCATGTTCCAGACTCCGGGGCGTTTCCAGGATCCTTCCAACAGGAGGCGGGCTCCGATCATGGCCGGGACCCCGGTGGTGTACGAGACGGCCTGCGAACCGACTTCCTCGAAGCACTTGGCGTGGTCGCAGATGTTGTAGAGGTAGACGGTCTTCTGCTTGCCGTTCTGGAGGCCGCGGACGATGCAGCCGATACAGGTGCGGCCGGTGGTTCCCTTCCCAAGGCTCCCGGGGTCGGGAAGCATCGCCTTCAGGAATTGAAGAGGTATGATGGCGGTGCCGTGGTAATCGACGGGTTCAATGGAAGTGAGGCCGACATTCTGAAGGACTTCGAGGTGCCGGAGATAGTTCGGTGAGAACGACATCCAGAACTGTGCGCGCCGGAGGGTGGGGAAGTGCCGGGTGAGGGATTCCATTTCCTCGTGGTACATGCGATAAATCGAAAAGGTGCCGACCCCTTCCGGGCAGGAGAAGCTGCGCTGTTCCGAGAGGGACGGGGTCTCGATAAAAGCGCCGTTCTCCCAGTGCCGGCACGGAGCGGTGACTTCCCGGATATTGATCTCGGGGTTGAAATTGGTGGCGAAGCTCTGGCCGTGATCTCCCCCGTTGACGTCAACGATGTCGAGCTCGCGGAGCTCGTCGAGATGGTGCTTGGCGGCATAGGCCGTGAAGACGTTGGTGACACCCGGGTCAAAGCCGGAGCCGAGCAGGGCACAGAGCCCGGCCTGCTCGAAGCGCTGGTGGTAGGCCCACTGCCACTTGTACTCGAATTTTGCGACCTCCGGCGGTTCGTAGTTGGCAGTGTCCAGGTAGTTCACGCCGGCTTCCAGGCAAGCGTCCATGAGGGCGAGATCCTGGTAGGGGAGCGCCACGTTGACGAGAAGGTCGGGCCCGAACCGACGAAGGAGCCCGACGGTCTGCGCGACATCGTCGGCGTCGACCTGGTGAGTGGCGATTTCCCGGCCCGTGCGCCGGCGGACCGAGGCGGCGATCTGGTCGCACTTGGCCACGGTGCGCGAGGCAAGGGCGATCTCGCCGAATGCCTCCGGGTGCTGCGCGCACTTGTGAGCGACGACCCCGCCCACCCCGCCGGCGCCAATGAGGAGGACTTTCTTCATTTCAAGCCGCGGGCGGTAGACGAGGGAGGCGACTTGGTCAACGCGCTTCTGCGAGCGGGAGGCCACAATCATTGTACGGTGCGAGGCTCGGCGGGCCGCCAGGCGAGACTCCGTAGCCGGCGCGAGGGGCCGGGAACCATGGAGGGGCAAACGGTGAAAATAGGACCCAAGCGACGAAGCCTGAGGCCGGCAGGGGTGATCCGAATCGAGGATCGAGGCGCGAAATCTACGGATTTTTCTTCCGTCCCGCCTCGTCGGGGACGATAGGCCCTGTTCGTGGCGCTGGTATGAAGGAGGGATTTCCCCGAAATTGGGGGACAACTTTTCGGTCGAAAGGCGTTTCTATCGCTGTAAATTACCCACCGACACAGTGTATTGTTAATGAAAGTGAATAAAGGGCGTCAACCGAGGCAGGTGCGCATGGCCCGGGGCTTCAGTCTTCTCGAGATGGTCATCGTTCTGGGAATCATCGCGCTGATCCTGGGGGCGGCCATCTCGTTCTCCGGGGGGATTACGGGCGCGGCGCGCGACAAGGCCGCCGAGGCCAAGATTCGTGAGTTCTCGGCGAAGCTGGAAGCCTACCGGATGGTGGCGGGGATGTATCCGACCGAGCAACAGGGCCTCGATGCCCTTGTCGAGAAGCCGACCTCGGCGCCGGAACCGAGACGCTGGAAGCAGCAGTTCCGGAGGCTGCCGAAGGACCCGTGGGGTGATGAGTACGTCTATAAGTATCCCGGTTCGAAGGATCAGAGAACCTTTGAGATCATCTGCCTTGGGGAGGATGGCGAACTGAACACGGATGACGATATCAGCAGTCAGGATCTCGAATAACACCACGCCTCCTCCTCGGCTGCAGGCAGGGATGAGCCTGCTGGAAATGATGATTGCGCTGGTGCTGATCGGCGTGCTGGTGGGGATTGGCGCCATCAGTTACGCGAGCGGCGAGGAGGAGCGCCAGCTGAGGAAGACCGCGTCGCAGATCGAGGCCATGTCCTCACGGGGACACGCCATGTCCGTTCTGCACCAGAAACCGTTCTGGCTCCGCATCGAGGAAAACAAGCTGCAGTTGTTGGGAGCGGATGTGCAGAAGAAGATCGAGGTGGACGAATTCAACCGGCCCCTGGAGTGGAGCCTGGAAGAGGAGCAGGAGACCCACGAGGTAATCTATGAAGAGTTCAGCACCGAGGTCGAGATCTCCGTCCGCCGCTGGGGCACGCGTGAGGATGAGTGGGTGCAGCCGAGGAAGAACGAGTTCCTGACCTGGCAGTTCCAGAGCACCGGACTGTGCGAGCCGCTCTCGATCAGGATCGTGAAGGATGACAACTGGATTATCATGCACATGCATCCCTTGACGGCGCGGGTGGAAGAGGAGGAGATGCACATCAGGTGAAGGGGGAACAGACAGAGTCGCCCCGGGGCTTCGCACTTCTGGAGGTGGTATTGGCGCTGACGCTGTTCGCGATCGTGGGGACTTCCCTGAGCATGGCGCTGAACAGCGTGGGGAAGATAGCGGGCGAGGCCCGCCTGGAGATGTCGTTGACCCGGTTGCTGGACAGCGAGCTGCGAGCTGCGATGTCGCTGCCTCAACTTGAGGAGGGGAGAACCACCAAGACCCTGGACGAACGGGAGATCGAGATCGAAACCACTATCGAGCCCTTGGAGGAACTGGAAAATGAGGAAGGCCGGTTGCTGCAACAGATGTTCCGGATTCAAGTCAAAGCGGTCTGGTGGGAGAACAACGAGTGGCAGGAGATCAGTGCCGAAACCTGGCGTTATGCGAGACTGTATCAGCCATAAGAAGGGGTATTTTCTTCTCGAGGTGGTGCTGGCGATTGCGATTGCAGCCCTCCTGATGCGCGGCGTCTTTGCCTTGGCGAATGGAAGCCTGGCGCTCTCCAACACGATGTCGGAAGAGGGGGCGCGGGCCATTTCGAACGAAGCATTCTTCACCTTTCTGGGGCGCAATCTTTCCGAACTTCCGGGTAACGCGGAATTGCGGCTTACGCGGGAAGACGGTGGCTCCCACTACACGAGCGACCTGACGTTTCAGAACGTTCCGACCTCGTTCTCGTGGGCCGGGCAGGCGATCTCGGCCGAGGCGATCCAACTCTCGGCCGTCCTCCGGCGGGACGGAGACCTGGACATCGTCCTGCGCTACTACGAAGACGCGATTCTGGATGACAGCGATTCGACGGCCAACGTGAACGCGGAGCCGGTTGCCGAGATCGTCTTGCTGCGGGACGTGTGGCGCTTCGAATGGTGGGCCCTCGATGGGCGGACGATGGAATGGACCGAGGAGTGGGATGTGCGGGGACGACAACCGCTGCAACTCGAGCTGAACGTCATTTTCGATCGGAACGGGGAAGAAATCATTCACTACTTCTGGATTCCTCCCAAAGTGAATCCCGAGACGGTCATGCGCTCCCAGCTGCGGGCTGGTCCCGCCGCGCGCGGCGAGGGGACCCAGCCCGGGGATCAGCCGACTGAGGGTGCGGGACCCAACCCCTCGATCCGGCCAGGGAACGATCGAGGGGGCGGAACCCGTCCCGATACTCGCCCCGGAGCCGGGAATCCCACGACACCCCGGCCCCCGCCCTCGGCCCCCCCCCTTCCACCCTTTCCGGGCCGATGAAAACGATGAGAAGCGATACCCACAAGCGCGGCAGCACCTTGGTGGCGGTCTTTTGGCTGATGTCGATTCTGAGCCTGGCAGTTTTCACCGCGGTTCGCCTGCTCTACTACGAGGTCGATCTCGTTACCGCGCAAGTGCACGGCACCAAGGCGCGACAACTGGCCGAGATGGGCTTGGCAGTGGCGGCCAACCCGGTCGTGGAACGCACCGATCCCATTCTGCATCAGAACTTTGAGGGGGGGAATTACGGCTTTTCCGCGTCAATCAAGTCCGAAGGGGCGCGTTTCAACATCAACGCCATCCTCCAGAATCGGGGGGACGGGGCGCCGCCCGACAAGCCGTTGCTCCGGGAGATATTCGCCGATTGGGGGATGGAGTTGGACCAGGCCGAGGAAATCGTGGATGCCCTCGTGGACTGGGTGGACGAAGATGACTTCGAGGAGCTCAACGGCGCGGAAGCGGCCGATTACGAGGGGATGGGATTCCTGAACCGGCCCTACAACCGGCCCTTTTACTCGCTGGACGAAATGCGACTGGTGCGCGGGATGGACCAGTTGGAGCAGCTCTATCCCAATTGGCGGGAGTGGTTCACGATCTGGAGCAGCGGCGGACTGGACGTCAACGAGGCCCCGCCCGGGATGATCGCGCGTGCCGCGGAGGTCTCCCTGGCCGATGCCGAAGCAGTTTCGGAACGGGTGGTGGGAATCGACGGGGTCCGGGGGAATGAGGACGATCTGCCATTTAGTAATAGCGCTGAGGTCATGGATTTGTTAGGACTTCCGGACATCCAACGGATCATAGTGGAGCCCCGCCTGAGCGCCAATGACCCGACTATCCGGATTGAATCGACCGGATGGTCAGGCGATATTCGTCGCCGGATCACCTTGATCGTGAGGAACCGGACCGGGCGTCCTTCTATTCTCGAACGCAGGGAGGAGCTGGTGCCGTGAGTGCGAAGGCGAAGAAGAAGCGCGAAAAGATCCTGTTGCTACCCGGCCACGACGGCTGGGAGGCATGGAGGGGGATGAACGGAGGCGGGCTCAGCCTGGCCTTGCGGACCACGGAACATCGCGCCCTCGACGTCGACGGGGTGCCGGCCGGGGATCTGGCCATGGCCTTCCCGGTGCGCGATGTCTCGGCCTTGCCATTCCGGGCCCCGACCAGCGACGAGGCCCTCTTTGGCGACATGGCCAGCATGCACGTGGAGCGGCTCGGGATGCGTCCCGGAATCGATTCCGGGATCCTCAATGACTACTTCAAGGTTGGGTCCCGCGGTGAAGAGAGCCTGCTGCTTCCGGTGGTGCTCGCGCCCCCGCCCGAGGGGCACCTTCCGAAGCGCTCCCCGCAGGCCTTCGACATCTCGGCCCGCTGTCTCCCCCTTCCCTCGGAGGGAGTGGTCATGTGGCGCGAACTGGGACGCTGGGTCTTCGCCCTCGCCCAGGAAGGCCAGCCCCTGCACTTCCAGGCGCTGGCCACCAACAATTTGGGGGAAGACGCCGGCCGCGAGATCAAGGTGACCCTCTCGCAGTTGCAGATCCAGGGATTGATTGCACGCGCGCCGAAGCACTGCTTCGTCTGGATCGGGGACGGGGAACCCGCTCCGCTCGGCGACGAACTCGAAGCTCTGGGTAAGGGATTCGGCGGCACCGCCACGGTGGCCTCCAAACCCGCGCCGGTCCTTCCTGTCCGGACCAGCCACCTGCTGCCAGCGGACGTGCGGGCGGAGCGGGTGGCAAAGCGCAAGAAGCAGCAGACGACGCTGGCGGTGGTCGCAGGGGTTCTGGTCTACGTCGGTCTGATCGGGTGGGCGGGCTGGGTCCT
>CAUZKZ010000098.1:0-13981 GCA_963580345.1 Verrucomicrobiia bacterium | reverse complement strand
TCGACGTGATGCGCGACTTCGGGGACGGGGCGCTCCTCGAGACCGAGGAGATCGACAAAGAGCGGGGCGTGATTCTCTCCGAGAAACGCTCGCGCGATTCGGTCGAGATGCGGCTCATGAAGCAACAGTTCGAGTTCCTGATGCCCGAGTCCCTCATCACGCACCGCTTCCCGATCGGAATCGAGAAGGTGATCAAGAAGGCCAAGCGGGATCGATTCACAGCCTTCTACTCGCAGTACTACATTCCGAAGAACATGACCTTCGTGGTGGTGGGCGACATCGATCCGGACCAGTACGAGCAGCGGATTGTGAAGGCCTTCTCCTCGATGAAAAATCCCGAGAAGCCCGGAGCGGCGCCCAAGCTGGGCAAAGTGCCGAGCGGTTTCAAGTTTCAGGCCGCGGTCTTCTCCGACAAGGAAGTCAGCAGCGACGAGTTGGGCGTTTCCTTCGTGCACCCCTACCCGCGCAAGGCCGACAACGTCAAAACCCGCATCGAGCGCACCCCGCTCAACATCGCCAACTCCATCATCGGCCGCCGATTCGATATCCTGTCCAAGAAGAAAGGCTCCCCGATCTCCTCGGGCAGTGCAGGGCGTTACCAGTGGTTCAAGGCCATCGAATTCGGATCGATCGATGTCACGCCGGAAGAGGGCAGGTGGAAAGAGGCGGTGGCGGTCCTCGAGCAGGAACTGCGCCGCGCCCTCGAGTACGGCTTCACCGAGGCCGAGTTGGAGGAGATGAAATCCCACGCCCTCAACCAGGCCGAGCAGGCCGTAAAGCGGGCCCCCACCCGCCAGTCGGCCGGACTGGCGATGGCCATCGTGAGCAGCATCAACGACGAACGCGTCTTCACGCATCCCGAAGAGAACCTGCGGATCGTCAAGAAGGCGCTCGAGACCATCACGGCCGAGAAGTGCCACCAGGCCCTCCGCAGCTTCTGGAAGGAAAAGGACCTGAGCCTGACCCTGACCACCAAGGTCGCACCCGACAAAGGCAAGACCATTCTGAAGGAGCTCTACGAGAAGAGCCGCGCCGTGAAGGTCGATCCGCCCGAAAAGAAGGAGGCACAGTCCTTCGCCTACACCGACTTTGGAAAGCCTGGAAAGGTGACCTCCCGAACTCGCCTGGAAGACATGGACATCACCCAGCTGGTGCTTTCCAACAATGTCCGGGTCAATTTGAAGCGCACCGATTTCCAGAAGAATTCAATCAGTGTCACACTGCGGTTCGGAAACGGAATGCTCACCCAGCCGAAGGACAAGCCCGGGCTCGAGAGGTTTACCGGCATGGTGGTGAACGCCGGCGGACTTGGGAAGCACAGTATCGACGAACTGCAGCGCATCCTGGCGGGCCGGAACGTCGGCGGATTCTTCGAGGTGGACGACGACGCCTTCGTGGTGAGCGGACGCACTACTCCCGATGATCTCGAACTCGAGCTTCAGCTCCTCTGCGCCGGTCTCACCGATCCGGGCTACCGCGAGGAAGCAGTGCGCCAGTTCCGGAAGGCGGTGCCCAAGATCGAAACGCAGTTGAAGTATACCATCAACGGCGCCATGGCCGACATGCAGGAGTGGATGCGCGGAGGCGACGGCCGCTTCGCGAAGCCGGATGCCGCCAAGCTGGCGACCTACACGGCGGAAGACGCCAAGGCCTGGGTGAACAAGGACCTGCTCGACTCCTACCTGGAGGTCAGCATGGTGGGGGACTTCGACCTCGAGGCCGCTATCCCGCTCCTGCTCAAGACGGTGGGCGCCCTCCCGGTCCGCCCCAGCACCAGGCCCGCCCTGGAGGAAGAGCGCCGGATCAACAGCCCCACCCTTCCGGTCGCAAAGGGCTTCGGCTACGAATCCAAGATCGCGAAGGCGGCCTCGCTGGTGGGTTGGAAGATCCCCCCCATCAAGGACGACATCAAGCCGACCCGCCGCCTGAATGTGCTCGCTTCCATCCTCGACGACCGCCTGCGCGAGAAGTTGCGCGAGGAACTCGGCGCCACCTACAGCCCGCAGGCGCACGCCAATGCCAGCATGGTCTTCGATTACGGCAACCTGAGTGCCATGTCGCTCGGCAAGCCCGACGACGCCGAGAAGGTCAGCAAGATCATCGTCGAGATGGGGGCCGAACTCGCCGAGAAGGGCGCCACGGCCGACGAACTCGACCGGGCCATCAAACCGATCCTGTCCAACCTCGAGAAGACCCTGCGGAACAACAGCTACTGGCTCGGCACCGTCATGTCGCAGTCGCAGGCGCAGCCCTACCGGCTCGAGTGGGCGCGAGGTCGCGACGCCGACTACGCCTCCATCAAGCTGGAGGAAGTCAATGCCCTCGCGAAAAAGTACCTGGGCAAAAATAACGCGGCGCGCGTCACGATCATCCCGAAGGAAGCCAAGGAATAGCGCGCACTTCCCTCAATGCCTCCGTCGCCGGCCGGCTCCCAGCCCGGCAATGAGGTGGAGAAGCATGACCGAGGGCTCGGGATTGGCGATGATTTGCATTCCCGACATCGCCCCGGGAAAGACGCGTACCGTAATTTCCCCTTCCGCATCCGCGGTCGCAATCCCCTGCACGTAGTCGCAGCCTTCCACCCCGGGAAGAACGGTGTGCCCGTAAGTGCAGGTGATCTCGCCGTAGGCAGGGGAGTTCGACTCAAAGGCCTGGTCGACTCGGTAGATGTTCTGCAGGTTGGCCGCGCCGTAAATGACGATCTGGTAGCCAATTCCGGGAGCCAGTCCACGAATCGTGGCATCGCCGGAAACAGAGTCGCCGAAGAGGGCATCCCCATCCGCGGTCTGGAGGCCATTCCAGAAATCGGAGACCAATTCCATGCCGCTCGGTGCCCCCGTGCTCGTCAACAGCGGCATCGGGATCCAATTCGCTCCGTTCGTATTCCAGTAGGATCCCGCGGAGGGAAGGACCGTCCCCGCTCCGCCCGCCATGACTCCCAGGCCCGGACCGACCTGGAAATCGAGATTCACCACCGCCCCGCCGGCCGGCAATCCCAGCAACACGACGAACCGGAACGAGACCCTCAGCAATCTCCTAATCACTTAGGATATCTTAACCTAACACCGCCCAGTCGGTCAACGACGGGGCCGATTCCCTCGCCATAAAGAGTGAACATCCTGGAGCCTTCCGCCACTAAGCCGGTATGCTGTTCCCGCCCCGCCGCCCCCTCGCGCCCTTCCTGTGGCTCGCGGTGGCTGGTTTGGGGGGAGCTACCCTGCTGGCCCTCCTCGGGCGGTTCCACTGGCTCTGCGATCTCTTCACGCATTTTCCGCTGCAGGTCGCGGCCGGCCTGGCCGTCACCGCCCTGGCCGGCCTCCTTCTCCGGCTGTGGCGTCCCGCGCTCGCCGCGCTGGCCTGTCTCCTCCCGAATCTCCTCGCTCTCTCCTACTATTTTCCTGCCCACCGCCCGGCCACCGGCCCGCCGGATTTCCAGGTCATATCATTCAATGTCCTGACTTCAAACGACGCGTTCGAAGCGGTGCTCGGCTACCTCGCAGCCAGCGACGCCGACATGATCCTTCTGATGGAAACCGATCGCAACTGGTTGGCCGCCCTCGCCCCGCTCCAGGCCAAGTATCCCTACCTCGTCAAAGCCCCCCGGGGAGACAATTTCGGCATGGCGTTCTTCAGCCGGCACCCGATCGAGTCGCACGAATTCTTCTCGGTCGAGGGCTCGCGGGTCCCGTGTGTCCAGGCTCTTGTGTCCCTGCACGGCAAATCGGTGCATGTGATCGGAGGACACCCCGTTCCCCCGGTGGGCGCTCCGGGCGCCGCTTCACGAAATGCCTACCTCCAATCGCTGGCCGGTCTCGCGGCCCGGTCGGATCGACCCACCGTCGTGCTCGGCGACTTCAATGCCACGGTCTGGTCGCCATTCTTCCGAGACTTTATCGAGACAACCTCCCTCCAGGACACAGGCCACAAGCGGGGATTCCAGTCCACCTGGAACCGCTATCACCCTCTCTTCTCAATCGGCATCGACCACATCCTGCACAGTCGAGACCTGGCCTGCACGGGCCGGCAGATCGGTCCGAGCCTGGGATCGGACCACCGTCCGGTAAGCGCCGCGTTTGCTTTCAGGTGAGAAGACGTGGCGGCGCTTTTCAAGCGCCAAGCGCATCCACATCCGGCCAAGACCGGCACCCCACGCTTGACCGGCTCCTCTCCACCACCGGTTGCAGGCTCTGGAACTGCTCGGGCAGGGCGAACCCGTTCTTCGCTTCGCTATGCCGTGACAAGTGGTAAGCGCACCCACGCTACAACCCCGCGTCCGTCACCGCGCCTTCGCTCGCAGAAGTCACGTGGGCGGCGTACTTCGCCAGCACTCCCCGACGGTAACGCGGCTCGGGCTGCGACCACGACGCTTTTCGCTCCGCCAGTTCCTCGTCGCTCACGTTCACGTTGATCTGATTCGCGCCCGCATCGATCGTGATCTCGTCACCCTCCACCAGCAGCCCGATGGGACCGCCCTGGTGGGCCTCGGGCGTGATGTGCCCCACCACGAACCCGTGGCTGCCTCCGGAAAAGCGGCCGTCCGTGATGAGGGCGACACGGTCTCCCAGCCCCCTCCCCATGACGGCGGCGGTCGGCCCCAGCATCTCGCGCATACCCGGTCCCCCCTTCGGTCCTTCCCGCCGAATCACGATCACGTCGCCCGCTTCGATCGAGCCGGCAAGGATCGCCTTCATGGCCTCTTCCTCGGAATCGAATACACGGGCCCGGCCGGTGAAGGTTTCCCCTTCTTTGCCGGAGATCTTGGCCACCGCGCCCTCGGGCGCGAGGTTTCCGTAGAGGATGCGCAGGTGGCTGTCCGCCTTGATCGGGTCGTCGAGGGGGCGAACGATGTCCTGGCCGGCCGGATACTCGAGATCGGAATTGGCCAGGTTCTCCGCCATGGTCTTGCCGGTCACCGTAAGGCAATCGCCGTGCAGGAGGCCGCCCTCCAACAACATCTTCATGAGCGGCACCGTCCCGCCGATTTCGACCAGCGGTGCCATCTCGTATTTTCCACTCGGTTTCAGATCGGCCAGCACGGGCACTTTCTTCCCGATCTCCGTGAAGTCATCGATTCCCAGCGGCACTTCCGCGGCGTGCGCCATGGCAAGCAGGTGCAGGACCGCATTGGTCGAGCCTCCCAGCGCGATCACCATCGTGATGGCGTTCTCGAAGGCCCTCCTGGTCATGATGTCCCGAGGGGTGAGCCCGTTTTCCAGCATGCGCAGCACGGCGGCCCCCGCGTCGAAGCAATCGCGCATTTTGTCGTCCCCGATCGCCGCTTGCGCCGAGCTGTTCGGCAGGCTCATTCCAAGTGCCTCGATGGCGCTCGCCATCGTGTTGGCGGTATACATGCCGCCGCACGCACCCGCCCCGGGGATGGCGTTTTCCTCCACCGCCTGCAAATCCGCATCCGAATAATCGCCGCTGGCGTGCTTCCCGACCGCTTCGAAGACCGAGACGATATCGAGCGATTTCTTTTCGCCGTGCACCGTGGCGCAGCCAGGCAGAATCGTTCCGCCGTAGACAAAGACGGCGGGCCGATTCAGCCGCGCCATCGCGATCAAGCAGCCCGGCATGTTCTTGTCGCAGCCTCCGATCGTCACCATCCCGTCGAAGCCCTCGCAGCCCACCACCGTCTCGATCGAGTCCGCGATCACCTCGCGGCTCACCAGCGAATACTTCATCCCCTCCGTCCCCATCGAGATCCCGTCCGAGATCGTGATGGTGTTGAAGATGATCGACTTCCCGCCCGCCGCATCCACTCCCTTTGCAGTCTCCCGCGCCAGGCGGTCGATGTGCATGTTGCACGGCGTGACCTGGCTCCAGGTCGAGGCCACGCCCACCTGGGCCTTGCCGAAGTCCTCCCGCTTGAACCCCACCGGATACAACATGGCCCGGCTGGGCGCCCGGTCCGGCCCGTCCAACACGATGGAAGAATACTTCCGATTGCCGTTCGATGCGCTGTCTTTGCTCATGGTTCGAATCGCTGCCGAGCACTGTTTCAGAACCCGTTCCGCCGTCAAGACCGGCCTCCGGCCGCTCCACGGTGGCACGCCTACCGCGCCGGGCGGTGTCTTCCGGGCTTGATTACAGATGACATCTGCCCTCTCGTCTCATGATGAAGTCACAGTCCCACTTCCTTCTAATCGCCCTCATCACGGCCGGCCCGCTTTCCGCCCAGGATGCGGAGAAGAGGCCGGAGGCTGCTCCCGAGGCGATCACCGCCGTGACCGTCATTCTCCGTCAAAGCGGTTCGAATATCCCGGGCAAATTCACCTCCTACCTGGCTGGCCCGCGCGGCAGCGTGACGCTGCCGCTCCATGACCGGACCAAACTCGGTTGGATCGCCCTGATCGAGGCCAACCCGGCCCAAGGCAAAAGGCCGCCCCATTTCAATCTGAGCATCCGGGACACGAGCCACCTCGTGTCATCGTCCTCAGCGCAGAAGCCGCTCTCCCAGAGCCCCCTCGAATTCGTCAAAGTGCAACTCCCGCTCAAGTTCGGCAGCGAGATCCCGGTCTACAAATCCCCGAATCTGGCGGTCTCGATCCTGTTCGAGTCCGCGAAGTGAGCCGGGACGCCGCGGATCCCCGGGGTAGTGCGTCGCGTGGGTATTTCCCTCCCGTCCTTGCCTTTCTCGCCGGTCTGACGTAAGGCCGCGCCGAAACCAATGGCCAGCTACCGCGTCCTTGTCTCCGATCCGATCAGCGAGCACGGCGTTGGGCTTCTCAACGCCCACCCCGAGATCACCGCCGACTTCAGGACCGGGCTCACGCCGGAGGAACTGCTCGGGACTATCGGAAACTACGACGCCCTGGTGGTCCGCTCTCAGACCAGGGTGACCGCCGAGGTCCTCGCCAGGGCCCCCAGGCTTCGTGCCGTGGGCCGGGCCGGGGTGGGCGTCGACAATATCGACCGCGACGCCGCCACTTTTCACGGCGTGATCGTGATGAACACCCCCACCGGGAACACGATCTCCACCGCCGAGCACGCCTTCACCCTCATGCTCGCCACCGCCCGCAACATCGCCCCCGCCCACGCCGAGGTTCTCAAGGGCCATTTCAAAGAGGCCCGCAAGGCCTTTGCCGGGATCGAGTTGAACTCCAAGCGCCTCGCGGTCATCGGGATGGGACGCATCGGGGCGGAGTTCGCCAAGCGCGCGCAGGCCTTCAACATGCAGGTCGTGGCCTACGACCCGTTCCTGACACAGGCCCGCGCCGACCAGCTCAAGGTCGAACTCGCGGAGTCCCCCGACGCCGCCCTGACCGGCGCGGACGTGGTGACCCTGCACGTACCCCTCACCGACGATACGCGCCATATTCTCGATGCAAAACGGCTCGCCCTCCTCAACAAGGGCGCCCTTATCGTGAACTGTGCCCGGGGCGGCCTCGTCGACGAAGTCGCGCTCAAGGACGCCATCGAAGGGGGGCACATCGCCGGCTGCGCTCTCGATGTTTACGAGGAGGAGCCGCCTTCCGCCGACCACCCGCTCTTCGGCCTGGGCAAACACGTGGCCTTCACTCCGCACCTCGGCGCTTCCACCGCGGAGGCCCAGGAGAACGTCGGCATCCAGATCGCAGAACAGATCCGCGACTTTCTCGCCACCGGCGAGATTCGCAACGCCATCAACATGCCCTCTCTCGATGCCGCGGCGCTGGAGGAAATCGGTCCCTACCTCGATCTGGCGCGCGCCCTCGGCAAGATGCTCGCCAAGCTCGGTCCCGCCAATCCCGACTCCCTCCGCCTCTCCTATCACGGGCCCTTCGCCGAAAAAGACCCCGGGCTGGTGGCCCGCACCGCCCTCACCTCCCTGCTGGAGGCCGCCTGCAACGAAGGCCAGGTCAACATCGTCAACGCCCCTTCGATCGCCACCAAGATGGGCCTCGACCTCGTGGAGTCCACCATCAACGCCGCCACCGAGTACTCCGAGCTCCTCGTCGCCGAGCTTCGAAAAGGCGACACCCGCTACCGCGTCGCCGGGACCATCATCGGCAAATCCCCGCGCATCGTCGAAATCGACCGGCTCTACGTCGACACCAATATCTCGGGGCATTTCCTCATCGTCTCCAACGACGATCGGCCCGGCATCGTCGGCGCTGTCGGCACCGCCCTCGGCGAAGCCATGGTCAACATCGCCAACATGTCCCTGGCCCGCAACAAGCAGAAGGGCAATGCCCTCACCGTGATCGAAGTCGACCAGCCCCTGGAGCCCGAGGTGATGGAGAAGCTGCGGACCGTGCCGGGGATTTTATCCGCCACGGGAGTGACGCTTTAACGTGGCGGCGCTTTCCAAGCGCCAGGCCCGTCCCCCATCGCACCCCTCGTATCCCGCCCGCGGGAGTGTCAGAGGATATCCCGGGCTGGGCGCTTGAAAAGCGCCGCCACCTTCACCTCCGGTTGAACCTGGCCATTTCCCTCTCCGCTTCCCGCATCTCGACCCGCTTCTTGAGATCCTGGCGCTGGTCGGCGTGGGCCTTGCCCTTCCCGAGCCCGAATTCCACCTTCACGCGGCGGCCTTTGAAGTACATCCGAAGGCACGGGAGCGTGTATCCCTTCTCGTCGGCCGCCTGGGCCAGTTTCAGGATCTCGTTCTTGTGGAGGAGCAGCTTGCGGGGACGCTTCGGGGCATGCTGGAAGTACTCACCGGCGGTTTGCCACGGCTGGATGTCGCAGCCGCAGAGAAGGGCTTCCTGTTTTTCGATACGCACAAAAGCGTCCGAGATGTTGACCTTCCCTTCGCGGATCGACTTCACCTCCGTCCCGCGCAACTGGATCCCGGCCTCGTAGATCTCCGAGATATTAAAGTCGCGACGCGCCTTCTTGTTCGTGGCGACATCGCGACTCATGGCCCCACAGGCAGTGGGCTTACCCCGCCGGCTCGGAGAGTTTGACTTTTCCCTCGATGATTTCCATTAGCGCAATGTCCGCTGCCCCCATGCTGGGAACAGTATCGATCAGTGGCGCCCGGCCCGCATTCAATTGCTGAACGCGCTTGGAGACCATGTTGATGAGGATCTGAGGATCGGGAACAAGTGCTGCAGCTTGCTCGACTAAGTCGCTTTTCATGGGAACGCCGCTAAATCCAGACGACGGCTTCGGCTCGCGAAAGGGAATAACGTTATCTGCCTCCATCCGTCGGTTTCTGGTTAGTAGAGAAATGGGCCTTCTTCGGCTCCAGAGAGGAGCACGAATCATGAATCAACGCTAGATTCAAGAAATTTCAATCGGATCGGTGCTTAGAACCTGAAATTCAACGCGAAAGGGGGCCGGCGGCGGCTTCCCACCCTCAGAGCAGCCTGATCCCAAAAGCCTTCAAAATCCAGCCCAGGGCGAAGAAGAGGACCATCGTCAGCAGGCAGTTCGCCACCAAGGCCGCCCCGAACCCCCATCCGTTGCGCAGCATCCACGGCAGGACCAGGAACATCGGCAAGGTCGGCAAGACGAACCAGAAGGTGCCCTCGGCGTGATTCGCGATGCGGTCCGATCCTTGCCCTTCGGCCCGCATCCAGATCATGGCGATCAGGGAGGTGAGCGGCAGGGCGATCAAGAGCGCCGAGAGTCGGTCATGGAAAATCTGGATCTTCGTGACGAAGACGATGATGGCGGCGCTCACGAGGAATTTCACGGCGTCCAACCACGTGAGGCTCAAGACTTTTTCCCAGGGAACGTTGCTCATAACTCCGCGCCGGCTTGCTGAAGCGGAAGCCTGCACGTTATAGTCGGCCATGCAAGTTCTCCGAATCTTTGGAGCTGGATCGCTCCTTCTCTCGGCCTGTTCCCCGACGGGTGGGCAGCCTCCCACTCCGCCGCAGGCTCCCGTCTTGGCCGCGCCCTCGGCCGGGGCCAGCCTTTCCGCCGCCCAACGCCGCGCCATTGGCCTGAAAATCTGGCAAAACGAGTCGGGCCGAAAGGTGGAAGGCCTCACGCACTGGAACGAGGGCGAGGAATTCCCTTCCCTCGGGATCGGCCACTTCATCTGGTACCCGAAGGGCTTCAACGGCCGCTGGACCGAAACGTTTCCGGAATTTGTCCGCTACGCGCAATCCCGCGGAGTGGAGGGAATCCCCGGCGCAGCCCTCCTGCCCGATTGCCCCTGGAACAGTCGCGCTTCGTTCTACAAGGACTTCGGCGGCCAGCGCCTCAGCGGACTCAGGAAGTGGCTGGCCGGCAACGTCAGCCTGCAAACCGATTTCATCATGGCAAAGTCCCGCGCCGCTCTCCCGAAAGTCCTGGCGGCTGCCCCGGCCAACCAGCGGGCCCGCATCAGGGCGAACTACGAAAAGGTCGCCACCACGCCGAACGGAACTTACGCCTTGATCGACTACGTCAATTTCAAGGGTGACGGCACCAACCCGCGTGAACAGTACAAAGGCCAGGGCTGGGGACTGATGTGGGTCCTCATGGACATGCGTGCAGCCCCCGCCGGGCAGGCCGCCGCCCGCGAGTTCGCAGCTTCCGCCAAGCGCCGCCTCGACCTCCGCGTCAAAAACTCCCCTCCCGCGCGGGGCGAGAAACGCTGGACGGCCGGCTGGCACAACCGCTGTGACACCTACGCCCGGCCGCTTTAGGGAGCGAGTCGAAGCTCAAGATTCCGGGGTCCGACCACGGATGCCGCCCGCTGCTTCCGACCATCGACTTTCCGGCCTTCGACCTTTGACTTCTCCATTCCCCTCCGCTTTCCTCCCCCACCCAGATGGCAAGCGAAACCACGCTCATCCTTTTCAAGCCCGACGCGATCAAGAAGGATCTCGTCGGCACCGTCCTCGCGCGGTTCCTGGAGGAAGGTTTCAAGATTCGCGGCATCAAGATGCTGTCGGCCACCGAAGAGCTGCTCAATGAGCACTACTCCCACATCGCGGACCTGCCGTTCTTCCCCAGCGTGTTGGCCTTCATGCAGGAGACCCCCATCATCTCCCTGGCCTTGACCGGAGAAAACGTCATCGACCGCGTGCGCGAACTCCTCGGCCCCACCGATTCCACCAAGGCCGCCCCCGGCACGATTCGCGGTGACTTCGGTTTCAAGGACGCCGACTCCAAGATGCGCAACGTCTGCCACGCCTCCGACAGCGCCGGGAGCGCCCAGGCCGAACTGACACGCTTTTTCAAGGACGACGAGTTGTTCGATTCCTGAACCGTGGCGACGGCCGCCCGTGGTGGGCAGTTTCCATCGACTGTGGCAGGGCGCCGCCGCTACGGGCGCCTCACCAGCACCAGGAACGGTCCCTCTTCGCTCTCGTCCCGGCCGCTGATCCTCAGCTCGACGGCTTCGAGTCCGGCCGCCCACTCGCAGACCGCCGCGGCCTCGGCTGCACCTCCCGGGTGTCCGCGATAACACACCGCGCTGAGAATCCCCTTCGGCCGGAGCACCCCCAGGGCCTGCTCCAGGGCCCTCACCGTCGTGCCGGCCCGCGTCGTGACGGCGTGATCCCCCCCCGGAAGATATCCCAGATTGAACATGACTGCCGCGACCGGCCTGCACACCTCCCGCCCCATCTCTTCATGTCCCCCCCGCACCAGCCGCACCCTTTCCGCCTCGATCCCCGCCCCACACAAACGCCGGCGGGTGGCCTCCAGGGCGGCCTCCTGCACATCGAAACCGATCACCATGCCCCCGGGGCCGACGCACTCGGCCAGGAACAGCGTGTCATGCCCATTGCCTACCGTGGCATCGATCGCCGTCTCCCCGGCGCTCAGTACTCCCCGCACCGCCTCGTGGGCCCGTTCCGTCACCCGCATCGCCACCCCTCACACCACCAGCGCCCGCACGTTGAGGTCCGCGTCGATTTCGGTTCCCTCGCCCAGATGGGAAGCGAGACGCTCCGCCACACCGGGCGCGTACAGCACCCCCTTCGATCCCAGCCCGTTGAAGATGGCGAGGTTCTCTTGTTCCGGGTGACGGCCGATCACCGGCTGGCTGCTGCGCACGATGGGCCGCACGCCCGCCACATGCTCGACCACTTCGTAGGGCAGATTCGTGAAGGAGCGAATCAACTCCTCGATCTGGGCGCGGCCCGCCGTCGTGATCGTATCGGTGAAGTCATTCCAGTCGTAGGTGCTTCCGGCGCGAAACAACCCTCCACCCAGCGGAATCAACCACCCGTTGCGGCTCAGGATGCGCTCCTCGGGGAATCCCAGGATGCGCACCGTCAAGAGTTCGCCCTTGGCACGGCGCTCGGGAAGAAAGTCGAATGGACCCGCCCCCAGGCCCGACGCGCCGGCACAAAGAACCGTCACCTCCGCATTGGGATCGGGCATATCGAGATCCACTTCCCGCACCTCGAAAAAGCCCGCCTCACGAAAGTAGCCTTTCGAAGCCTCCAGGAATCGTTGCGAATCCAACCGGCCGCCCCCCACCCATGTCACGCCCCCGTGGGGAGCATGGATGAGACAGTCGGTGCGCTCCAGCACATCTCCGACCCACGGCGCCAACTCCTCCCGCTTTTCTTCGAATCGCGCCCGCTCCCCCGCGTTGGCAAAGAGCCTCAGGATCGGAAGCTCATGAAAAAAGGTTTCCCCCAGCACCATCTCCACACTCCGGTAGAAGTGGATCGCCTCCGGCAGAAACTCGTCGAGCCGCCAGCTGGGATTCATCCCCCGTCCCGTCACCGGCGTCAGCAAACCCGCCGACATCAGCGAGGTGCCGCGCCGGTCTCCCCGATGCACCAGGTGAATGTCTCTTCCCCGATCCCACAGCCGCCACGCCAGGCAGGTTCCAGCCAATCCCTGCCCGACGATGAAAATTTCTGCCGCCATGGTTTCTCATCAGAATACATACCCTATTTGAGGTATCTTCCAGTGCAAATCCTTGAAAATGATGACTCTGGAGTCATGCCCTCGAGCCCCCGGGGGGCACCCGCCACACCAGATCCCGGCCTCAGAAGGGCCAGATCAGGGGAATGATCAGGCAGGCGATCACGCCGACCGCGATATTCAGCGGCATGCCGAAGAAGACGAAATCCCGGTAGTTGTAACCGCCCGGCCCATACACCAGCAGGTTGGTCTGGTATCCCATCGGGGTCGCCATGGCGGTCGAAGCTGCAAAGGCTACGCCCATGATGAACGGCATGGCGCTGACGTCCAGCGCCGCCGCCAGTTCGATCCCGAGCGGCGCGCACAAGACCGCCGCCGGCTTGTTCAGGATCAGCAGACTGAGAGCCGACGTCAGGAAGTAGAAGACCCACAGCGTGGCATGCGCTCCCCATTGCCCGACCGAGGAATACAAGGCGTCCGCCGCGATCTTCAAGGCCCCGGTCTCGTCCATGGCGTGACCCAGAGCGATCATCCCGGCAATCAACACCAGCACCGGCCAGTCAATCGCGCGGTAGGCGTCGCGGGGCGTAAGGACCCGGCCCAGAACCAGAACCACGGCACCGCCCAGGGCCAGCACGCTGATCGGAAATAATCCAAACGCCGCCAACAGCACCACCCCGAGAATCGTGGCCAGCGCAATCGGCGCCTTGTGGCGCTCGATCACCTCGTCGTGCACTCCCTCCAGCACGATAAAGGCCTCCTCGCTTCGGATATTCTCAAGCGACTCCATCGTTCCCCGCACCAGCAGGATGTCGCCCATTCGCATTTCCAGGTCCGCAATGTCGCGCTGGTGGTGCCGCCCTCGCCGCTGCAGCGCGAACACCATCACGTCGTAGTGCTCGCGTAATCCAATCTGCTGGCAGGTCCGTCCGATGAGCGGCGAATCCGGAGCGATCATCAACTCGAAAAGCGTCATCTCCACCCGCTTTACCCCCTCTTCCCCGCCATCCCTCATGTCGGCCGTGATGGTGATATCGTGTTCACGATCGAGTTCGAGGATCTTGTTCAGGTCGCCGCGGATCAACAGCACGTCGTCCACCTCCAGAACCATGTCGCGTTCCAACCGCTGGATGCGGTCCCCGCGAATCAACTCCGCCACTTTCACTCCCGCTTTCGCCAGGGCTGTTTCCGCCAGTTTCTTTCCGACAAGTTTCGATTCCGGTCCGATCCC
>CAUZKZ010000097.1:0-14164 GCA_963580345.1 Verrucomicrobiia bacterium | reverse complement strand
ACCCGCCGGACCGGTCGCCCGCGGCCTCGCCGTCGAGGTCGGCACCGAGCTGGGTCCACGCGCCCCCAACCAACTCGTAGACCCGCACGTGGCCGGAGTCCGCGCCATTGCCGTCGTTTTCAGGGGCCCCGACCGCCAGGCGGGTCCCGTCCGCCGAGAGCGCCACCGACCTGCCGGAATAGTCGCCCCCGGCCTCGCCGTCGAGGCGGGCGCCGAGTTGGGTCCACACTACAGGATCGAAAAAATCGATCTCGTCGCAAAAAATCCACGGCCCGTAGTCGGTGTTGGCCCGACCGGTATGGCTCAGGGTGACCCGGACATGATTCGCGGTGATCCCGAGCCCGGAAAAGGAAACCACCTTGCGGGTATCGTTGTTGGCAGCCGATTCCGCGGTCGGTATCTCCTGCAGAAAGGTCCATGAGCCGTCGCTGCTGTCGGGGCTCGAGTAGATCGCCACATCCGGAATGACGATGTTCCCGAGCACGTCCTGGATCGTATTGACTTCGATTCTACCGATCTCGTTGCCGCCGCTGAACACGAAGTCGATGTTCCCGGCCCAGTCTTCGCTCGGTCCCGGCGTGCTCGTCCACCCGTCGTTCAGCCAGCCGACGAACTTGGACAGGTCGGCCGCCGGCGGCTTGCCACCTTTGAAGCCATCGGTCAATTCGGGTGCCCCGTCGTCAGGGTAGCGGACACTCGGAAATGTGGCCGGGCCGTGGATATTGTAGTCGAAGGAGTAGCTCGTGGGGACGATCTCCGTCCCGGCCCGGGCGTTGGTTGCGGGGGCCGCCAGCAGCAGGCCCGAGATGAACCCGCAGAGGGCCGCAGATGTTTTTTTCATGGTTCTTGACCTTCCGATTCTTGGGTTGGGGTTGGCGGCCAAAACCTCGAGAAGGGCAAGAGAAGGGCGGCGAACATTGCCAGCGCAAGTCGCCCCGCAGGAACTCTCCGTAGGGGTTCAGTCGATGATGAAGTGCAAGAAATGCGACGGCGCGCGGAGGCTGTCACGCGAATAGTTCGCACGCACGGTCCTGACTTTCGCTTGCCCCGAACTTCTGCAGGGTGGCCCCCGCGGTAAGCGTCTTAAAATCCTCCTTCTCGATTTACGCCGCGCCGGCGGCGTCCTCGCCCTCGGCCTCGCTGGCCTGGCTCGCACCCATCCGGGCGGCGTACTGGCGCGGGGTCCATTCGGCGGCTTGCTCGACGGTCGCGTCAGCCGGCAGAGCTCTGATGACTTCTTCCAGATAGTTCTCCGGGTCCAGCTCGTTGAGCCTGCAGTTCTCAACCAGCGTGTAGAGCAGCGCGTTGTTGTTCCCCGCCTCGGCACTGCCGAAGAACAGGTAATTCTTCTCACCAAGCCTCGTCGGCCGGATCGCGTTCTCGACGAGGTTGTTGTCGATCTCCAGTTCGCCGTCACTGAGATAGCGGCAGAACTTCTCCCACTGACCAAGGGCGTAGTTCAGCGCTTTCCCAAGGTTGCTTGCGGGCAGGTGCAGGGCGCTTTCTTTTTCCTGAAAGATCCGGCCGTAAAGTTCTTCCACCACCGGCCGGCTGCGCGCCTGACGCACCAGCGCACGGCACACCGGCGGGGCTTGCGTCATGCGCAGTTGCTCCTCGATGAGGTAGAGTTTCTGGTTCTCCAGCAGAATCGGCAGGACTGCTTCCGGCGACTGCTTGCGCGCTTCGAAGAACTTGCGCCGGATGTGCGCCATACAACCCGCCAGCACGATCCCTCCGTAACGCTTTACCAACGCCTCATACGCGCTGAAACCGTCACATTGGATCGTCCCCTGAAACTGAGTCATCCCGGTCTCTTCATCCAGGCCGATGATCTCCAACAGACAATCGAGTCCCCGCCCGAGTTGCCAGTCGTAGAGCACGATCTTTCGGCGCGCGTCGAGATACACCCAATGGTAGCCCTGTTTGGTCTTGCCGTGACCGGGACAGAGATAACGCATCGGGGCCTCGTCTACTTCGAGACAGCTCGCTTCAAAAAGTTCATCTTTGATGGCCTCGCCAATCACGCCGAGATGCCCTGCCACCGCGTGCGCCCAGCTACCCAGCGTTTGCCGTCCGATCTGCGCCTCGAACCGGCGCCACATGCGAAGCGACTGCCGGTAGTAAGGCAGATGATCGCAAAACTTATCGACCACGATCATGGCCGCCAGACCGGCCCCGCACAAGGTCCCGGGCAAGGTGGGCACCGGAGCCCGGGCCCTCAACGGTGGCCGGGTCTTATCGAGTTTGGAACGATGCTTTTTAAGAACCGTGCGCCGCCAATACAACTGAGGGCGCACCACCTCCAACTCGTCGTGATACTCTTCGCCCTCGATCTCCTCAAAGTTCTCGGGATTGGCTTCCACCTCCGGGTGCACGAGCACGTTCTCGATCACCACCTTGAGATTCTTCGGAAAGCGATCAGCCTTCCTGCGGCGGGGTCTTGCGCTTCCTTGTCCCGGCTCTGGCTCCTCCGCTGCGGCCTCGCCGTCTTGCGGAGGAGCTTCCGGCTTTCCCATCGCGTTCGCATCCAGCAACAACTGTAACTGCGCGGGATCGAGCCGCTCGGACTTCGAGCCAAACAAGCGCTGCTGCAAGGCCTCGATGAGCTGATCCTTCAACGCCAACTCCGCCCTCGCTGCCGCCAACTTTTCCTTTGTCAATCCCAACTCCGCTTCCACCTTCATCCAGGCGGATGAGGATGCCTTGCAGGCCATCTGGCGACTCTTCCCTCGGCATAAGCAACACTCTAACAAAATGTCCGTCCAATGGATGGAAGAAAAAGTTTTTTATCTCACCGCCTTCCCGATGTGGGGATCGGTAAAAAGAAAAAGGTGACGGCACTCTGCACCGTCACCTTTGACAAAGTTCTGCACACACAACCCATTCCCATTCTAATAACTACTCCCGTCCATACCACGGACGCAATTCGGCTCCCCGCAGATCGACCCCATCCAACAACAATTGCAACGCCTCGGAAGTCAGCTTCAACTTCTTCTGATCCGGCTTGCTTGGCGCAGGCCAACTGAAGGTCGAACTTTCCAATCTTTTCGTCGCGACCCACAGCCCCGTCCCATCGAAGTAAAGCAGCTTGATGCGAGTGCGGCGCTTGTTGGTGAAGACAAAGAGTGCGTCGCGACTGAGCTGCTCGCCGAGATGCTCCAACGCCAACTCCGAGAGCCCCTGAAAACTTTTGCGCATATCCTGCGGCTCCAACGCCACAAAGATCTTCAACGCAGCCGTGCCTAATCCGATCACCTGCAACCTCCTTTCCAGGTCTGCTCCCCAGCCAGATAGTCCAGAAAGGCCGCGGCCAGCGGGATCGCCCGCTCGTCGGCGAGCACCAGGCGCAAGCCGCCCTCCAACTCGATCACCATCCGCGTCCCCACTGGCGCCTCGAACTCCACCTCGACAAACTGCACGTCAACGACGCGCCCGACTCGCCCCCTCCGGGGCCTGGTCAATTTCGTAGCCATCCCTTCAGACTACCCGCCCGCCCCCGCCACGGACAGGAGGCTAAGTTTAGTCCGCTTACCCCCCGCGGGTCACTGGAAAACTTCACCGTTCATTTTCTCTTCACACCGAGTATGTTACCGGAGTGATGCGAATCGTCCTCCTCGCCACCATCCTGGCTGCCGCCACGGCCCTGGCCGAGCAGCCGCTTTCTCTAAAAACCACTTTCCGCGGCGCCGCGAAGTTCCAGGCCATGGCAGCGAAGGCGCAGAAGGAAAACTGGCGCAAGCTCGCGATCGGGGACCGCATGGTGAAGATCGCCCTGGAACTGGAGGGCACACCCTACAAGGGCTTCACCCTCGAGATCGATGACCGGGTCGAGTCGCCCTCCGCCAACTTTCTGGGCCAGGACTGCTGGACGTTCTTCGAGATCGCGCTCGGGATGGCGCGCATGCTCGAGATCCCGAAGAAGACCTACGCCCCGAAGGATCTCCTCGACCAGATCGAGTGGACCCGCTACCGCGGAGGAGTCTGCCGCGGGAACTATCTCGATCGCATCCACTACCTCGCGGAGTGGTACATCGACAACGACAAGCGCGGGAACATCGACGACCTCACCCGCAAGTTTCCCACCGTGCGCATGCCGCCGCAGTGCGGGGAGATGACGCGCCTCTGGAAGTCCTACCGCTATCTCAAGAAGAATCCGGGCTTGCGGCCCGGGATGGCGCAGCACGAGCAACGCCTCAACCGGACCGCGGTCCACATGGTTCCGAAATCGAAGGTGGCCGCCATCGAAGCGAAGCTGCGAAACGGCGACATCATCGGGATCGCCCGCAACGACAACGGATCGTACTGTTCGCACGTCGGCATCATCCTGGTCGACCAGGCCGGCAAGCGCCGTTTCATGCATGCCAGCACCACGACGAAAAAGGTCACGATCGACAGCACCATCTCGGCCTATCTCCACAAGTTCAAAAAGCACGCCGGGATCCTGGTCGGGCGCCCCCTGCCGGTTAAACGGTAGGTGCAAATTTCATCCACCTTCGCGATGCGACTCGCCACCCTCATCTTCCTCGCTCTCGCGGCCCCGCTCCCGGCGGCCCCGCGGGCCGACATCTCGGAACAGCTCGCCAGGATCCTCGCGGGAAGCAAGGTCCCCGCCCTCGCCGCGGCGGCAGTCGTGAAGGACGAGATCGTGGCGGCCGGCGCCACCGGCGTTCGGAAGGCCGGCCGGAAGACCGTGGTCACCGTCGAGGACAAGTTTCACATCGGCTCCAACACCAAGTCGATGACGGCCACCCTGGCGGCCATCCTGGTGCGCGAGAAGAAGATCGGTTGGGACACCACTATCGACGAGTCCTTCCGGGGTATGAAGATCCACCCGGAGTTTTCTAAGACCACCCTCGAACAGTTGCTTTCGAACACCGGGGGGTTTCCCCGTGATGTTCCGGCGAAGGATTGGACCCGGCTGTGGCAACTCAAGGGTCCGCCCGTGAGGCACCGCGAAGGACTGGCCAAGATCGCCCTGGCCTGGGAGCCCGCCTACCCGCCCGGGAAGGGATACCAGTATTCGAATACCGGTTTCGCGCTCGGGGGCGCCATGCTCGAACGCGCCGCCAGAAAGAGCTACGAAGACTTGCTCACCAAATACGTCTTCAAGCCGTTGCAGATGAGCTCGGCGGGATTCCGCGCTCCGGGGAAGAACGGATCCCTCACTCAGCCCCTCGGACATCGTCCCGACCCGAAAAGCGGTGAGCTCACTCCCATCGATCCTGAACCGAGCGGGGACAACCCGAATGCCATCGCTCCGGCCGGCCTCGTGCATTGCAGCATCATCGATCACGCCCGGTACGCCCGCGCCCACCTCGGCCATGGACCCCGCGGCTTCCTGACCACGAGAGAACTCGAGTTTCTCCATCGGCCGCGCCGCCAGGGCGAGAGTTACGCCCTCGGCTGGGGCGTCGACACGAAGCCCTGGGCGCAGGGCCCCGCCCTCAATCACACCGGCTCCAACACAATGTGGTTCAGCGTCATCTGGCTGGCCCCCAACCGCGACTTCGCAGCGGTGGCGGCCTGCAACAGCGGCGCCCAGGAAGGCTTCCAAAAGTGCGACCAAGCCGTGCAGCTCCTCATCAAACTCTACCTGCAGGAATAACTCCACGTCGGACCCGTCGGAGCGGCGCGGCGTGGTAGGGCTTGCACAATGAAGGGGGGCGCGGTTGAACTGGCCTTCGTGCAAGCGGTCAGCGAGTTACTCCAGCAACTGGTTCGCATTCCTTCCGTCAATCCGGACGGCGACCCAGGGACAGACCGGTGCGGCGAACAGCAGCTCGCGGACTGGCTGGCGAAGTTCCTGGGAGATGCCGGATTCGCGGTGACTCTCGAAGAGGTCCACCCCGGGCGGCCGAACCTGATTGCGCGTTGTCCGGGACCGGAGGAGCGCCCCCGGATTCTGCTTGGGCCGCACCTCGACACGGTGGGAGTGGGCGGCATGACGATCGATCCTTTCGCGGCCGAGATTCGCGACGGCAAGCTCTGGGGCCGCGGTGCTTCCGACACGAAGGGCCCCATGGCAGCCATGATCTGGGGCCTCCTCGCGAACCGGGACCGCCTTGCGGATCTCCCGATCGCAGTCGATTTCGTGGCCTTCATGAGCGAAGAATCGCACCAGTGGGGATCGAAGCACTTCGTGAAGCACCACGGGTCGGAGTACCAGTTCGCGATCGCGGGAGAGCCCACCTCCCTCGACGTGGTGCGGGTCACGAAGGGCTCGCTGTGGGTCACCCTGGTCGCGACGGGCATTTCGGGTCACGCCTCCCAACCGGAGCGGGGGGACAACGCCATCATGAAACTGGTTCATGCTCTCGACGTGCTGGAACGCGATCTGGCGGTCCGCCTGCAGGCCTTCACCCACCCGGTCCTCGGGTCCTCCACCCTCAACGTCGGGATGATCGGCGGGGGCACGCGCCCCAATATCATCCCGGACCGCGCCACGGCCCAGCTCGACATCCGCTTCGTCCCCGACCTGGTTGCGGACGGCACCGCCCTGGACTTCGTGAAGGGGTTCGTGTCGGAGCACGGCCTCCCGCTCGAGGTGACGCGGCCCACCGAGAATCCTCCCATGGAGGTTTCCGCCGATCACGAGTGGCTGCAGCGCCTGGGTGCGATCCACCCCGACTCCCGACTGGTGGGTGCCCCGTGGTTCTCCGATGCGGCCCAGTTGAACGACGGCGGCGTTGCGAGCGTGTGCCTCGGCCCCGGCTCGATCGACCAGGCCCACACCAGGGACGAGTTCATCGAGATTGCGGAACTGGAGCGCGGCGCGGAGTTCTTTGCGAAGTTGGTGCGGGAGCTCGGGGGTTGATCCTCAGCGCGGGCCGGTTCGTGGCGCGATCTCGAGGCCCGGCCTCTTCCTGTTCCGCTTTTCTTCCTCTTCGGTCTTCTCCTTCCCGACGTCCGCGTTCCTTTCCTATTTCTCGCTTTTCCTCTCCTCGGCCTACTTCTTCTTCCGTTCTCGCGCCTCGCGATCCCTGCGTCTCAGGATGGATTCGCCTCGAGGAATGGGATTGTCCGCCTTGTCCGCAGCGAAGGCGCTCGAGCCGCCCGTGAGGAACGAGTCCGGCTTCAGGACGCCCGACGAGAAACGAAGTTCGTCGAGGATGATGGCATTCTGTTTCACCGCGATGCGGAAAGGCGTCCCGGAAAGCGGAGCGAGATTCGAGAGAGCGAGAGAAGCGGTGGCCACCTCCGCGTTGTCGAGGTAGAGCAGCATCTTGCCGTGGGTCGGCGAGTCCATCGGATTCCAGATCGCGGCAAAGTGATGTGGTAACCCGTCATAGAGCGGGAGATCCTTGCCAAGGGCCTGCACCTTCTCCGAACCATTTTCGTAGATGAAGGCCAGGAGCCCATGACCGCTTTTGTCTCGCACCGCCGCGAGGCGCCATCCGGATCCTCCCTTCTCGTCGCCTCCCGCGGTTGTGCCCCCGAGAATTCCGGCTGTATTCGCGCCCAATTTTACCCAGCCCTCGTAGGTGAAGGCGGCATCGGGCTTCATCTGGAAGGACCCCCCTTCATCCGGCCGCTCCGCGACGTGCCACACCTGCGCTCCAAAGGCGTTCGCCTTCAGGTTGAGCGGAACCGGATCGGGCGCAATCCCCTTCACCTGCCTCCAGCCCCGGTAGGCGCCCAGGGGATGTCGTCCGGCCGCATCGGCAAACACGCGCGTTCCTTTCCCGTCGTCGAAACCCCAGTGCGCGATCACTTCCGTCGGGGTCAAAATCGGCGAACCGAGCCTGCCGCACCGGTAGAGGTTCTGCCGTTCGCCCGGGGTGAATTTCCGGTCCCAGATCGCGACTTCGTCGATGAAAAAGTCGGCCTCCGTCGCTCCGATCTGCACCGCGACCGGCCCCGGCGGCACCGCGGGAAGCGATTCGCTGGTCGGATCCGCGGTTGACAGGTGATCGATCCAGAGCGTGGTGATTCCTTCCCCGTTCTCTGCCAGGACGTGATGCCACTCGCTGTCCTGCGGAAGCGCCACTCGCGTCTCCTCGCCCGCGCGATCCAGGTTGGCCACCACCTGGTTGTTCTCCAGCCGCACCTCGCAGTAGTCCTTGATCGATACCAGGTTCACGGGCGGCGCAGGAGGAGGCGGATCCGCGGGATTCTCGTCGGCGGGTTTGACTTCGGCGGGTTTGACTTCGGCGGGTTTCTCTTCGGCGGGCTTCTCGTCGGCGGGCTTCTCGTCGGGAGGCGGTTCTTCGGCGGGTTTCTCTTCGGCGGTCGGCTTCGGGAGGCGGATCCAGAACGATATGGTGATGGCTATCAATTCCGGCAGGGGCTTGGCCTCGGAGGTCACCGCCCCGCCACCTTTCTCGAGCCGGCAGGCCAATCCGACCTGGCCCAACCCACCGGGCATGGCGCTTGCGACGTCGAGATGACGCCCAGCGGAGGACATGTCGTCCGCCGTCAAGGCGCTCTCGTCTTCGTCGAACGGCGCATAAAAGACGAGACCGACCGGCAGGGCGAGGAGTTCAGCGGGATTCTCGGGCTCCGGAGGAATCGGCGGCTTCACGAATTTCGGAGCCGGCGCGGGAGCAGGTTCCGGCGCCGGGGGATCCGGCGCGGGCGCGGGCGCGGGAACCACGGCCACCGCGGGCGGATCCGATTCCTCCGCCTCCCCGGGGCGCGGACCGGCAAGCGGTTCGCTCGCCTCCGCAGCGGGCCCCGGGCTCGCCTCGACGGGAGGCCCCACGAATTGGTAGGCCACGGCGTCCCCGGCCGGTTTGATGGAGTTCACCGCGGGATTCTCGGGATCGGCGGGCTGGTCGCGCAACCAGGTGGCGACCACCGCACCGACCGCCATCAAAATTGCGAGGGCGGGAATCAGGATCGCCACCGCCCTCGCGCCGCGACGTTCACGGGGGGGGATGGGTTCGGGCCCCGGCAGGGCGGTCGAGGACGGAGCACTGTTCGGGCCGAGGGGCACCACCAGGTCCCGCATTCCCACTCCAATCTCCCATCCCGCTTCCCCTGACGCCGCGATGCCGGGCGCAAAGGTCCGGGCCGCCTCCTCGTCCGCAGCTTGCTGGTGATCAAAAATCTTCAGGAAAAAGGGCTTCAGCTCCAACCCCGAAGCGAGCAAGTCGGCCCGGTAGGCTTCGGGATCGAATCCGATACGACGGAAATACAACCCTCGCGCATCCGCATCGTAAATCACATAGCGAGCCCGGATGTCATCGAAATCGCGAGGTTCCCCCACCGAACCGACATTCACGATGTAGCGCCGATCGGCTTCCAGGATACAGTCCTGGTCCGGAAGCTGCACCACCGAGCCGTCTTCTTCCAAGCGGAACAAGGCGGGTGTGTGGGTGTGGCCGACAAACGTGACCCGATGATTGCTCGCCGCAAAATTCTGCTGTGCGGTGGCCGCGTCATCGATGTATCCGAAGCGTCCCGGGTCGACGGCTTCGGCGTGCACGAAGAGAAGCTCTTCGGTCGCGATTCCCACCGGCATCGCCGACAGAAAAGCGAGGGACTCTTCGTCGAGTTGCCCGCGAGTCCACTCGATCGCCTTGCGAGCGACCGGATTGAATAGCGAGGTATCGATCCGTCCGGCCGCAGCCGCGTCGTGATTGCCCACCACCATGTTCTGGGTCCGGGCCCGGATCCCCCGAAGCACCTCCTGCGGTCGGGGCCCGTAGCCCACCACATCCCCCAGGCACACGTAAACGTGGACCGACGAAGCCTCCATATCCGCCAGGACCGCTTCCCACGCCTGGCGGTTGCCGTGAATGTCTGAAAAGATCGCGTAACGCATGGCGTCGCCTTGTCCTGCCTCCGGCCAGGGCCCGGCAGGCGCAGGAATCCGGCCCCTAACAAAGCAGGCCCGGAGCGATTCATCAAGGGGTCTCTCCCGGGCGGGGCCCGCTCGCAGGGAAAGCCACCCTAAGACGTGATGTGCATGAGGTGTTCGAGATCGGCGATGATCTTGTTGATTCCGCCGAGCCGCTCCTTGCGGGTTTCGGGATCATCGATGTAGCGGGCGAGGTTCCTGGCATCTTCGGCCTTGGCGAGACCGTCCTTCGCTTTGGTGTGCACTGCCGCAAAATCCCGCCGTTGGTTTGCGCTCTCCATCTCCTTGTTCAGGGTCTGCAGATCGAGCAGCCGCGCCAGGTAACGGGCATTGATCTCACGGTCCGATAGCTTGCTGTAGGGCGAGACTGAAATGGTCCGCGTGTCGGCGCCGGAATCGGTGGACGCGCAGGAAACGGCCAGGAAACTGATGACAAAGACGGCAATTGGGATCAGGAATTCCTTCATTAATTCGGTGTGGCGGGAACTTACCTCAATCGCCCCCCCTGGCCATCCAGAAATACCCCGATTGGCGGGGGGGGCCGGAAGCCGAGACCGGCCCTGCTCTCCCTTCCAGAGATTCCTCTCCCCGAGCAATTTCTCTGGCCCGCCACCATCCAGCCAGGACCGGGCCCTCGCATCCCCATTCAGGTTTACTTGGGATCGCCCGAGGCCTCTACCGGAGCCTTTCCAGGAATCTCGAGCACGGCTGGCGGCAATACCACCTCCGTGGGAATCTCCGCCTGCAACCTGAGTTGTTCGCCGGTGTTTCCCTCCGCCACGTTCTCCTTGAAGGACGTGAGCGTGGAGCGCTTGTCCACCACGATCCCCACTCGTATGTTCCTTTCCGCCACGTTCCCCTCCAGGACTGCGGTGGTTCCCTCCCCTTCCACCAGGATGCCCCCCAGCAGGTTTCCCTCGGCCCGATTACTGCGCAGCACCGCGTGGCTGCCGTTCGCGACCATCATCCCGACCTCGCGATTGCGATCGGAGATGCACTCCGTCACGACCGACTTCACGCCCGGGGACATCAGGACCACCCCGCCCAGGCCGTTCTGCGAACAGCGGGATTTTCGCACGTCCACGCTCCCACCGTCCCACGCATCGATCCCGTGGTGAAAATTGGCTTCGAAGCGGGAACCGCTCACATCGGCCCGGCTTTGATCTCCATACACCGACAAGCCGTCCCAGCCACACTCCATGACGCGGACCCCTCTCAACCGGCTCAACCCGCCGTTGATCACCGCCACGCCGTGCCCCGATCCGCTTTTCACCTCGCAATCCTCCAGGCTCAAATCCGAGCCGTCCACTGTCACAACCGGAAAGCGTTCCTCCGTCAGGGCGATCCCCTTCTGGCGCAACGTCAGCCCGGCCAGCCGGCTCCCCCGGGCGGTTGGCGAGACCAGGACCACGCTCGCTTCCTTGGCCTCGCATTCAATGATGGTCTTGCCGGGGCCCGCCCCTTCGAGATCCACTTTTACCTTCAGGGTCACAGCCTCCTTGTAGGTTCCGGGAGCCACGCGGATCTTGTCGCTCTCCCGGGCCGCTTCCAGGGCCTCTGCGATGGTCGAGTAATCACCGGGCACCTCCAGCACCCGCGCGTAGCCCGACATCTTCCTGTAAAGCACCTGGAAATCCGGGTGGTCCGCGAGCCGGATCGCCTCGCGCACCGCGTCCAGTCCCTCCTGCGAATACGATCCGTTGTCCAGACTCCTGGCCAGGTCGTACAATTCCCGCGCTTTGATCGGGCGTTTTGCCAGGACCTTCATGCCCTGTGCCGACTGCACCTTCAGCCTGGCGAGTTCGACGTGATTGGGCGCGATACCCTCCAGCTGCGCGGTTCGCTCCGCAAGCGTGGCCCACTTCTCGTCGCGCAGGGCCTCCTCTGCGTCCTCAACGTACTTCGTAATCTTGTCGGAGACCCGCCCCTCTTCGACCGTCTTGAGAAGAGCCAGGACTTCCGCATTTCCGGGCTCGATCTTGAACACTTCCCTGCCATGGGCCTCTGCCTCGTCCCAGTTGCCCTGTTCGATCGCCGCACGGACCGAACCTAACAGGAATCCCAGCTTCTGCCGGAGCACTGCCTCCTTGCCCTCTTCGATACTGCGGAACCCGTCACGGGCCCGCACCGAACCGGGAGCCAGCCTCTCCATCTGCCGGTAGATTTCTTCCGCCTCCGGCCAGCGCCGGGTCTCCACCGCGATCCGTCCGTCGACCGCCAGCATCTCGACCGTGCGCGCCCGTTTCTTGCCCCGCTCATCGAGGAGCATGCGGTTGGCCCACCACGCCGAGGCCACGATACACCCCACCAGGAAAAGGGAAACCAGCAGGCGCACCCCCATCCCCCTGGTCCGAAGCGGCGGTTCCCGGTCCCTCTCCGCCTCCACCACCCGCAACGCCTCGTTCAGCCTGCCGAGTTCCTCGCGGAAATTCGTCTTCAATTTCTCGTCCTTGGTGGTATCGATCAGCTCGCCGAGCCTCGTCTCAACCTGGCGGAAGGCGGGCAAATGAGGAGACACCAGGGCCCCTGGCTCGAAGCCGAGAACCCTCATGGCATCCTCGTAGCTCAGCTCTTCCTCTGGACGCACTGTGCTCACCTTCCGAATCTTTGGACGATTGGGATGCGCCTTCCAATCCCAAAAGCTTTCGATGTCACTCGAATTCCGGGCGCGGCCTGGTGGCGCTTCCACTCGTTGAGGTCCACCTGGCGCTGGACCCAGCGCACTGTTTTCTCCTCAAACCCATGGTTTTCAACGATCTCTTCGACCGAAAGCTGCTTTTCCACACAGAGTTCCAGGATCCCGTCCAGGACCTCGTAGGGAGGCAGGGTGTCCTGGTCCCGCTGGTCCGGCCGAAGCTCGGCGCTGGGGGGCTTTTCGATCGTATTCCACGGAATGACCTCCCCCTTCCGGTTAATCCAGCGCGCCACGGTGTAAACCTTGGTCTTCGGCAGATCGCTGATCACGGCCAATCCTCCGCACATGTCGCCGTAAATGGTACAATAACCCACCGCCAGTTCGCTCTTGTTCCCGGTGGTGAGCAGGAGGTAGCCGAGCTTGTTGGAGAGTGACATCAGGTAGACTCCGCGAATCCGGGCCTGCATGTTCTCTTCCGTGACGTCTTCCGGGCGGTCGCCGAACACCGGTCGCATCGCCTTTTTCACGGCCTCGAAGGAATCCTTGATCGGAACGACATCGCAGCGCATGCCGAGCGCCTTCGCCAGCACCAGCGAATCAGCCACGCTCCCGCTCGACGAGTAACGGCTGGGCATCGTCAATCCGTGCACGTTCTCCGCGCCGAGAGCCTCCGCCGCGATCACCGCCGTCAGCGCCGAATCGATTCCGCCGCTCAACCCGATGCACGCCGAGCTGAATCCGCACTTCGTGGCGTAGTCCCGCAGGCCGAGCACGAGGGCTTCGTATAATTGCTCTTCCTCCCCCATTTCTTCCACCGGTTCCGACCGCGTAGATTCGGGATCGACGACGAGGACCTCCTCCCGAAAGGCGCTCATTTCCTTCAGGACCGTTCCGTCCGCGCCAACCACCACCGAGTTTCCGTCGAAGACAATCTGGTCGTTACCACCGATATGGTTGCAGTACACGATTGGCACCCCGTTTTCCTTCGCAACTTCGGAGAGAAGCTGCCGCCGCGTCGCGGCCTTTCCGGCGTGAAAAGGGGACGCACTGAGATTGATGAGGAGATCCACCCGCCCCTCCTTCAGTTCCCGCACCGGATCACGCTTGTACAATGGGCGGTGCAGATACTCCTCGGTCCAGACGTCTTCGCAGATCGTGATCCCGAGGCGATGTCCCCTCCACTCCACCGGCACGCATTCTTCGGCCGGCTCGTAGTAACGGCGCTCGTCGAAAATGTCGTAGGTCGGCAGGAGGGTCTTGAAGACCTTCGCCACAATCTTCCCGTTTTCGAGCATGGCGGCGGCGTTGCGAAACGGCTTTCCCGGCACCTCGCTCTCGTTCCGGTCGACGTAGCCCACCAGGAGAGGCACCTCTCCGATCTCGCTGGAGAGATAGTCGAGAGCCTGCAGGCACTTCGACACAAACTCCGACTTGAAGACCAGGTCGCGCGGCGGATACCCGACCAGCGACATCTCCGGCGTCACCACCAACTCCGCCCCCTGGTCCAGCGCCTCGCGATAGGCATTCACGATGCGCTTCGCGTTGGCGGGAAAATCCCCGACCGTCGCGTTGATCTGCGCCAGGCCGATTTTCATGGAGTGCTGGGAGGGGGCAGATGAAAATGAGCCAGGAGCCGGCTTACCGAGCCCCCATCTCCGCCGGCCGCCGCAAAGTTCTCAATCAACTCGGTGTCCCCTTCCAGTATCATCACTCCGCTGAACTGGTTT
>CAUZKZ010000096.1:0-14173 GCA_963580345.1 Verrucomicrobiia bacterium | reverse complement strand
CGCCGCCCACAATGCCAGCCCGAAGCCTTTCGTCTGGACCGCTTCAGCCAGCGATATTCTTGAGAAGGTGAAGCGGGGACGGAAGAAATTGAATAAAACCCAGTCTGCTTGACGGACTACACTAGTGAGGTGGATGTTCCGCCGCTCACCGTCGATTGAGTCAATCCTGTGTCGATCAACTTGTATGAGGATCGCTCGGGAGATTGTGGTATCAATCGCGCAAGCACCGCAAACCGATGTCTGATTACCCGCTACCCAGCATCGCCGCCCCCGCGGACCGGGGAGAGATCCGGGAAGAAATCCTGCGGCTGAGGCAGGTGGGGACCGGGGCGCTGAGCCGTCAGGGCTCGTTGGAGGTCTTCACCGCGTCGGCGGACGCGATTCCTGCCGTGCTCCACGATATCGGCCGCCTTCGGGAGATTTGCTTCCGGGAGGTCGGCGAGGGAAGCGGCAAGGGGCTCGACCTCGACCAGTACGACCGCCACTACCTGCACCTTTTCCTGTGGGATGCCGATGCGGAGGAAGTGGCAGGGGCCTATCGCCTCGGACGCACCGATCTCCTTCTCGCCCAACACGGCCCGCAGGGCCTTTACTGTTCGACGCTCTTCGAGTTTGAGGAGGCCTTTCTCGATCACCTCACCCCGGGACTGGAATTGGGGCGCTCCTTCGTGGCGCCGAAATACCAACGCTCGCTGGGAGCGTTGATGGCGCTCTGGAAGGGGATCGGACAGTTCGTGGCCCGCTATCCGCGCTACGCGAAACTCTTCGGCCCGGTCAGCATCAGCCAGGACTACACGCCTATATCGAAGACCCTGATCGTGCGTTACCTGCGGGAGGAGAAGCGGGACGAGTCGCTGGCCTCCTTCGTGCACCCCACCAATCCCTACTGCGAGGATATGCCGATGGAGATCAGTCCGCGGCTGGAGAGCATCGAGCAGGTCTCGGCGCGGGTGGCCGCAACCGAGCCGGACGGCAAGGGCGTGCCGGTCCTCCTGCGACAGTATCTCAAGCTCAACGCCACGCTCCTGGAGTTCAACGTGGACCCGCAGTTCAGAGACTGCCTCGATGCCCTTTTGATGGTCGACCTGCGCGCCGCGCCCACGGCGATCCTGAAACGCTACATGGGCAGAACCGCCTATCGCCGTTTCACGCAGGAGTCGGCCATGGGGTGAAGTCTGGGTCGGAAGCGGTCAATCCAGCCGACGAAGAGGGCCACGCGTCATGCGTTGCCCTCGAGAATCGAAAAGGAGGCGAGGCGGACCTACTTGGCCTTCACGGTCATCTTGCCCTGCATGACGCCGAAGTGGCCCGGGAAGGTGCACACGTAAGGGTAGACGCCGGGTTCGCCGGCCTTGAAGGCGATGGTTTCTTCCTGCTTGGGACCGAGGACCTTGGTGTTGATGATGATCAAGGCCTTGAAATTCGGGTCGGTGGGAAGGAACCCGCCCGGCCTGTTGGTGATGCCTGCCATCGCGAATTTCACGATATCCGAAGCGGGCTTCAGGATCACGAGGTTGTGGCCCATGGCCTCCACCGGAAGGGCGCCCACGTTCTTGAGGGTCAGGGCCACGGTCTGACCGGAAGTCACGGTGAACTCGGTCTTGTCGTACTTCATCATGTCGTTGCCGGTGATCGTGATTTTCACGTCGGCGGTGGCGGGATCGACCTTGTCGGCGAGGGCCGAACCGGCCGCAAGTGAGGCGGCAGCGAGTGTGAGGAGCAGCTTTTTCATATGCGCGGGAAGATGCGGCCAGATACTGACCGGACAAGGAAATCTTTCTCGTGGCGGCGCTTTTCAGGCACCGACCGATTCCCCTTCACATCATCGTAGCAGGCTCAGTGGGGCGGAATTGGGCGGCACGCAGAGCTTCTACGGGGCGTGGCGCTTGAAATTCGCCGCCACGCTTTCACGCATCCAGCGCTTTCCGCAGGTAGGGGGCGGTGCGGGAGGATTTCGACTTCAGGATGTGCTCGGGCGGGCCCTGCGTGACGATCGATCCGCCGGCTTCGCCCGCTTCGGGACCCATGTCGATGATGTTGTCGGCTTCCGCCATGATGCCGGTGTGGTGTTCGATCACGACCACGGTGTGGCCTTCATCGACGAGGCGGTGCAGGACGTCGATGAGTTTCTTGACGTCCTCGAGGTGGAGACCGATGGAGGGTTCCTCGATGAGATAGAGGTTGGCGTGGGGTTTCCTAGGATTGGGAATGGCGGTTTTGCTGATGCGGCCTCGGGTCAGTTCGGTGACGAGCTTGAGGCGCTGGGCTTCGCCGCCGGAGAGGGTGGGGCTGGGCTGGCCGATTTGGAGATAGCCCAGCCCGGTGTCGCGAAGCAGGGCGAGGGTGCGGTGCAGTTTGCGGTGAGCGGAGAAGAACTCGACCGCTTCGTCGATGGTCATCTCGAGGATGTCGCCGATCGAGCGCCCGTTGTAGCGGATCTCGAGGGTGGCGGGGTTGTAGCGCTTCCCATTGCAACCGTCGCAATGGGTCCAGGTGGAGGGCAGGAAATCCATTTCGAGCTTGATACGTCCGTTGCCCTTGCACTCCGGGCACTGTCCGGTGGAGTTGTTGAAAGAGAAGCGCGAGGCATCGAAGCCGCGGAGGCGCGCCTCGGGAACCTGGGCGAAGAGCTTGCGGATTTCGTCGAAGATCTTGACGTAGGTGGCGGGGCAGGAACGAGAGGTCTTTCCGATGGGGGACTGATCGACCTCGTAGCAATGGCGGATGCACTTGAATCCCGAGGCGGATTCCCAACTCTTTTCGGCATGGCGGTTGAAAAGCGCCGCCACGGTGCCGCGCATGAGGGAGGACTTCCCGCAGCCCGAGATCCCGGTGATGACGGTGAGGCGCCGGAGAGGCAGGCGGAGCTCGACCTCCTTGAGGTTGTTCAGGGTGCAACCCTTCATGCGCAGCCAGCCGGGCCGGGCGGCGGGCTTGGGGAGGGGGCGCCGCTCGCCGCGCACCGGATGGTGGAGGGGATGGTTGAGGGCCTGGCCCGTGACGGATTTCCTGAGGCGCTTGAGGCGGCTCAGGGTGCCGGACGCGATCACTTCTCCCCCGTGCCGTCCGGCGCCGGGGCCGAGGTCGATGATATGGTCGGCGCGCGCCATGGTGTCGTCGTCATGTTCGACCACCAGAAGAGAGTTTCCCTTGGCGCGCAGGGATTCCAGGGTGTCGAGAAGCCTGGCGTTGTCGCGGGGGTGGAGACCGATGGTCGGCTCGTCGAGAATGTAGAGGACGCCGCGCAGGTTGGACCCGAGTTGGGCGGCGAGGCGGATGCGCTGGGCCTCCCCGCCTGAGAGGGTCTTGGCGGAGCGGTCGAGCTGCAGGTAGCCGAGGCCGACCTCCTCGAGGAAGCGGAGCCGCTGCCGGATCTCGGGAAGGATGTCGCGTGCGATGGTGGCCTCGCGGCCCTCGAATTCAAAGGACTGCACCGCTGCGGCGGCCTCGATGACGGACAGGAAGGCGAAGTCCTGGATGGCGAAGTCGCGAATGCGAACCGCGCGGGAGACTTCGTTCAGGCGGGCTCCCAGGCAGTCGGGACAGCACGCGAGTTCCTCCTCGCCGGCGCGGTCGAGTTTGCGGTCGAAGTCGATCTCGGCTTCCGTGATTGAGTTGTAGGGCGTGTTGTTGCGCGAGTCGAAGCGCTTGCGGCGCGTGCTGGAGATCTCACCGTATCCCCGGCAGGTCTTGCACCAACCGCGCGGGGAATTGAACGAGAAGTGGGCCGGATCGAGGGGCTCGAAGGAGCGGCCGGTGACGGGACTGACGCGGGCCTTTGAATAGGGATGCAGGTGGTTTCCGCGATCGAGGAGCCGCAGGGTGCCTTTTCCGATGCGGAGGGCGTCGGCGACCGCTTCGCGCAGCTCCGAGAGGCGCACGTTGCGGGTTGCGATGTGCAGGATGACGACATCGAGGTCGTGTTCCTTGAAGCGTTCAAGTCGCTGGAAGCCGTCGACGTCCTTCCACTTCTTGTCGACGAGGAGGCGGGTGTAGCCCTGGCGTCCGGCCCAGGCCGCCACCTCGGTGTGGAAGCCCTTCCGGCCCCGGATGACGGGAGCGAGAATATGGACGGGGCCCCGCTTCAGGCGGGCGCGGATGGCATCGACGATGGCGTCCTCGGTCTGGGCGACGACCGGTTGGCCGGATTCGGGGCAGTACTGGGTGCCGAGCTTGGCGTAGAGGAGGCGCAGGAAGTGGTAGACTTCCGTGACGGTGGCAACGGTCGACTTCCCGCCGCCCTGGGAGATGCGTTGCTCGATGGCGACAGTGGGAGGCAGTCCCGAGATGCGGTCGATGTCGGGTTTTTCCATCTGCTCCGCGAACTGCCGAGCGTAGGGCGACATGGAATCGAGGAAGCGGCGCTGTCCTTCCGCGAAGACGATGTCGAAGGCGAGGGTGGATTTGCCGGAGCCGCTCAGGCCGGTCACCACCACGAACTTGTCGCGCGGGATGGAGAGGTCGATGTTCTTGAGGTTGTGTTCGCGGGCTCCGACGATGGTGATGGCATTGCCGTTCGCGGTGGGAGACGGGGGATTGGAGATTCGATATTCGGGGGCGGTCTCGGCAGCCCTGGATACCGGGTTGGAGGGGTGGAGGAGGGGGGCGAGGTAGCGGGCGGTTTCGGTGCCGGTGGCGGCGACACCCTCGGGGGTGCCGGTGGCGACGAGCTGGCCGCCGTGGGCGCCGGCGCCGGGACCGAGGTCGAGGAGGTAGTCGGCGCTCTTGATGACATCGAGGTTGTGCTCAATGACGAGAAGCGAGTGCCCGGAGTCGACCAGGCGCTGGAAGACGGCGAGAAGCTTCTCGATGTCCCCGAAGTGCAGGCCGGTGGTCGGTTCGTCGAGGATGAGGAGGGCCGGCTTGTGCTCCCTGCGACCGATCGCCTCGCAAAGGATGGTGCAGAGTTTGAGGCGCTGGGCCTCGCCGCCGGAGAGGGTATTGAGCGGCTGGCCGAGGCGGAGGTAGCCGAGGCCGAGCTCCTGCAGGGGTTGCAGAGCGGAGAGAATCTTGAATTTCAGTCCGGCCTCCCTGGTGGCGGCGCGTTTGGGGGAGGCGGCGGCTCCATTTGCGAAGAAAACCAGCGCCTCGGTGACAGTGAGGGTCAGGATATCGGAGATGCTCTTTCCTTCCAAGCTGATCTCGAGAGCGGCCTTGTTGTATCGCGAGCCGTTGCACTCCGGGCAGGTGAGGTAGAGATCGGAGAGGAATTGCATCTCGACCTTTTCGAAGCCGTTCCCCCCGCAACGCTCGCAACGCCCCGCACCGGAATTGAACGAGAAGTAGCCGGGCGTGAGGCCGGCGAGCTGGCCGTCGGGGCTGGTGGCAAAGAGCTGCCGCACCAGCTCGAAGGCGCCGAGATAGACGATGGGGGTGGAACGCGGCGTCCGTGAGAGGGGCGACTGGTCGACGATCTTCACGTCCTCGAGCTGTCCGGCGCCCTGGAGGGAACGGATCGGGGCGGGTTCCTCCTGCGTTGCGATGTGCAAGGCGGGTGCGAGGTTGCGATAGAGAATATCGTGAACGAGGGTGGACTTGCCGGAGCCCGAAACTCCCGTGACGCAGCAAAAGACGCCGAGAGGAATGTCGACGTCAAGATTGACGATATTGTGGCAGCTGGCGCCCCGGATCCTGAGAAAGTCGGCGGAGGTGCGGCGCGCGGCGGGAACCGGAATACGCTTGTCGTCTAACAGATAGGGAAGGGTGGTGGAGTTGGGAAAAGTCGTGAGAGATTTGCGCTGTTGGGCCTGGCGCTTGGAAAGGGCCGCCACGATTTCTCCGCCGTGCTCACCGGCGCCGGGCCCGAGATCCAGGATGTAGTCGGCAGCCCGCATGACGGTCTCCTCGTGCTCGACGACCAACAGGGTGTTGCCCTTGTCGCGGAGGCCGTGCATGACGGAGATGAGAGCGCCGATGTCGCGGGGGTGGAGGCCGACGGTGGGCTCATCGAGAACGAAGAGGGTATTTGTGAGAGAAGCGCCGAGGCAGCTCGTGAGATTGACGCGTTCCACCTCGCCTCCGGAGAGCGTCCGGGTGGCCCGGTCGAGAGTGAGGTAGCCGAGCCCCACGTCGCACAGGTAGCAGAGGCGGGCGGTGATTTCGGACCAAACCAACTTCGTGGTCTTGTCGAGGCCGGAAGCGGGACTCTGGATGCGCGATGGCAGGGTCTCGAACCAGGCGCGCAGATCGGTGACGGGCCGGCGCCACAGGTCGGGGAGCGTCTGGCCGTCGACCTGGAAGCAGAGAGCCTCGGGTTGCAGGCGGGCGCCGCGGCAGGTCGCGCAGGTGGTGTAGGACCGGTAGCGGCTGAGGAAGACGCGGACGTGCATCCTGTAAGCCCGGCCTTCCAGCCACACGAAGAACCCCTTCACTCCGTACCACTCGTTGTTTTCCCACGCGTCTTCCGGGTTGTCGCGCTCTCCGTAGAGAATCCAGTCCTGTTCCTCCTTGGTGAGATCGGCAAAGGCGGCGTCGAGGTCGATGCCCCGGCCGGTGGCGTGGAGTTCCAGGTCGCGCTGGCACTCTTCTCCTCGGTCGCTCTGGAAGGGCTTGATGCAGCCATCGCGAATGGAGCGGAAGCGGTCGGGAATGGCCTTGGCGAGATCGATTCCGATCACGCGGCCGAATCCCCGGCAATCCGGGCAGGCTCCGACGGGATTGTTGAAGGTAAAGAGGGAGGGGGTGGGGGGACGGATCGAAAAACCGGTGGCGGGATTTGTCCACGTCGAACTGAAGAGGTGGGGAGCACCGGGGCCGGCCGCTACCGCGCAGGAACCCTTGCCGAGGTCGAGAGCCCGCTCGAGGGCTTCGAGGAGACGCTGGCGATTCGGCCCGGTGACCTTCAAGCGGTCCTGGATGACCTGCACTTGCGGCGGGAGGAGGTGAAAGCCGGCTTCCTCCGGCGCGTCGGTCCGCACCACGTGGCCATTGAGAAAAATGCGCAGGTAGCCCTGCTGCTGGAGAAAGGCGAAGAAGTCCTCGATCTCGGTCTCGGGGGGAACCGGGACGGGAAAGAGGACCAGGACTTGTTGTGCCGGCAGGTTCTCATGACACCACGCCGCGATCGAATCGGTGGTATCGGGCCGGATCCGGTCGCCGCTCTTGGGATCGACGGCGTGCCCACAGCGTGCGTAGAGCAGCTTCAGGTAGTCGTTGATCTCGGTGATGGTCCCCACCGTGGAACGGGTGGTGCGGACATTGTTCTTCTGCTCGATCGCGATGGCGGGCGGGATGCCATCGATGTGGTCGACGGCGGGCTTGTCCATGCGATCGAAGAACTGGCGGACGTAGGGCGAGAAGGTCTCGATGTAGCGGCGCTGGCCTTCGGCGTAGAGGGTCTGGAAGGCGAGAGAGGACTTCCCCGAGCCGGACGGGCCGGTCACTACCGTGAGCTTGCCAAGGGGGATATCGAGGTCGAGCCCCTTGAGGTTGTTCTGCCTGGCTCCCCGGACGTGAATGGCGGCCGGATCGGCGCGGGTCCCGCTCTTGGTTTTGGCGCGCTTGGTGGCAGGCACGCCGGCGAGCTTACGCCGCGAGAGTCGCTTGGCTAATGGAATCAGCGGGGAATCACCGCGTGGTTCGAACTCAATCCGGATCAGGGCGAAGTTCCGGAGGGGAGGGCGGGGTTGGAAGTGGTGCGTTGGAAGTGGCTCTCCCGCTGGTGCCGGGCGGACGCCATGGCCCGCGGCTCCGCGTCACGTCGATGGGGGCGTCATTGTTGATTGTCGCCATCCTGGTTGTTCTTATTTTCGCCCTCGTCGCCGGCCTCTTCTTCGGGCACCGGTGGGAACTCGCCTTCCAGAATTTCGAGGAAGTAGGGATTTTCGTCGGCTGCTTCCTTTTCACGGGACAGGTAACCGGCGCCCTTCCCGTCTCCCACGTTCCGGCGGCGGTCTATCTCGGCTTCAAGGTCGGCCAGGTAGCGCTTCTGGGCGTCCAGAAAATCCGACTCGTAGTCCTCCCAGGACTTCTTCTGCTTCTCGAGAGCCTTTTTGTGGATGGATCCGACCCAACGTCGGGCGCGCTCATTGCCGAGCTTGGCGGGGATCACTCCGCCGTCCTCGATGGTCTTGGTATAGGATTTGACGAAGTCTTTTGCTGCCTTGCTGAACCGGCTCGCGGTTTCGGCTTCACTCTTGATGTCGTTGACAAAGTCCTTCACGTTCTTGTCGTGACGGCGCTTCCAGCGTTGGAAGGCCACTTTCTCGTGAGCGGCGACCCTCTGACGTTGATCGGTGAGCCAGTCTTGTGCGCTGGCGGCACGCCGCTTGAGGTCTCCTTTGCTGGGCATGTTGCGGCGGGACCGGGCGGACCATTCCACCATGAAGTAGTTGGCCTGGCCGGCTTCGCTGGAGGCCTTGTTGTAACCGAAGCGTCCGTCCACGCCGCGCCAAACCTGGAGGGCGGGTTGCGGGCGGTCGGCCTGGTCGGGCTGGCCGGGGGCCCACCTCACGAATTGAAACTTCTCACCGGTGACGTAGGTCCACTGCGGGGAAGCAGTTCCCAAAATGCGACCGCCCACCCAGCAGGCGTCACCTCCGCCGAGCGCCTGCTGGAGGGAATCCGTGATCCAGTCCGCTTCCGCCTGGTTGGAAGGGACGGCGAGGTGTCCCCCCGCCGCGGTGGCGATTGCCGAGGCCTCGTCCCAGGAGACCGCTTTCGGGACGAGGAGGAAGCGGGAACCCCCGATGTTGCGGGAGCCGGCCGGGAAGATGGGAAGACGTTTGGATTTGAGGGCCTCCCCGACCCGCCCGAGTTGCATGGAGATCGTGCCCTGGTTGGCGGAGCCGTCGTTCCACTGCAGAAGGAAGGGCAATTTGCGGGAGGCGGGGAGATCGTCGACGCTTCCACCCGGGAGAAGCGCCCCGAAATCTTCGCCGTCATCCCTCGAGGGGGTGTCGTCGGGTTGTCCGGGCGCCCAGAGCTTCTGGTCGACCGCTCCACCGTCGGTCCAGAACCACTTCGACTCCGTGCCCGAATCCGAGAGGCCGATCCAGGCCGGGGATTTGCCGGTGAACTGGGAGCTGGCCCACGCCACGGCTTCGGCTGAATCGAGCACCGCCAGTTGCGCGCCGTGGTCCTCCGCGAAGTGGTAGGCGGCCTGCCAGGTCAAGGGCTGATCGACCAGGAAGAAGTGTGCGCCGCTGCGCTTGGCGGCCCCTTTGGGCAGATCGGAGAGTTCGCCCAACTTGAGCTTGGCCTTGAGTCGTGCCAGCGCCTGGGTCGGGCTCTCGCTCGCCTTTGGCAGGTCGGGCTTGGGCGGTTCCGGCTTCGGTTTGTCCTCGGGCGGCTTGGTTTTGGGCGCATCGGTCGCGACCGTTTTCGGCGGCGGTTCGGGTATCGGCACAGGCTGGTGCTTCGGAACGGGCTTCGGCGGGGGCAGTTCTTCCTGGGCCGCATCCCTGGTCGCCTTGTCGTCGTTCCTGGAAGCGGCGACGATCAGGGCGCCCACCGCCACCACGCCGCACAGCAGGCAGGCGATCAGAACCGGGGCCGTCTTCGACTTGCTAGACGAGAGAGCGGAGGAAGCGGGGCGGACTCCGATCAGCGGGTTGCTGCCTCGAGGGGCCGAGGCAGCAAGCGGCGCGCCCTGCCGGCGGGCCAGCAGCCCGTCGAGATCCTTCGCGAGGTCCTCGGCGTCGGAATAGCGGAGCTCGGGGGATGGGTGCGTGGCGCGCCGGATGATCGAGTCGAAGGCGGGATTGCACTTCGAGATGGTCGAGGGGGCCTGCCAGGCCTCGGTGGGCACCTGGGCGGTGAGAAGTTCGTAAAGGAGCACTCCGACGGCGAAGATATCGGCGCGCTGATCGACCGCATCGGGATTGTTGACCACTTCGGGCGCCGAGTAGCCGGGCGTGCCCCAGACGATTTCGTCCGGGTTGTGGCCGGCCCCCACCGGGCGGGCCAGTCCGAAGTCCCCGATCTTGGGCACCGCGCCGGGGCCGAGGAGGATGTTTCCGGGCTTGATGTCGCGGTGCAGGATCCCGTGATGGTGGGCGTGGGCGAGGCCGTGGCTGATGCCGGCCACGATGCGGGCGGCCTCCCTCTGCTCGATGCGTTTGCCGTGGGCGGAGTGGTGGAGCGACTTTCCTTCCACCAGCTCCATGATGATATAAAGCATCCCGTCGACGTCACCGAAATCATAGACCCCGATGAGGTTCGGGTGGTTGAGGCGTGCCATCGACTTGGCCTCCGCCTCGAAGCTGGAACGGAACTGGGGATCGGCTCCGAACTGCCGGGGGAGGATCTTGATCGCAACCCGCCGGTCGAGGGACACCTGGCGTGCGGCGTAGACCGCTCCCATGCCCCCTTGGGCGATGAACCCGCTGATCTCGTAGGCCGGAAAAAGCGGCTGCAACTCCTCAATGCTGGGAGCGTGGAACTCGAGACCGTGAGTGGAGGAATCCATTGCGGAAGGGGCACGTAATTGTGCCCCCGGTGATGGCACGAGGCAAGCACGAGGCAAGCGCGAGGAAATTAGCGCGGATTTCGCCTCAGTTCAGGGAACCGGGCCGCTTCGGGGCGGGACTTGATCGAAGCCCCGGATAAAAATTTTGGGCGCGCGGCGGCTCCGATTCGACGCGAGCGGTCTGGTCCTATTTGGAGCCGCCTCCGAAGTGCTCGAGCATCGTCCGCGCCGTCTTGCCGCAGGAATCGATCTCGTTCTGGATGGCACGGACCTGGCTACCCAACCCGCCGCTTTGGGCCGCGGCCTTCTTTTCCTTCAGTTTCTCGACGTAGGATTCGCGGACATTGTTCACCTCCCGCTCGAAGACCACCCCGAGTTGCTTCTCTTTCTGTAAGTACCCCTGGACGATCTGCACGGCGCGGGGAGGAAGCAGGATGCGGGCCTTGGGCTCGATGTCGATCTTGCCGCTCCGTTGCACTTTGGCCTTGAGGCGCGCCAGGGACGGACGATGGGTTCTCTCCTCGTTGTCGCTGAGGCCGCGGTGCCAGAAATCGAGGTCCCACTTCATGGCTTTGCCGTTCTCAAGCAGCTTTTTGGCGTAAGCTCCTTCCTTGGCCCGCGTGGCGGCGAGAGCCTGGGCCCGGAGCGCGGCCCAGTCGGCGCCTCCGGCCGGAGTTGCCACAGCCCGGATGGTGGAGCGATCCTTGCTCCACTCGATGATGAAGGCCTGGGCCGCACCGGCCACGGTGGGATTGCCATCGTCCCAGCCACCCTTGGCACCGGCCACGAGGCGGACCGCGGTGTCCACCTTCTCATCGCCATCGGGGGCATTGGGGGCCCATGCCGCGAAGGCCCACGGTTCGCCGGTTTGCCACGCCCAGGCGCGTCCGGTGTGCTGGCCGCCGATCCAGGCGCCCTCGCCTGCGACAAGCGTGTTCGAGACCGCTTTCACGAGATAGGTGTCCTCGGTCCGCTCGCTGGGAACGGCGAGGTGTCCGTGGGCACTGCGGGCGATGCTGGCCGCTTCGTCCCAGCTGACCTGTTTTTCGATAATGAGGTAGCGCCGGCTCTCGAAGGAAAGGACGCCGGGTGGGTAGAGGGGGTCGGGAGTTTCCAGCGAATTCTTCAGGCGTTCCAATTGGGACTCGAGGCTGGCCGGATTGGTGCCATCCATCCGCCACTGGATGAAGAACGGGTGCTTTTCACCGCCGGGCTTGGCGCGGATCGTCCCGAGGTCGCTGAGGCTGGCGCAGTTGCCGGTGGAGGTGGAGGGCTTGCGGACCTCCCAGGCGCTCCCATCGACCCAGCCCCAGGAGGTGCGGCTGATCGCTCCCCCGCCGAGCCAGATGATGGTGTCCCTGGGAATCTTGGACGACAGCCAGTTCTGTTCGCCCTCGTTGCGACAGGTTGCGAGTTGGCCGCCGTGCTCTTCGGCAGAGGCGGCGGCACGCTGCCAGCTCAGTGGAGTATCCACGAAAAAGAAACGGTTCGACCCGCGCACGTGGGTGCCGGGCGGAAACTCTTCGCGCTGGCCTTCCGCCAGCTGGGACTTCAGGCGGGCCAGGGCCTCGTGCGCGGTTTCGGGTTTTTCTTCCTTGGGGACGTTCACGGGCTGCACCACCAGCGGTTTCTTGAGTTTCGCTTCTTCCCGGGCCTTCTTGGCGAGGAGGGCTTCCGCGATCCGTTCCTGCTTTTCGATCTGCTCCTGCGCATCCCTGGCCTTCTCCTTCCTCGCGTTGTCCTCCTGCTTCCACTTGTAGGCTCGCGACATGCCGTAGATGGCGCCGATGAGGATCACGATGATGACGAGATTGCGCAGGAGATTCCAATTCGGGCCGGTCGAGACCCGCACCTGCGGGGGGGGAGGTGGGGGAGCTTCCGTTTCCGGTCCGGGCTCCCCCGCCGCCACGTGCGCCACGGGCGGGGCGGCGATGGGGCCGGTGATGGGGGCCTTCGTGACGATGCTGGCAACCGACCTTTCGAGAGCGTCCCGCAGGACCTTGACCTCCTTGCCCATCACCCCGGCATTGGCATAACGCAGTGTGGGGGAGGGATGAGTGGCACGCCGCACGATCTTGTCAAATCGCGGGTCCACATCCTCAATCTGGGAGGCCGGCACGTAACTGGCCTCGGGCAGCCGGCCGGTGAGAAGTTCGTAGAGGATGACGCCGGTCGAGTAGACGTCGGAGCGGGTATCGACCGCGTCCGGGTTCTTCGTGACTTCCGGTGCGGTGTAATCCGGGGTGCCGAAGTGGACTCCTTCGCCTTCCGTGTCATCGGCGGCGCGGGCCAGGCCGAAGTCACCAATCTTGGGCCGCTTCCTGGAATCGAGCAGGATGTTGGCGGGCTTGATGTCACGGTGCAGGATGCCCGCTTCGTGGGCGTGGGCGAGCCCGTCGCAGATTCCATGCACGAGGCGGGCCACTTCCTTCTGCTCGATGACCTTGCCGTGGGCGGAATGATGGAGCGACTTGCCGTCAACGAACTCCATCACGATGTAGGGCATCCCATCGACCTCGCCGAAATCATACACCCCGATGAGGTTCGGATGGTTCAGCTTGGCCATCGCCTTCGCCTCGTCCTCGAAACGGCGGCGGAATTCCTCGTCTTCCCCAAACTCCCGCGGCAAGATCTTGATCGCGACGGCTCGCTCGAGGGATCTCTGGTGGGCCTTGTAGACTGCGCCCATCCCCCCTTTGGCGATAAAGGCGAGCACGTCGTAGGCCGGGAGAAGCTCGTGGAGTTCCTCCGGACTGGGGGCCTCGAACTGGGGCGGGAACGACATAAGTTCGCTGAGAGAAGCGCCGCCGTGGGCGGGTTTCGTGGGGAACATGTCCCTGAATTCTTGAAAAGAAAAGCCATCAGTGGCTGCTTTCCCCCATGGATGAAGCCGCAATCTGGAAAGATCTCGGGCCGGAGGGATTCCGGCGCCTCGTGGCGGCCTTCTATCGGCAGGTCCCGCGAGACGAACTCCTTGGTCCGCTCTACCTCACCGAGGACCTCGCCGGCGCCGAGCAGCGGCTCTACGATTTCCTGTGCTTCCGGTTTGGCGGTGTTCCCCGCTACGTCGAGGAACGAGGCCATCCCCGCCTGCGCATGCGCCACCTGCCTTTCCGCATCGGGGAGGCCGAGCGGGACCGCTGGCTCGAACTGATGGCAGCCGCCATGCAGGAATCGGAGGTGTCCGAGCAGGCCGCGGCACCCCTGCGCGCCTTCTTTGCCCAGGTCGCGGACTTCATGCGCAACTCCTGATTCCAACTCCAGGATTTCTGGAATCTGGAATGAGACGCCCGGTTCCGATCGCCTGATCCGGATGGGCGGCTCCGGCTGCTCACGGGCGCGGCGGTGGTGGTGCACTCGCCCGCATCGTGGCCAGAATGCACGCCGGGACCCATTCCCTCGCTGGCCAAGCGGCCCGACCACGCGTAGGGTCCCCGCCAAGCGAATGCCGGATCTCGAACACACCGTCATCGGAGTCGTCTTTGCCGTCTGCGCCGCCATCATGTATCTCGGTGCGGTTCCCTATTACACTCTTCGGCACGTCGGTCCGGGAAAGCCGCCGCCGATGCCGAGCGGCAATGTCAGCATCGCGGGCTTTGGCATCGTCGATGCGGTGGGTGTCAGCATGTTCTTCGGATGGTACGCGTTGAACTGGGCCGTCGCGATTCGTCAGGGGGTTGATCTCAGCGAAGCGGAGAACCTGCCCGTCCTGCTGGCGGCACAACTCGGATTGCAGTTCTTTATGGTGGCGGCGGTGATCCTGTT
>CAUZKZ010000095.1:0-14176 GCA_963580345.1 Verrucomicrobiia bacterium | reverse complement strand
TGCGGCCGGCGTTGATGGGGCGGGAGGCGAAGGTCGTGACGCTGGGGCCGACATCCTGCGAGTGCGACTGCCGGAGGGTGCCGAACTTGCATTTGCGGTCGTCATGAAAATAGAGGACGACCCGCGGGGCGTCGGTCTGCCACCAGGCCCGGTCGAGGGCCGGGGCGTCGAACCAGTTCCTTTCCCGGTGGCCGGTCGCGGTATTCTCATCGACTCCCAGGTGCCAGACCGGCCCGGCGAGGTAGTCGCGGCCGAGCGACTCTCCACCGGTGAACTGGTCGGCCACCACGAGACAGCCCTCGGCAGTGAGAACCGCGCGGCGGATCCAACGGCTTCCCTCGCCGTAGTAATGGTCGAATGCGAATTGGCCGTAGGAATCGCCGGCGTCGTTGTTTTGCGCAACGGCGAAATCCGGGAGGTGCACGATTGAGCCTCGGCGCAGGTGGTCGAGCTTGTCGCCCTGGCGGTCGGGGTGCACCGGGAACTCGTGGCGCTGGTGGAGGACGAGGAGGAGGTCGAGGCTCTCTTCGCCGGTGCCGCCCCCGCGCAGTTCGTTTCCCGTGTAGACGTTGTTGTACTTGCCGGAGGTGTGCAGGAATTTCGCGCCCCCGGCCGAGTATTCGTAGAGATGCCCGGAGACGTTATCGAGGTGAGCGTCCTTCCGCTCGTAGAGGAAAAAAGCCGCGAAGGGTTTCCCGGCCTGGCGGCCGGAGGTGAGGTAAAGCCGCTCGGGAATCTTTTTGCTCGTGGCGCTGAGCAGCCCGACCATCGCCCGGCTTGCGGGCACCCGCGGCACGATATTGCGCTCCGCGAACCAGGCGAAGCGCCGGTCGTAGGCGGACTGGTAGGCGGCGGGCACCACCCCGCCCGGGGGGCGGCCGCCGAGGGTGACCTGTTCGGCGGCCCAGAGGTAATCCGGGTTCTTGTAGTGCTGCGCGAGGCGGTACCAGAAGTGGCCGTCGCGCACGGAGGTTTCCACGTCGTAGTATCCGACCTGCCAGGGATCGGCGTAGATGGCGGAGAGATCCTTGCGCCGTTGCGCTCCCGAGTTGGGATTGCCCCGCACGCCGCTCCCGTGCACGAAGCCGAGGCAACGGGCCCCTACCGCATTGATGAGGTCGCGATCGCTTTCGATACGGCCGGTCGCTTCCGCGACGTCGATCATGCCGTGCAGAAAGATCGGGCCGTAGGGATAGTAGGTCCACTCTGTCCAGTCGCCGAACCCGGCCAGGTGCGCCCAGATGCGATCGATCCACGCCCGTGCGGCGGCGGCTTGCGGCGCACCGGGGAAATGCTTCAGGGCCAGGGCAACTCCTCCGGCATTGCCGAAGGAGTGGTTGTTGGCGGATTGCGCCTTGGCCTTGAAATCGATGAACTTGCTTTCGAGGCTCTGGTGCACGATGCCGCGGAAGCGCTCCTTTTCCTCGGTGGTCAGCATGTTTTGATCCGCCAATTCCAGGTAGATCCTCATGCGTGCCGCCCCGCCCCAGCCACCGTGGTACCCTCCTCCGTGCAGGTCGCGGTAAACCTTTCGACCGCCGATATTCAGGACCGACTCCTTTGAATCGCCCTTCAGGGTGGTGTAGTAGAGATAGAGAAGATCGCCCTCCCCCTTGGCCTCGAGCCGGCGGTGCCGGTCGAGGATCAGGCCACGGAAAACGGCGCGCAGGATTTTCAAGGCGTTCGCATCCTTGCGGCCGCCGTCGACATAGCGGCACCGCAAGCGGTCCCATCCCCACCAGCCGCGCGAAAATGAATGGCGCTCGTGTGCGGCCATCGACTCGCGCAGGGCGGTTTCCATCGCGTCGATCTCCTTGACGTCGGCATACGAGGCGCGCGGATGGCCGGCGAGGAGATCTTCGGGCTGGGCGATGGCCGGTGGGGTGGCAAGGGCCAGGAGCAGGGTGGGGAGCACCCCGAGCATGCGATGGGTTCGCTTGGAACGGTGAATATCAGGCGTCATCTTTCGGGGGGAAGTTCTACCGTCTCGCTTCCCGGGTTCCATCACGATCACCCAAAATCGTCGGACCGGTCCGGCGAGAGCCGACGGTCTGTCGGCATCATGGGGCAGCTGCCGGCGAGGCGCCGGCGCTCGATGTCATTCGCGCCAGCTTCGAAATCTGCGAAATCGTGCTACAAATCCGCGGAATTGGGACGTAAAGAAGATCGGATCGGCGGCGGCGCTTGCCATGACCCTCAAGGCAGCGGAGTCTCGAACACAACCACCTCAGCAAAGATTCTGTCATGAAATTGAAAAGAGCATCCGTCCACGCGGCGCTGGCAATCGTAATTGGAACCTCGCTGGGACTGGCCGAGGAACGAACCTGGACCGACGCCGATTCGGGGAGGACCCTCAAAGGCGAGTTTCTCGGGCTGAGCGGCGGAACGGTGAAGTTGAAACGCTCGAGCGGAAAGGTCATCGAGGTGGCCCTGGCGAAACTGTCGGTCGCGGATCAGACTTTCGTGAAGGCGGCGGCAAAGGGCGGAGCGGCCGGGGGCGCCGAATGGCCGAGCTGGCGCGGGGCGAACCGGGACGGTCATTCGCCGGACAAGGGGCTCCTCAAAGCGTGGCCGGAAGGCGGACCGAAGCTCCTGTGGACCTTCACGGACTGCGGGAAGGGGTACAGCTCTCCGGCCGTCGTGGGCGGTCGCCTCTTCACCACCGGGAGCCGGAAGGGCAAGGCCGAGATCATCTGTCTGGATGCCGCGAAGGGCGAAGAACTGTGGGCCGCCGGGATGGGGGGCGATCCGGAGAAAGGATACAACACCAACTGGGGGGCCGGCACGCGAGGAGCGCCCACGGTGAGCGAGGGGCTCGTGTATGCCATCAGTGCCAATGGCGAGTTGGTGTGCGTGAGTGCGGCGGACGGGTCGAAGAAATGGAGCAAGAACCTCCTGAGCGATTTCGGCGGCGGAATTCCCAAGTGGGGATACTCGGAGTCGCCGCTGGTGGATGGAGACAAGCTCATCGTCACGCCTGGAGGGAAGGACGGGGCGATCGTGGCCCTGGACAAGAAGACGGGGAAGAAGTTGTGGCAGAGCAAGGACCTGACGAACGGCGCAGAGTATGCATCCGTGGTCATCGCGGAAGCGAAGGGGAAGCGGCAGTACGTGCAGTTGTTCCAGAAGACGCTGGCGGGCGTGGATGCGGAGAACGGAGACCTGCTCTGGTCCTCGCCGTGGCCCGGAGGGCGAGTCGCCGTCGTCCCGACTCCCATCTATCATGATGGCCACGTCTACATGACATCGGGCTATGGTGCGGGATGCAAGCTGGTCAAGATTGACGGCGGCGGGGCCGAAGTCGCCTGGCAAAACAAGGTGATGAAGAACCACCACGGCGGAGTCATTCTGGTGGACGGCTACCTCTACGGGTTCTCGGACGGGAGCGGACTGGTCTGCCAGGATCTCAAGAGCGGCGAGAAGAAGTGGAACGAAAAAGGCGAGGGCAAGAACAAGGGCGCGGTGCACTATGCCGACGGCATGCTCTACTGCCTCGATGAAGCGCAGGGATCCGTCTTTCTTGCGGAGGCCTCGCCGAAGGGATTCAAGGAGCACGGTCGCTTCCCCCTGCCCAAGCAGACGGAGCTGAGAAAGGGGACCAGCGGGAAAATCTGGACGCACCCCGTGGTGATCGGCGGGCGGCTCTACCTGCGGGACCAGGACCTGGTGTTCTGCTATGACGTCAAAGGATAGGGTGGGAGGGTGCCAACCATGAACGGTAACTCGAAATCGCGGCGCCTGGCCCTGCTCCTGGCCGGGCTGGCGTTGCTTTCCCCCGTCGCGGCGGGTCGCGATCTTCTCCTCCGGAAGGGAGACCGGGTGGCGATCGTCGGCGATTCCATCACCGAGCAGCGTCATTACAGCCGGTTCATCGAGGATTACCTCCTGGCGTGCATGCCGGAACTCGAATTGCACATCTTCCAGTTCGGCTGGGGCGGGGAGCGTGCGCCGGGATTCGCGAACCGGATGGACAACGATTTGATTCCCTGGAAGCCGACGGTGGTGACGACCGCGTTTGGAATGAACGACGGCAGCTACCAACCCTACAATGACGGCATCGGGAAGAACTACGAGGACGGCACGCGCCGCATCCAGGATCGCATGAAGCAGATCGGGGCGCGCATGGTGGTGGGCGGTCCGGGCCCGGTCGATCTGGACACGTGGCGCAAGGACAAGCCGGATGCCGACAAGGTGTACAACGACAATCTCGGGAAGCTGAGCGCGATTGCGGGGAAGCTGGCGGTGAAGCGCGGCTTTGTCTTTGCCAACCTGCATCCGCTCATGATGGATGTGATGACGCGGGCGAAAGCCTCGAACGGGGCGTCGTATCACGTCTGTGGCGGAGATGGGGTCCATCCGGCCGCCAACGGGCACCTCGTCATGGCCTACGCCTTTCTCAAGGCGCTGGGGGTGGACGGAAACATCGGGACCATCGCGGTCGACATGAAAGCCGGCGCGACGGGATCTGCGGGCCACCGGATCGTGTCGGCCAAGGGTGGCGAGGTCGAAATCGAGAGCACGCGCTATCCGTTCTGCTTCCACGGTGGCGAAAAGGATCCCAACGGGACGCGGAGCATCCTGCCCTTCAACCAGGACCTGAACCGCTACGTGCTGACCGTGAAGAATCTGGAGGCCGAAAAGGCGGAAGTGAGGTGGGGAACGGTCTCGAAGACCTTTTCCCGGGCGGACCTCGAAAAGGGAATCAACCTCGCCGGCGAGTTCAGCGAGAATCCCTTTGCTGAGCCGTTTCAGAATCTTGACCGCCTCGTCGGGCACAAGCAGGCCTATGAGACCCACATGATCAAGCGCCTCGTCACCAGCTTTCGGGAGATTCGGGGCACCACTCCAAATGACCCGGAGCTGCAAGAAATTCTGAACAGGCTCTACGGGAAACTCGCCGCCAAGCAGGCGGACATGCAGGAGAAGGCGCGTGCCGCGGTGCAACCGGTCAAGCACAAGCTCACGATTCGGGTCAGGTAGCAAGCCGGCCCTGTTCCCGCAAACCGGAGTGGGGGCGATCCGGAGGCTTCCGGATTCTCGATCCGAAGCCCACAGGTTTGCAACGCGCGGGTACCGCCGGGGAAGGGGAAGTCCGGGTGGGGGGCGCGGGTTATGCCAGGAGGCCGCGCACCACTTCGCCATGCACATCCGTCAGGCGGTGGTTGCGGCCCTGGAACTTGTAGGTGAGCCTGCGGTGGTCGATGCCCAGGAGATGAAGGATCGTGGCGTTGAGGTCGTGCACGTGGACTGGCTTCTCGGCGACGTTGTAGCTGAAGTCGTCGGTCGCCCCGTAGCTCGTTCCGGCCGCGACGCCCCCGCCGGCCATCCACATCGTGAAGCACAAGGGGTGATGGTCGCGGCCGTAGTTGTTTTTATCCAGCTTGCCCTGGCAGTAAATCGTGCGGCCGAACTCGCCGCCCCAGACGACGAGGGTGTCATCCAGCATTCCGCGCTGCTCGAGGTCGAGGATGAGGCCCGCGGTGGCCTGATCGGAGGCGCGGCATTGATTGCCGAGTAGCTCGGGGAGTTTCTCGTGCTGGTCCCAGCCGCGATGGAAGAGCTGCACGAAGCGGACGCCGCTTTCGACGAGGCGCCGCGCCATCAGGCAGTGCGAGGCGAAGGTGCCCCGCTGCCGGGCCTCCTCACCGTAGAGCTTCCATGTCTGCTCGGGTTCATTGGAGGTGTCGGTGACGGTCGGGATGGAACTCTGCAGGCGGAAGGCCAGTTCGTACTGCGCGATGCGGGTCCGGATCTCGGGGTCGGAGGTCTCGCCGAGGCGGAGGCGGTTGAGTTCTCCGACGTCGTCGATCACCCGGCGGCGGGTTTCCCGGCTGACTCCGGGCGGATCGTCGAGGTAGAGGACGGGGGCACCCACCCCGCGGAGCCGCACTCCCTGGTGTTCGGTGGGCAGAAAGCCGCTGCCCCACAACCGCTTGTAGAGCGGCTGGCCGTCGGTCCGCGTGGCGGAGGTCATGACCACGAAGGCCGGCAGGTTGTCGTTCTCGGATCCCAGCCCGTAGGACAACCACGCCCCGATCCCCGGACGGCCGGGCCGCTCCGAACCGGTTTGGAGGAAGGTGATGGCCGGGTCGTGGTTGATGGCCTCGGTGTGCATCGACTTGATGAAACAGAGGCGGTCCACGACGCGCGCGGTGTGCGGCAGGAGGTCGCTGACCCACGCCCCGCACTCGCCACGTTGTTGGAACTTGAATATCGAGGGCGCGACCGGAAAGCGTTTCTGGCCGGAGGTCTGCGTCGTCAGGCGCTGGCCCCTGCGGATCGAGTCCGGCAAGTCGGTGTCGAACAACTCCGCCATCTTCGGCTTGTAGTCGAAGAGGTCCATCTGGGAGGGACCGCCGGAGAGGCAGATGTAGATCACACGCTTGGCGCGCGGCGCGAAGTGGGTCCCGTCACCCCCGGCGGCCGGCACCGCTCCGTAGCCCGCCCGCCCCAGCAACGACGCCACCGCCGCGGCGCCCAGCGAAACGCCGGAGCGTTGGAAGAAGAGACGGCGGGTCAGGGAGTCGGGGGTCATGGGGATGGGGAGCTACGGTTTGGTGATCGTTTCATCGAGGTTAAGCAGGGTGTTGGCGAGGGCGGTGTGGGCGGCGAGTTCGGCGGCCTCGATTTCCGGGTCGGGTTTGGATTCTCCGACCGCGATGAGTTTGCCGGCGGCATCGGGATTTTCGCGGTAGGTGGCGAGGTGGCGCTCGAGGGCGCGGGTGAGGATGGCCAGTTCGGGCGGGGTTGGCCGACGGGAGGTCGCCAGCCGGAATCCGAAGGCGGCGCGCTCCGCGTGAGTCGAGCCCCCCTCGCGGATCAATCGCGTCGCGAGGGCGCGGGCCGCCTCGACGTAGGTGACGTCGTTCATGAGCGCCAACGCCTGCAGGGGGGTATTGGTCCGTTCGCGGCGCGCCTGGCAGACTTCCCGGCCGGCGGCGTCGAAGATCTGCAATCCGGGCGGCGGGATGGCGCGTCGCCAGAAGGTGTAGATGGTGCGGCGATAGAGGTTCTCCCCGGTGTCCTGGATATAGCCGTTCTTGTAGGCGTCGGTGGTGGGTCCCGCGATCTCGGTCCACATCTTGGCGGGTTGATAGGGCTTGACCGACGGACCCCCGATGCGCTCCACCAGGAGCCCGCTGACGAAGAGGGCCTGGTCCCGGATTACCTCGGCCGGCAGGCGCCCGTGAGGCCCCCCCGACAGCAAGCGGTTGTTCGGATCGAGGCGGCGGGATTCCGGGCCGCGGCGGGAGGATTGGCGGTAGGTGGCGCTGGTGACGATCAGGCGCTGGAAGGCCTTGAGGTCCCACTTGAGCCGCACGAGTTCGGTCGCCAACCAATCCAGGAGGTCGGGGTGCGAAGGTCGATCGCCCTGGATCCCGAAGTCTTCCGCGGACTTGACGAGGCCGGTCCCAAAGTGGTGCTGCCAAATGCGGTTGGCGGTGACCCGCGCGGTCAGAGGGTGGGCCGGATCGACCAGCCAACGCGCCAGGCCGAGACGATTGCGGGGCGACTCCTCGGCCATCGCGGGCAGGCTGGCGGGAACGCCGGGGGTCACCTTCTCGCCCCGCTGATCGTACTGGCCCCGGCCCAGGACAAAGGTCTCCCGCGATTCGGTGTCCGCCATGATCATGGTCTCCGGAGTGGAGTCTAACAGTTTCTTCCTGGCCTCTGTCAGTTCCCGGTGCCGCGGCGACTCTTCCTTCAACCCGGCCAGCTTCCGCTCGAGTTCCTGCACCCGTCGGCTCGGGACCTTGATGGAGGGAGGGGCGTTGCGGCGATAAGTTCCCGGCTCGGGGATCTGGTTGAAGAAGGCGAAGAGGGAGTAGAACTCGCGCTGGGAAATCGGGTCGTACTTGTGATCGTGACAGCGCGCGCAGCCGGTGGTCAGCCCCATCCACACGAAGGAAACCGTCTCGACGCGATCGATGATGTACTCGACGCGGAACTCTTCGGCAATCGAGCCACCCTCGCCGTTCACGCGATTGTTTCGGAGGAAACCCGTGGCCAAGCGCTGCTCCGGGGTGGCATCGGGAAGGAGGTCGCCGGCGAGTTGCTGGATCGTGAACTGGTCGAATGGCAGGTTGTCGTTCAACACATCGATCAACCATTCGCGCCAACGCCACATGGTACGCGGCTCGTCATCCTGGTAACCGTCGGTGTCGGCGTAGCGGGCGAGGTCCAGCCAACCGGCCGCCATGTGTTCCCCGTAGCGCTTCGAGGCGAGGAGCCGGTCGACCGCCTTTTCGTAGGCGTTCGGGCCCTGGTCCGCGAGGAAGGCATCGAGTTCCTCCAGGGTGGGCGGGAGCCCGGTCAGGTCCAGCGTGAGGCGGCGCAAAAGCCGGGCGGGGTCGATCGCAGGGGAGGGGCGCAGGCCCGCCTGGTCCAGGCGTGCCAGGATGAAGCGGTCCAAGGCGCGAAGCGGCCAGGTCTCGTCACGAACCTCGGGCAAGGCTGGCCGGCGGGGAGGCAGGAAGGCCCAATGAGATTTCGATTCCGCGCCTTGCTTGATCCACTTGCGTATCAGGGCGATTTCCTCTTCGCTGAGCCTGCGCACCGACTCTTCGGGCGGCATCCGCTCCTCCGGATCCTCGTGAGTGATGCGGCGGAACAATTCGCTTTCGGCGGGGTTGCCCGGGACGATGACCTGGTGGTCGTCGCGCTTGGCGAACCAGCTTTCGCGCTGGTCCAGTCGCAACTTCGCCTTGCGTTTCGAGGCGTCGGCACCGTGACAGCGGAAGCACGTGTCGGAGAGAATGGGACCAATCTGCCGGCCGAAATCGATCGGGTCATCCCCCCGGGCGGGCGCACCTTCCGCTGCAGCCAGGCCGCAGATCGTGGCGGCAAGTGCTGAGGTCCGTATCTTCCGGCAGAGGGTCATCACGAATCGGCAGCGCGGCATTCCGCCTTCCAAGCTGAGTTCCTTGTGTAACCCACCGGCCCGGCCTGTCAAGGGAGGAGGGCGGCGGGGGTGTCCGATTTCATCGATTTATGGCCTGATTTCCGGGGTGTGGACGGGTTGCGGTCCCTGGAAGGAAAGCGAAAGTTGGCACTCTCGTTTCGGCTTGCTATGAAACCGTCATGAAGAGTCGGGTGCTTGCGGCGGCCGGCCTGGTTTTGGGTCCTGCGATGCTTGCCGCCGAAGAAGTCAAAGCCGGCAAGCACGTCTTTACGTTGCCGGAAGGTTTCACGATCGAGGAGGTGGCGGGTCCGCCCCTCGTGGATCGACCGATCGTGGCGGACTTCGATGAGGCCGGCCACCTCTACGTGGCCGATTCGGCCGGGGTGAACGACAAGGTGCAAAAGCAGTTGGAAGAGCGGCCCCACCGCATCGTCCGCCTCACGGACACGAATCTGGACGGGATCTACGACCAGAGCGTGGTCTTCGCCGACAAGATGATGTTTCCGGAGGGACTCCTGTGGCACGACGGCGCGGTCTACTGCGCGGCCCCGCCGAGCATCTGGAAGCTGGAAGACACCGACGGCGACGGGGTGGCGGAGCGGCGCACGGAGTGGTTCAACGTGGGCACTCTCACGGGATGTGCGAACGACCTGCACGGGCCCTACCTGGGACCGGCCGGCTGGATTTACTGGACCAAGGGAGCCTTTGCCAAGCTGGATCTGGAGATGGGCGATGGCAGTCGGCTCACCGATTCGGCCGCCCATCTTTTCCGGGCCCGTCCGGACCGCACCGGCCTGGAATCGTTCGCTGCGGGCGGGATGGACAATCCGGTCGACATCACCTTCGGCGAAGCGGGGGACGTGTTTTTCACTTCCACCTTTCTCGTGAACCCGGCCCAGGGAAAACGGGACGGATTGATTCATGGGCTTTACGGCAGCGTCTTTCCCAAGCGCCATGGCGTGATCGACGGTCTGCTGCGCACCGGCGAGTTGATGCCGGCCCTCGCGCACCTGGGTCCTGCCGCGCCGGCCGGCCTGACGACGTATGAATCGACGGTGTTCGGAGAGGGATTTCGCGGCAATCTGTTTTCCTCCCTCTTCAACATGCGCAAGGTGATGCGCCATCGGCTCTTCCCGGAGGGGGCCACTTACCGCACGGAGGACAGCGACTTCGTGGTGTCCGACCAGGTTGATTTCCATCCTACCGACGTGCAAGAAGACGCCGACGGCAGTCTGCTGATCATGGACACGGGAGGATGGTACAAGCTTTGTTGTCCCACTTCCGTCATTGCCAAGCCGGAGGTCTTCGGCGCCATTTACCGGGTTCGCAGGACAGGAGCGGGGGCGATCGAAGATCCGCGAGGTCTCAAGATTGGGTGGGAGACGCTTGGTTTCGACGCCCTCGTTGCGCTTCTCGCCGATCCGCGTCCGGTGGTGAGAAAGCGTGCCATCACGGCCCTGGCCTCCCGCGGGAAGGCCGCGCTGCCCGGGTTGCAGGCGGCGCTTACCCAGCACGACAGCCGGGGGAGAGCGCGTGGGGCATTGTGGGCCCTGGCCCGCATCCGCACCGTGGAGAGTGCGGCCGCGATTCGCCTCGCCTTGAAGAGTCCCTTCGACGAGGTAAAACAGGCGGGCGCCTACGTGTGCGGCCTGGAGCGCGACGGGGACAGCGTCGAGGGACTCCTCGCGTTGTTGGAGTCCGGGAATCTGGCGGTGAGAAGGGAGGCTGCAACCGCGCTGGGGCTCCTCGGGAAGAAGGAAGCGAGCGAGGGTCTCTTGCGGTGTTCCAGCCTTGCCGGGAAACCGGCCCGGCCCGACCGCTTCCTGGAACACGCCCTTACCTACGCCTTGATCCAGATCAATGATCCCGCCGCGGTCCGCCGGCAGCTCCCGGCCCGGGGTCAAATCGGCCGCACCCGGCCGAACGTGTTGCGGGCGCTGTGGGCGCTGGACCAGATGGCGGATGGGAACCTCAAGGCCGGGGAGGTGACCCGGAGCCTGGGCAACGAGAATCCGGTGATCCCGATCCTGCGGCGTCATCCGGAATGGGAAACCGAGATCGCGGCCTATTATGACAAGTTCCTCCGCAGCGGCCTGGTGCCTGGTGATCGAAAGGCCGGCGGTGATCACAGTCTTCACGAATTCCTGTACCTTCCCAAGGTAGCGAAGGTCGCGAGTGACATCCTGTTGATGGAGCCGGTGGAAGCCGCGGCGGTCCGGACCATTCGAGACAGCTTCCGCGAAGGTCATTTTACGGAGTCCCGGCCCATGCCGGACGCGTTGATTCCCGGCCTGGAAAAGGCGGTGCTGGCCGGGAAGGCCTTTTCGACGCAGCAGCTCGGCGGCATCAAGCCCGGGCAACTGACGCCGGCCCTGAAAGCGATGCTCGAGGAGCAGGCCGAAGACCGCAATCACCGTGAACACGAGGCGGCGATCGGGATCCTCGCGTCCTGTGGAATGCCGCTTCCCCCTCCCGCCTTCGAGACGGTCGTGGCAAAGATCGGCACCAACCGGTGGCTCTTTGCGGGTCGCACCCTCAGCCGGGCCAAACTGACGGACCCGCAAAGAACGGCCCTGACCAAGCTCCTGCCCAAGGCCGCCCTGGTGGAGCTCTCCCTTTTGCTGGAGGTATACAAGAAGGGTGGGACCGAGCAGCTCGGGCGTGAGCTGGCCCTCGCCCTCGCGGCCGCGCCCGCGATCCACAGCGTGTCGACCGCCGAGCTCGGGGAGTTGGCGGCCGCCTTTCCGGAGGCCGTGCGGCCGGCCCTTCTCGATGCCCGCCCTAAACAGCCGGGCGTCGCGGAACTTGCCTCTCGCCTGGCGGCATTGGAGACAAACCTGCCGAAGGGGGACCGCTTGCGCGGCCACCAGGTCTTCAAGTCGACCAAGGCGGCCTGCACCACCTGTCACCGCATCGCCTATCACGGCGGCACGGTGGGTCCCGATCTGTCCCGCATCGGCGCGATCCGTTCCCGCCGCGATCTGCTGGAGGCCATCGTGGCTCCCAGCGCCAGCTACGCCCGCGGCTATGAACCGATGCTCGTGACCGTCGGGAACGGGGAGACCCACATGGGCCTCCTGAGCCGCCAGGGCGGATCAGTGGTTCTCACCGATGCCGCGGGCCGCAGCAAGAACATCGACCCGTCGAGTATCAGGACGATCGAATTGGCTCCCGCTTCTCTCATGCCGACCGGGATCGATCAGGCTCTGAGCCCGCAGGAACTGGCCGACTTGATCACCTTCCTGGAATCGCTGAAGTGAAGCCGGGTGGGGCGCCCCCCACACGGCCCTTCGTCATGACAATCGCCGGTTCCAGAGGAAGTTGCCCTCGAATGATCAGTGCCACTCGTTGCTCGGGAACAGCACGATGCGCTTGAAAATCGTGTGGTCGGGTTGGGCGAGGAGGTAGGCCACCAGGTCGACGATCTCCCCCGGTTGGATGGTCTTGGAGACGTCGCCGGGGTAGGGATTGCTCTCGGGATCCCACAGCGGGGTGTCGATGGCGCCGGGACAGATCGTGGCGACCTGGATGTTGTGGGGAATGAGCTCCTGGGTAAGAGCATCGGCAAAGCCCACCATCCCGTGCTTGGAGGCACAATAGGCGGCCTGTCCTGAGATGCCGCGGACGCCGGCCACCGAAGCGATGTTGACGATGCGGCCCCGGCGCCGGGGGAGCATGTGTTGCAGCGCGGCGTGGGTGCAGTACATGGTCCCCTTCAGGTTGGTGTCGATGATCTCGTCGATTCTCTCCAGCGACTGCTCGGCAAAGGGGATGTTCTGGACCACGGCGGCATTGTTGACGAGGACTTCGATAGGGCCATGGTCCGCTTCGAGCACGTTGATGCAGTCCGTGACGGCTGCCGCATCGCTGACATCGAGGGGGCAGGGAACGATCTTGCCGTTGTCGGCCCGCGCCGCGAGGGCGTTGAGTTTTTCTTCGTTGCGTGCAAGGGCCGCGACGGTGCGGCCTTCACCGGCCATGCGGAGGGCGAGCGCCTCGCCAACTCCGCGGCTGGCTCCGGTTATGATTACGAGGCTGGGATTCATTAGGTAGTGGAGTGACGGGTCTCTTGGAGAGAGGAAGGGTTTTCGAAGGCGCCCGGCGCATTACGTTGTCGCCCGTGCGCCACGAAGATTTCACAAACCAATTTCCAAATAAACACAATTTTCAAGGATCAAATTACAAGTTCGTGAGTCGGTGGAAGTTGAGATTTGCTCGGTGAGATTTTTTTTTGGAAATCGGGTTTAGAGTTTTCGCCGAACAAGGCCGGTCCTGGATCTCTGCCTGACGCGCATCGCCTCTCCCCTCACTTCGTCAAAAACACTTCACTCTGCGCCACTCGTTTGACGAGATCGCGCAAGCCGCAGCCCCTGGCTTTCACATCTTCCACGATGCAGTCGATTTTGCCGCGGTCCCCGGGTTCGAGGACACGGCCGCTGGAGTAGGTGAGGAGCTTTTCTGCGAGGCAGCGCGTGACGTCGTCCTGGCGCGTCAGGAGGTGCTTCTTGAAGGCGAGGATGTCGCCCAGCTTCTTGCCGTTGGAGAGGGTCGAGGAGGGGTCGATCTTTTTCTTGGTGTCGGGATAACTGTCGCGCCACATCCCGACCGCATTGAAATTCTCCATGGCGAAGCCCATCGGATCGATCTTCCGGTTCGTGCTGCGCCGCCTCGTGTATTCCGTCTTGAGAATGGCGGAAAGCGAATCGATCACGGCCCGCGACTCCCCGTTGGACGGGTGCGAGGTTGCCTTCCTGGGCGGCATCTCGCCAAGGTTCAGTTGATCCAGCATGTCCTGCCAAGTGGTGAGAACCCGGCCATCCGAAAGCGCGGTCGAAAGCGTATCGAACCGAAGGTCGTTCTTTTGCTTCTCCGGTCCGTGGCACTCGTAGCAGTAATGCTCGAGGAAGGGACGGAGCTTTTCGAGAGCGTCGTCGGCGTAAACGGGGAGGAGGGTGGCCAGGATAAGGAGGGGTGTGAAGAATCGCAGAGTTGCGCGCCCCGCCAGTCTCCGGCATCGTCTGCAGTCGTGAAAGTTCGTCGGTATTCGTGATTCGCTCTTCTACCGACATTTGAGCATAAATTATCACGAATGAATGCAAATTATTCCAGGCGCGACCCGTCGTCTAACAGCCTGTTGAAATACTCGCAATGGCCGACCTTCTCGGTGCGTAGATAAGAAATGTTCCGCGATCGTGACGAACACGGCGAAGATCAGCAGGAGTTTTGGGTGGAGCGGCGCAAGTTGCCGAAGCTCAGTGCCTCGACTTTCTATGT
>CAUZKZ010000094.1:0-14372 GCA_963580345.1 Verrucomicrobiia bacterium | reverse complement strand
ATTTGCGCAACAATCGTCGTTTGCCTAGCCCCTTGGCCGTTGCTTTTTTCGATCCTGTCAGATCGAGGACCCTCCAATCAGGAAGGATTTCCAGGACAGAGGGACAGTCAGTAGAAAAGGGCTCCTGATCCAGCCTCACATCCAACCTCACCTGATTGCCACTCCCCGCGTCCGAGCGCAGCGGGACGAGAGGGGTCTGCCCTCGAATAGCCAAAAACAGGCCGAAATCTCGCCGCGCCGCTCCACATCCCAAGTTTCCGCCTTGACCTCACCACCAATGCCTCGACACGCTTGCGACTAGGGTGCCGGAATCCTCCATTTTTCCCCCTTCCTCCCCCTGCACCCGCTCGGGCCCCGGCTCTTGCGCCTCAATGAACCCCGGCCTCGAAAAGCGATTTCCTGCTAGCAATAGAAGCGAGTGGAGAAGCTGAAGAAAGAAAAGAAGTAGCGGTCCCGCCAGTGCGCCAGACCTCATGCGGTTCGCCGGTCACAGGGAAGCTTGCCTCAACCTATGAACCCCTTCGTCGTTCACTCACGACCACCGCTAATTGGGTTTCACGCCCTCGTCGCCTTCGCCTTTTTCGTTCTCCAGGCAGTGACCTCGACGGCCGTTCCGGTTGCCACGCTCTCGAAAAAGATCCCAATGCCCGAGCCCAGCTTCCTGTCCCAGTTCGGAATTGAATCGACGATCGAAGGTCACCGCTGCGCCGCGATGGGCGACGGAAAGGTTTATCTCTTCGAAAAGGACGAGGGCGGTCCGAACAACTGGGGCCTGGTCAAGATCATTACCAGGCCGCCGGGCGCGAACTGCACAAACGCGCTTGCTCTCAGTGGAACTCTCCTCGCGGTCCAACCCAGGATAGCATCGCTATCTATGACCGGCATCGGGGCGGGGTCTGGAACTGGGGGTTCGTGGGGGAGAGGTTCCCGTCCGGGCCACCCTCATCGGGAGTGTTCGACTCGATCGCGGCGGATGGGGATATTATCGCGGTGGGCCACTCGCGACACAATAACGCCGGATTCGCCTCGGGGAAAGTGTGGCTCTTCTCCCGCCATCAGGGAAGCGCGAATGGATGGGGCGAAGTCACCAGCCTGGTGGCCTCCGATTCCACCGGAGGCTTGGAGTTTGCTACGGCGATCGACGTGGAGGGCAACACCTTGGTCGTGGGCGCGCCCAATCACGACACCAGCAACTTCCCCCCGGGGCAGGGGGCCGTTTACCTCTTCGATCGGAATCACGGCGGCCCGGACAACTGGGGTGAGTTGAAAAAAATCGTCCCCACCGATCCCGTGACCGAAAACCGCTTTGGCACTTCCCTCTCCTTGAGCGGCGAGACCCTCCTTGTCGGCGCGCCGGGCGACGACTTCGGCTTTCCGGCGGTCCCCGCCGCAGCCTACTTCTTCGAAAAGAACACCGGTGGAACCGGAAATTGGGGCCAGACCCGCAAGCTGCCGCGCACCACCACCACCAACAGCGAGAACTTCGCCGAAACCGTAGGGCTCTCCGGAGACTTCGCCATCGTCGGCAGCCCCAACTTTGGAGAAATTCACTTCCACGCCCGCAACCAGGGTGGTGCAGGGCTTTGGGGAGTGGTGGCTACCTTTGACGATCCCGCCGAGCCCTTCTCCACCCTGGGCGCTTCCGTCGGCCTCAGCGGAAGCTTCTCCGTAGCGGGCGACTGGGAAGCGGCAGGCCGGGGTGGCGTGGCTTACACCCACTCCATCGTAGACGGAGTCCCCGTCAACCTTCCCCCGGTCACCGGGAGCGATCGCATGGCGCTTTTCGAGGGCCAGACCGTCATCCCCTTTCTGGGCGGATACGCTTCGGTTCTTCATAACGATTCCGACCCGGAGCTGGGCACCCTCACGGTCAACACGACGCCCGTCAGCGGCCCCGCAAACGGGAGCCTCACCCTCAGTACCGACGGCACCGTGTCCTACACTCACGACGGATCGGAAACGACGAGCGACTCCTTCTTCTACGAAGCCCGCGATGCACAGGGCACCACCGCCATCGGCCAGGTGGAGATCACAATCGCTCCTCTCAACGATCCACCCAGCGGCCTCCCCGATGGTATCACGTTGGCGGAAGGCGGCACCGCCACCACGCTGAACGGCGGAAATTCCTCCGTCCTGGACAATGACTCCGATCCGGAAGGCTCCGCCATGACGGCTCAGCTCATCGCAGACGTGACGCGCGGTGTGCTCTCCCTCTCCGGCGACGGCACGTTTTCCTACTCTCACAACGGCACTGAGAGCTTCTCCGACAGCTTTCAATATCGTCCTCGCGACGCCAGCGGAGTCCTCGGGAACCCGGTCACGGTCACGATCACAATCGCGCCCGTCAATGACAACGATCCCATCGCCAACTCGGACGACATCGAAGTGGCGGAGGGCGGTGACGTGCAGAAGCTGGTGTCCAAGGAGGAATCGATTCTCGCCAAGGCATTCGGGTCAGGCCAAATATATTGATATTACCAAGCCAGCGGACCTCCACGAGGGTGCGGCATGCCACGGGAAGGTCGGATCGAGTATGCGGGGGCGGTGTATCATCCTCCTTCGCCGAGGCTTCGGCAGGACAGGCGCGATGGCGCGGGGCAATCGCCGAGGAGACATTGTGGTGGACGACACCGATCGCCGTCGCTTTGTCGGCCACTACTGACCAGGCCACTACGGACCTGTCCCTTTGTCCCAGATTGGGCTGCCGGTGTTGTCCTTGAGGACCACGCGCAATTCAAGGGTTGGCGTGCCGGGGAGATCGCCGATCGTGACATTGGAGTAGCGGAACCCGTCCGCGAAGATGGGAGTGAGGGGGAGCGGAACTTCGCCGAGCGGACTGCCGTTCGCATCCGCAACGGCGATAACAGCATGGTCGAACCCGGGGCCGGAATACCGCCAGCGGAACCTGAAGAAAGCGGTCAGGTCGGAGGAGGTCAGATTGGTTCGCCAGTCGAACGGAACGACGTCTCCGAAGTCCCAGGAGATCTCCACGATGGTGAGTTGGACCTCGGTAAGAGTGCCGGGAAGATCGGGGGGTGGCTGCGGAGGAATCCCGGTGGGAGCGGCGAGGGCCGGGCCCCCGGCCAGTACGAGACAGAACGCGAGGCGGGCGGAAAACGGCTGAGTTGACATGGCGCAAGGGCGATCCTTGCCGTCATGCGAAAGCGAGTCAATCAGGTTCCGCCCGAAGGGGCGCCCATCCCCAGGGCTGCCCCCTCCTACCCCGGCTCCTGAGCCTCCAAGAAACTCGGCCTGGAAAAGCGATTTCTAGCAATAATTATACGGGAGCTAACTCTGTTGCCTTGGAGGCGGTTGGCCTTGACAGAGAGGGGTCTCGGACTGGTAAGCCGTGAAAGCATCATGATCGTTTCAGAGTTAATTTTTCGAGTTCGCCCCCTCGTCCCCGCCCTCCTGATCTTCGCCCTGCCTTTCTCCTCTTTCGGGGCACCCGCGTTCACCGTCACGGTGCTTCCGTTCCGGTTCGCGGTGGGCTTGAACAGGGCCGGTCAAGTGGTGGGAGCAAGCGACACCAGTGACTCGGCCCTCCGATGGGAGAACGGCACCGTGACGGTATTTGCTCAGATGCCGGCTGCCTTTCCTGCGTTCGAACGGCTGGGAGCTGGTGGCATCCGCAACGCCTGGATCAGCGAAAACGGCCAGCATCTTGGAGGAGGGATCGAAGGTCGCTATGACAACGGGGCGGTGGCATGCCCGGTCGCGAGTTACGGGGCGGGGCTTGCCGCCGACCTGGGAGCGCTTCCCGGCGCCATTTCCAACAAGGGCGGGGTTGTCGCGGATGTGACCGCCGTCAATGACTCGGGAACCTTTGTGGGGAGGTGCACGGACTCATCCCGGATTTCGCGCGCCGTGGTCTGGTCGGGGGGAACGGCCACCACGCTTGGCTCAGGAGCCGGAGTGGCCAGGGACATCAATAACAGCGGCGAGATCATCGGAGTGGTGGGCGGTCACGTCGCGGGATTCTTCCGGGACGGGGGCGGCACCCATTTTCTGGCAAGCTTGCCGGGACATTCCATCGCAGATCCCACCGCGATCAACGAAAACGGAATCATCGTGGGGCGCTCGCGGAGTAGTACCACCTGGATGGCCCCGGAAGAAATGGTCTCCTGGAATAACGGCGCGGCTCCGGTGTCACTGGGCAAATTCCCTGGAGGGGTCCTTACGATTCCCGGACATATCAACACCGCGGGCGAAATTGTTGGACAGTATCTCCCGGAGGGCGGCCCTCTGTTGCTGCCGTTTTACTACGACGGATCCTACCATAACCTGAACGACTTGCTGGACCCCTCCGATCCGGGCGCCGCCGGCGTCGTCATGATAGACGCCCTCGTGATCAACGAAAACGGGTGGATCTTGGGGCGAGCAGTGCGGAACGGGTCGGAAGTTAGTCTCCTCCTCAAGCCCGGCGCTCCGGTCCCCGTTCTCCTGACCGTGGGCACTTCCTTCGATCCGGGTTCCGGGGGCGGCGATCCGTCGTTTTCAATGAGCGTGGCGAGCTGGACCGGATTCAACTACCAACTCGAGCGCGCTACCAACGGATCTGATCAATTCTCACCGCTGGGCAGCCCCGTTGGGGGCGATGGCAACCCGCTCGGTCTGACCGATCCCAATGCCACCGCCGACGCCGCCATCTACCGCGTGACGGAAACCGAGGCGGGCCCTTGAACTAGAGCCTGCCGGTTCGACAGCCGAGACTTCAGGCTCACCGATATTTCCGGTGAGGTGATCCACGATATTCTGAGGTAGGATTTCCCTCGGAGTGCAAGAAGAGCGGACCGTGCCAGAAAAGGGAAAAGGGGCCTTTCGAGCCCGGTTCTCGGCGCTCCTGATGTCAATTCCTTCTGACTGTCCCCTTTTTCGAGTCCCCTTTTTCGATTATTCCGGCGGCTCCTGCCGAAAAGGTGCAGGTCTATCTCCTTGGCGGGCAGTCCAACCTGGAAGGGCACGGTGTGCTGCGCAGCCTGGAGCGTCTGGGCGAGCATCCTGTGCACGGAGAACTCTTGAAGAAGCTGAAGGCCAAGGACGGCTCGTGGGCGTCGATGCCGAGCTTGATCGTCTCGTAGGTTTTGGTAGGAGTCAGTGTGCACTCAGTCCGGCGACGAGGTGGAACACGATTCTCTACAACGGCACGGTCCCCAGCCTGCCAACCCACGACTCCTTCGCCGCCGTGGGAAACTACGGATTGAGTACCATTACGGGCTGGGCGGGAACCGTCCCGCGGGGCATCTACCTGTTCGAAGCGCCCGCCATCATTCGAAATGATCATCCCGGCACAAGGGTGGAGTCCGCCACCCTGACCTTGCACCTGGGCTACTTTGACCAGGGCCCGGGGCATCTCGATGCCATCGGGGGCGCGCCGGGGGCCCACGCCTACCAGTTCGAGACCGCTGATCACTCGCTGGGAGGAGTCATCGTTGCGAACGATTATTTCGCCATCGAACGGCAAGACCTGGGCCTGATCGTCCCCGCTACCGGGATCTTTATCGTGCCGGCCAGCGGAGATTATTCGATCGACATTACCTCGGCCCTGCAGGTCGCCGTCGACCATCCGGCGTGGGGCGAACTGTTTGCGGTGCGATTGCACTTCGGCGGTGAAACTCTGGCGTCCGGCGATCCACTCGGCATCACCGACACCCTGTTTTTCGCCTACTTCTTCGAAACGAACGTCCCTGCCAGGAGGACCCCGGGATGACTTCGTTATCCTCCAGTCGCAGAAGGTATCAGTCATAACAAATTGACATTTTTCCTCACGCTCCTCGGTGACCTGCAAACTACGGGGAATAGCGAGACGACGGTGCAATCGCATCGCCATCCCTGCCCATCGAGGCAGTTTGTCTGTCACCTTTGCGCGACTGTGTCACCTTTGCGCCACGGCGAATTTGCGCGGCGCGCCGGGAATCAACCAGATTGCAAGGAAGTCATGTCGGACCCAAACGCACTCTCCCTGGCCGCGCAGAGCTTGCATCGCAACGAGCTTTCCGGTGCCGGACTGATCTGCGCTCAGGTGCTGGAGGACGAGCCTGAAAATGCGGGGGCCTGGCATCTCTTCGGAATCATCTGGGCCCGCGCTGGCAAGCTCGAACAGGCCAAGGCGCACTTTGAGACCGCGACCCGGTATGCGCCGGAGAACGCCACCTATCACTACAGTCTCGGACTGGCATGGCAGAGCCTTGCCGAGCATGAGCAGGCCGCGAGTTCCTATCGAGACGCTCTCGCGAGGGATGCGACCTTGCACGAGGCTCGCAACAACCTCGGAAATCTTCTGAAGGAACAGGGAGCGCTGGAGGAGTCCATCGAGTGCTTTCGTGAACTCGTCCGCCAAGTGCCGGATTCAAGTCCGGGGCACTATAATCTCGGCAACTTGCTGCACGACGCCGGAAAGGCCGATGACGCCATCGTGCACTATCAACGCGCGATCAGCGTTGATCCCGACAATGCGGCGGCCTTCGAGAACCTGGGCCGCGCCCTGGCGGCCCGTGGTCGCCTCGAGGAAGCTCGAAATCTGTGGGCCGGCTGGCTGGAGCGGGATCCGGAGAACGCCGTCGCGAGACACATGCTGGCTTCCGCGGGCGGAGGGAACATCCCGGATCGCTGCGACGATCAGTACGTCCGGGATACCTTCGACGCAGGATTCGCCAGGAACTTCGACGTGCAACTTGCCCGGATGGATTACAAGGCCCCCGAACTCGTGGTGGAGGCGGTAAGGGCGCAGGGTCGAAATCTGGCCGGCGTCGATGTGCTCGATGCCGGGTGCGGCACCGGACTCTGTGGCCCGCTGATCCGGCCCATGGCGCAACGCCTGGCAGGAGTTGACCTGTCCGAAGATATGCTGGTGGAGGCGCGCAAGTTGGAAGTCTACGATGAAACGATCGCCTGTGAACTGACCGCGTACATGGCGTCGCATCCGACGGAGTTCGATCTCATTATTTCCGCGGATACGCTCTGCTACTTCGGCAAGCTCGAACCGGTGATGCGCGCGGCGTGCGCCTGTCTCCGAAGCGATGGTCTCTTCGTGTTCACCGTGGAACGGATGGATTCCACCGGGGCAAACATGCCCTACCAACTCCAGCAGCATGGACGCTATTGCCATGCGGAAGGCTACGTCGTCGAATCGTTGCAGGAGAGCGGCCTGGCAGTCGTGGAACTGCAGCGGGCAGAACTGCGGCGGGAGTTGGGCCGCACAGTCGAGGGCCTGATCGTGATCGCCGAACCCGCCCGGAATCTGGCCGCCACAAACAGCAACCTGGCGAACCGCAAATTCTCGGTCTCACTCTGACCTTCCCTCCTGCGGATCCCAGAAAAGGGAAAAGGGGAAAAGCGGTCAGGCCAAACATATTGATATTACCAAGCCGGCGGACCTCGACGAGGGTGCGGCATGCCGCGGGAAGGTCGGATCGAGTATGCGGGGGCGTTGTATCATCCTCCTTCGTCGAGGCTTCGGCAGGACAGGCGCGATGGCGCGGGGCAATCGCCGAGGAGACATTGTGGTGGACGACACCGATCGCCGTCGCTTTGTCGGCCACTACTGACATTTGTCCAGAGAAGTAGACGTTCGCCGCTCCGTGCGGGTCGAAGTCGAAGCCGTCCACGTCCTCACCGAAGAAGCCCGGAGTCAGTCCGAGGTCTTCCTCGTCGAGAAAGAGAACCTGATTGTTGGGCGGGTTGACCCGATAAATATCGCCGTGGGCCTCCTCGACGGCGGGCAGGGCCGAGGCGTGCACCGCCGTCCCGTCCAGGCCGTCGGAGATGCGGTTCACCGAGATGAAGAGGGGCAGACCGGGCGAGGGGAGATCGGAATGAGGGTGCGAAATGGCGTTCCGATCGTCCGTCACATCCAGCGATACAATGGCCGCCTCGACCACGTCCGGCCTCAGGAAGGTGGTCATGACCGCCGTCCCGACGAGAAAAAGGTGCGTGTAGTTTGAGTGCCCCGTCATGTCCACTGGACATGTTTGCAGAGAAAAATCCTACAACCGCCGATTCGACCGCGCAAGATCATTGTTTGCCGACTCGTTTGGGGGTGCGCGGCCATTCTCAAAGCCTTGTCTCCTTTCTGATGTTTTAGCCCTCGCCGAAATGATCACCACTTCTTACAATTTGGCAGCGTTTACGATTACCCTGCAATGCACCATCGGCTCTTGCTACTCCTTGCACTTGCACATTTCCCGGCTCTCCTACCCGCCGAGATCGCGGATCCCGCCAAGCACCCCTATGCCGATCCGGCGGGCGGGCGCGAGCAGTACACGCTCGCCAGAGAGCGTGTCAACGAATCCCGCCTCTACGATTTCTACCAGCGCCAGGCGGACTACTATATGGCGCAGAAGGAGGAGGTCCCCGCTCTCCTCCCGGCCTACCCGGGTCTCGACGCGGGCCGGCACGGCCACTGGGGACAGCACAACCAGAATGGCCACATCGATGGACGGTGGAACGAGGTCGATCACGGCCCGGTAATTGCGCACCTGTTCCGCACGAAGGAAATGACGATCGTCAAGGCGCTTTGCGTCAAGCTTGGGGCCAACGACGACCTCTCGGCGGTCTTCGATACCCAGTCTCTTTCCTGGCGAGCCATCTGGCAGGGCGGTTTTGTGAAGTTCGATGGCCAGCGTTGGGGTGGATCACGCAATGCCGTTCCCAGCGGGAAGATTTGGTTTCAGGACAAGGAGACCAGAGGATGGGAGGGCGACAAGGAAGGACGCTTTCTTGGATCCTACCGGCACGGTCATCAGGTCATCATGAGCTACGAGATCGGCAGGATCCCGGTGCTCGAGGTTGGCAGCCAGGTCGGGACGAAGGAGCACCCGGTCTTCGCGCGGACCCTCCAGTTCCCCGGGGGCGTCCCCAAGGGAGGATTGAAACTTCGAGGAGGGGTCGAGGTAGATGGTCGGATCGCGACGCCGGTGCCCGGGGCCCAACTCAAATCCGAGCATGGAGCGCTTTGGCTGGAGTTCGGCGAACTGAAGAAAGGGACTGTTGTCCCGCTGGTCCTCTATCCCAAGGGCACCGCGCCGGCCGGGCTCGTTGCGAGGACGGTTCCCAGCCAGTTCCTCAAGGGAGGGCGCGCGCAGTTTCCCGAGACCTCAACGGTGGTGGCCATCCTCTCCAAGGAAGAGCGACCCTACGTCGTGGACACCATTCCGGTGCCATTCGACAACCATTACAAGACCGTCATGCAACTCACTGGCATCGCGTTCTTCCCCAATGGCGACGCCCTGGTCACAGTCTGGTGCGGTGAAGTCTGGAAAGTCTCCGGGCTTGGCGGCGAGATGGTGAAAGTGACCTGGAAGCGCTACGCCACGGGATTCGACCAACCAATGGGAGTCCACATCGATGAGGACGGAGTCTTCGTCCTCGATCGCGGACGGATCACGAGACTTCACGATCTCAACGGCGACGATGAGGCCGACTTCTACGAAAACTATGCCGACGACTTCCGCGGTTACGACCGCAGCCACACCATGAGCTGGGGTCTGGTGCGCACCCCGGATAAGGCCTTCCACTTCGTGGAGCGCAATTCGGTCCTGCGCACCTCAGCCTCACCCAAGACCGACCCGGTAGCCTCCGGCCTGCGCAACTGCATGGGCGTCGGCCTCTGGCAGGGACGCTTCTACGTCGCACCGCAGGAAGGGAACTGGACCCCGGCCTCCATGATCATCGAGGTGAAGCCGGGGGAATTCTACGGCGACAATGCCTACGGCCACCCGGACCGCAAGATCGCATTGCCGCTCTGCTATGTTCCGCGCGGGGTGGACAATTCGACCGGTGGGATGGTGGCAGTGACCAGCGACCAGTGGGGACCGCTTGTGGATCACTTCCTCGGACTTTCGTATGGATCGGGCCTCCACTACATCATCTTGCGCGACGACTCCGGGCCGCGCGCCCAGGGTGCCACCGTTCCCCTGGACGGTGAGTTTCGCGCCGGCACCATGCGGGGCGCCTTCCACCCGGTTGACCGCCAGCTCTACGTGGTGGGTCTCGACGGATGGGGCGACTACTCGACCCAGGATGGCTGCCTCCATCGCGTCCGTTACACCGGAAAGCCGGTCCGCAAGCCGATTGGGTTTCGCGTCCATTCCAACGGAATTCGCATCGAGTTCAGTTGCAAACTCGATGCCGCCGAGGCGGAGAAGACCTCCAACTACTTTGCCCAGCAGTGGAACTACCTCTACGCCGACCAGTATGGCTCACCGGAATTCTCTGTTCGCCAGCCCGGCACGGTTGGTCACGATCACACGACGATTCGCTCCGTGCACCTTCTCGAAGACGGAAACACGATTTTCGTGGAGATCCCCGACCTCGAGCCCACCATGCAAATGCAGATCCGCATGCATCTCAGGGACGCAAACGGCACCTCGTTCAAAACGGACCTCTTCCCGTCGGTCCTTTACCTCGGTAACTACTTTAAGAGCGAAGGATTGGCCGCACCCGTCCCCAACAAACTCACCGTGATCAATCTTCCCATCAAATGGAGACGGGAGATTGTGAAGGACACCGTCTCAGGTGAGGAAATTGAAGGTGCGCGCGAACTTCTGGTCGAGGTTTTGGGAGGTCTTCAATTCAAGCAGAGTGAACTCAGGGCCAGCGCGGGCGAAGCGCTCACCCTCAAGCTGCTCAACAAGGACGTCATGCCGCACAACCTGGTCCTGGTCGCACCCGGAGCAACGAAAGAAGTCGGCCTCACCGCCTTCAAGATGCTCAATGACCCCAAGGCTTCGGAAAAACACTACGTGCCGGACTTGCAGTCAGTCCTCGCCCATACCTTCGTGGTCCCGCCCGGGGGCAGTCATCTCACCCATTTCCGGGCCCCTTCCAAACCAGGACGCTATCCCTTCCTCTGCACATTTCCCGGTCATTGGCAAGCGATGCAGGGAGTGTTGATCGTCGAGTAGTGGATAGCGGGGCTGAGTTCGGCGGCGAAGAGATCGACGATTTTGCCAGGAGTCAATTTGTGATCAATCATGACGTTGTCAGGTTGGCGGGTTCCACCCGCTCTCGGACAGATTCTGGCAAGCCTGGAAATGAATCGGATTGATTCCAAAGCTCCCGTGACCTAACATGCCCATCATTCCTGCTCCGGATGACCTCTTTGTCCGACGACCTACCAGGCATCGAACCTTGCCTGCCAAGACGAGGCCCCTCCCGTCATTGCCGCTCTACTTTTTGGCAGGCCGCAGAATTGCGAAATTATTCTTCCAGCGCTCCGTAACCATCGGCGGGCAATCGTCTTCCCGGCACCACCCCAACATCTCCCACCCATGCTAAACATCTTCGGGCAAAAACACGGCGGTTACTGCGACCGGGTCTCGCGGCGGAACTTCATCAGGGTCGGCGCCCTGGGCCTGGGCGGCTTGAGCCTCCCGCAGGTCTTGCGGGCCGAGAGCGCGGTCGGGAAAGGCAGCTCGCACAAGGCGATCATCATGATCTACCTGCCCGGCGGACCACCACACCAGGACATGTATGATATCAAGGTGGATGCGCCCTCGGACGTTCGTGGGGAATTCTCTCCCATCTCGACCAGGGTGCCGGGCATCCGCATCTGTGAGCACTTGCCGAAATTGGCCGGCATGGCCGACAAGTTCATCTTCGTGAATTCGCTGGTGGGTTCGATCGGACAACATGCCTCCTTTCAGTGCACCACTGGTCGAAACAGCAACAAACAGCCCAGCGGAGGTTGGCCGGAGATCGGCACCGTAATTTCCAAATTGCAGGGTGAGGGCCCATCCGTGGTGCCGGATTACGTCAATCTCTCGCCCAAGATGCAGCACACCCCTTACAATTTCGGCAAGAACAGCTTCGTCGGAATCAACCATCGAGCCTTCATGCCGGCCGGCGAGATCAAGGGGGACATGACCCTTGATGGGATTCCGATGGAGCGTCTGGAAGATCGCCGGCGCTTGCTGGACAGCTTCGACCGTTTTCGGCGGGAGGTCGATGCCAGCGGGATGATGGAAGGCATGGATGCCTTTCAAGGGCAGGCCTTCGAATTGCTTACCTCCAGCCGCTTGGTGGACGCCCTCGACATCAGCAAGGAGGATTCCAGGACGCGGGAGCGCTACGGCAAGGGAAGCGAGAAAGTGCAGGGCGATGCCGCTCCGCGCATGAACGAGCAGTTTCTCGTCGCCCGCCGCCTGGTCGAAGCGGGTGTCCGCGTGGTCACTGTGAGCTACAGCTTCTGGGATTGGCACGGCAGCAATTTCAAACGTGCCAAAGAGAATCTGCCCGATTTCGACCAGGCCATCACGGCCCTGGTGAGTGATTTGCACGACCGCGGCCTGGCCGAAGACACCACCGTCATCGCCTGGGGAGAGTTCGGCAGAACGCCGACCATCAACAAGAATGGGGGACGCGATCACTGGCCCCGCGTCGCCAATGCGTTGCTGGCCTGTGGAGGCATGAATACCGGGCAAGTGATCGGAACCACGGACCGCCTCGGTGGGGAAGCCGATGAACGGCCGGTGCACTTCCAGGAAATCTTCGCGACCCTCTATCACAACATGGGTATCGACATCAATCGCACCACCTTGCCCGACCTCACCGGGCGCCCGCAGTTCCTGGTCGATACCACTTACCAGGCGCTGCCGGAGGTAATCTGAGAGTACGGCAGCGCCGATCCTGTGCGTCCAGTGCACCATGATATAAATTAGACGGCATTCAATTCTTCCTGATATGCTTTGGTCAGTTCGATGATGCGCTGGAGCTTTTTCGGATCTTTGGTCCATATGAAGGGGCCGCACCCCGTTTACCGAGGTCGAGAAAGGCAAACTAGGCACCGGGCGCGACCACAATCAGGACGGGTTCACGAATTGGTTGGCCGGCGCCGGCATCCGTGGTGGCACCGAGTTCGGCGCGACCGACAGCCTTGGTTTCCGTGCGGTGGAGAATCCGGTAACCGTGCACGACATCCACGCCACCATACTCCATCTCTTGGGGATCGATCACGAAGAGCTCTCGTTCTTACACAACGGATTCAGGCCCCGGCTGACGAACGTGCACGGTCATGTCATGCGCGCCGTGATTTCCTAGCGCACCATTCGCAAATTTAGAGAGTGTTCGATAGAGGCGATCTGGCATGGTTCCATGGCATCTGATTCTGACCACCAGACGGGCGTGGGCTTGAATCACCGGGGCGCCCAATTCCCCGAAGCGCATTGGTCTGTGCTTATAACCGACCACGGGCCCACCAACCCACAAAGGTAACCAGCGATGTCCAGGAAGCATGAGAAGATCATCTTGATAGGGCTTGTGGCGCTTGGCGCGCTCGAACAAGAGACCGCGAAAGCCGAGCCGTCGCACGTTGCGATCCGGGCCATGCCGCGCAGTGGCGAGAAATGGTGGGTGCAGCGGCAAGAACGTATCGAGCGCCGCCTGCGAAAGGGAGAGGTCGACGCCATCTTCATTGGCGATTCCATTACCGAAGCTTGGGAGCACTACCACGGCCGGGCCGTGTGGGAGGCCTTCTACGGGCGCCGGCAAGTCGTCAACCTGGGCTTCGGAGGTGACCAGACACAGCACGTGCTTTGGAGACTCGACCACTCCAGTCTTGCCAGACTCTCACCAAAGGTCGCGGTGATCATGATCGGCACGAACAACATTTCCGCCGGCCATTCGGTGCAACAAATCGTGGAAGGAATCCTCGCGATTGTTGAACGACTCCACCAAAAGCTCCCAACCGCGCGGATTCTCATGCACGGCGTCTTATGCCGGGGGCGTAAGGCCGATGGCCACGGGCGTCAGGAAACGGTCGCAATCAACCTGGCCTTGGCCAAGCTGGCCGCCGAACGCGATTTCGAGATGTGCGATCTCGCCGAGAGCTTCCTGAACCCAGACGGCACGGCGAAAGCGGAACTGATGGGCCGCGACTTCCTGCACCTCTCGGCCAAGGGCTACCAGGCGTGGGCCGAGGCCATCGAGGGCAAGCTCACCGGAATCCTCGGCGACCAGCCCGTGCGGATTCCTCCGCTGTGTCCCGAGGAAAAGGCCGCGGCGACGGCGATCACTGCGCTGGGCGGGTGCGCGCTCGTGGATCGGGCCGGCCACATCACCACCGTCGATCTCGGACGAAATCAGAAAGTTGACGGCGATGTTTTGCGCACCGTCGGGGCGCTTCGCCACCTGAAGGTTCTGGCCTGCGACGGCTGCCCTCTAGGCGACGATGATCTTCGGCACATCGCCGGACTGAGCGAACTGGAATACCTGAACCTTTCGGGCACGCGCCTCTCCGACGCCGGGCTGCGCCACTTGCGCGAGTTGAAGAACCTCCAGTGGCTTGCAATCGGCACGCCGCACATCGCGGGCCCCGGCCTGACGCACGTCGAGCATTTGAGCAATTTGAGGCTTTTGACCTTTTGGAACTCGGC
>CAUZKZ010000093.1:0-14395 GCA_963580345.1 Verrucomicrobiia bacterium | reverse complement strand
ACAAGCCCTTATCCGGTCCCGCTAAGAACATCCAGGGTCCACCGAGGGGCACTACCGCATAAATTTAGAAAAGTCTGACCCCTCGCTCCTCACACCGCCAAATTCTTGAAGAAAAAAAATCGGACCCTCTGCGAATCGTGAAAGTCGGGCTAAATGACGGGCCTCGCGGATTGACGGACGGTCCGCGGAGGGGTAGTCAGGATTCGTGCCTGTCCGAAAGCCCATTGGCCCCGGTTCCGCGGGGAGGGGATTCACCCTGATTGAAGTCTTGGTGGTGATCGCGATCCTCATCACGCTGGGAGTGCTTGTGATGGTGGGGGTGGGGAAGGCCACCAAGGCGGCCCACAAGACGAAGTCGCTCAACAACATCAAGCAGCTTTCCACCATCACAGTGGCGGAGGCGTCGGACAACAACGGCGAGTTTCCAGACATTCACGGGGGCAATCTTCCGTTCCTGTTCGACCGGGTGTGGCGGGAAACGGCCGGGATCACCAAGGAGATGGCCTACGCGCCGTCTAACAAGTGTTGGAACCAGAATGGGAGGGACGTTTGCTCCAGCCCGAAGCGGGACTTGTGGGAGTATGGGGATGGGGAGAACCCCACCTCCATCTTCAGTTACGTCTGCCTGGTTCACGGTGAGGAATGGATGGCGGCGGGAGAGTTTCAGTTGCCCGACGACTGGGAGGTTATCAAGGACCGCGTGACGGGAGAAGAAGAGGACGACATTCGCTGGGTCCCGCAGCGACTGAGCCAGGAGGTGGTATTTCCTATCCTGTGGATCGATCTTCATACCAAATGGGGTGGATCGACGATTGGCAATTTCGTGGACGGATCCGGCGAGCCGGAGGGGGTCCACATCGGGTATCTCGACGGGCACATCGAGTGGGTGAGCGGGAAGAAGATGAAGGCCCGGCTCCAGGGACCAGCGGCCATTTACTGGTAGGGTCCGGCCCCCGCGCGCGCGGATTGGCCCGGCGGGTGGGATTGGTTACCGGCGGTACTCGGCGCGATAGGTTCGCGGGGTGAGGCCGGTTCGCTGCTTGAACAGATTCGCGAGGGCGGAGGCGGTGCGGAACCCGGAGCGCTCCGCGACCTTCTGGAGGCCCAGATCGGTCGTGGTGAGGAGCTGCTTGGCGCGCTCGAAATGGACGCGCCAGATTTCCTCATGCAGGCTTCGGCTGAAGTGACGGCGGAAGCGGTTTTCGAGGGACCGTCGCGAGATGCTGGTGGCAGCCAGGACGTCCCTGACCTTGATGGAGCAACTGGCGTTTTCGCGGATGAAGCGCAGGGCGTTGCTCAGCTCGGCGTCGTCGAAGGCGTAGGTGTCGCTGGAGCGCCGGGTCACAACCCCGGCAGGCGGAATTTTTACCGGGTTCCAAGGGGCGGAGTCGCCGGCCATGAGGCGAAAGAGCAGGGCGGCGGCCTCGAAGCCGCGGGTCTCCATATCACAGTCGACACTGGAAAGGGGCGGGGTGCACAGGTCACAGAGTTGGGAGTGGTTGCCGATTCCCAGGACGGCGACCTCTTCCGGGATCGGGAGTTCGGCGAGGTGGCAGGCTTCGAGGACACCGGCGGCCCGGCGATCGGAAGAGGCGAAGATCGCCAGGGGGCGCGGCTGGATCTTTAGCCACCGGGCCAGGTCCTTCTCGCGGCCCAAGGGTGCCGTGAAGGTTGTCACGGCACCGCCCTTCTGCCTGCAGCGCTCCAGGAATCCGGTGGCGAGGTCCTGCCGAATCTGCGGCTCGCTGGTTCCCACGAAACAGAATCGCTGGAATCCGCGATCGACGAAGTGGTCGGCGGCGAGTTGCCCGCAGGCGGCGTCATCGCTCATCACGGAGACGGAGTTGTGATTATGATAACGGCCGGAGACGTTCCCGATGGGGATATTCAGCGACTCCAAGGCCACCTGAAGTTCCGGGTTGGGAGTGGTGCACACCATGCCATCGCCCTCCCAGTCGCGGGCGAGTTGGGCCAGTTCGTGGCGCCCGCCGTCGAAGACCGCCATCCGCCAGCCCGGATTGGTGTGCAACCAGCGAGCGATCCCGTCCAGGACGCGGCCCCCGCAGGCTTCGAGGGATTCTACCACCAGACCTACATGTTTTCGCTTCGGCATGGGCGCGAGGAAGGGCCTCGTGGGCCACGCATGATCGTGGGAGGAGGCGTCAGCAATACTTGCGCAATGTGACAATCCTGTCCGGGAAATGACAGAGGACAGGAATTTCCTCTTGGCGATAGTTCGGTTCTCGATTCCGCAGGGGCGGGGAAGGCGGATGTGATCGAATCCGCTGGCATGAAGGGCCACCATTCTGAGGAGGCATCTTCGATGAAATCGAAAGGCAGAAACAGTTAGAAAACACCTACCTCTTCTTCATCACGCCCTGACGAGGGGTCGGCCGGTTCCGGCGTGCCCGCGCCGGCCGGGAAGCCGCGGCCTCATCACTTGTCCTCGGGATTGAGGCCCTTGAACGTGAAGGCGGCCAGAACGCCGCCGAGGAACTGCGGAAGATAATGCATCCAACTGTCGGCCCAGCCGAGCTTGCCGGTGATGCAGAGCGAGGTGCTGACGGCGGGATTGAAACCGCCGAGGGAGATGCCGCCGACCGTGAAGGCACCGGCCATCACGGTAAACCCGATGGCGAGGCCGAAGTAACTGTTGCCTTCCGTTTTTTTGGAAGTGGCGACGTTCAGGATGACGTAGGCGAGCGCGAAGGTATAGAGAAATTCGGAGGCCACCACCGCGAGGGAATTGTCGAAGGTCTGCCGCTCGATATCGCCGTCTACGGCGGGATCGAGAAGTTTCAAGACGACCAGGGCGGCGAGGCTGCCGCCGATCAGCTGTGAGATGATGTAGGGAGCGACGTCCTTTCCTTCGCAGCGGCCGCGAATGAAGACGGCGATCGTGACGGCGGGATTGTAGTGCGCTCCGGAAATGTGTCCCCCGGCGTAGACCATCACCATGAGAGTGATGCCGATGGCGAGAGGGGCAAACCCGGCGGGAGCGGCGCCAAGAACGGCGGCGGTTCCGATGGTGAGAAAAAGAAAGAAGGTTCCGACCAGCTCGACAACATACTTGTTCATGGTCGGGGCGAGTTAGAGCAGGCCGGCGCTTGCATGACGAGGCGAAATCGCGAGGATGGAAGGGGTTCTTGTTAGATGAGGAGGTGCTTGAAAATCGTGGGGGTGATGGGATCGGGGCGAGAGCGCCACGAGGCCTGGAGCCTGCCGCTCGGGGCTCTCTTGGCGCGGATGGGGGTCCACTTATTGACAGGGGGCGGGGCCGGCGTGATGGAAGCGGTCTCGGAGGGGTTTGTGGGGGTTGAGGACCGCGCCGGGCTGGCGATCGGGATCCTGCCGGGACGCGTGGAGGAGTCGGGGTGCGAAGCGACGCCCGGCTACCCGAATCGTCACGTGGAGTTATCGATTCGCACCCATCTGCCGGGCCGCGGGGAGGAGGGAGGGACGCCCCTCTCGCGGAATTCGATCAACATCGCAAGCGCGGATGCGGTGGTTATGTTGCCGGGCGGGGCCGGGACGGCTTCGGAAGGACGGCTTGCGATCGAGTTCGGGAAGCCGGTGATTGGGTTGGGAGGAGGAGGGGAGCGGGAAGGGATTGCGCAGGCGGAGACCCTGGAAGAAGTGGAAGATTACTTGCGAGCGGTGCTGGGGCTTTGAGGGGGACCGCAAGGCTCAGGGCGATGACCAATTAGACACGATGGGCCAATTTCCAAATAGAGGGCAATCCCCGAAAGCCAGTTCCCAAACTCCCCGGCGACGAGGTCCCGCCTTGGGATTTGCGTCCTGAGCCTGAGCTTTATGTGGAAATTGGAGCGTCGAGTATGGCCCAACCTGCGACCTTCTCCATTCACTCCGAGACCCAAATTCCACCCTACGCCTCGATGGCAGCATCGGCGATTTTGCGCGCCTTCTTGATGATGCTGTTGACCGTCACAGACGGTTGGGCACCCACCTTGATCCACTTGTCGGCCTTCTCGAGATCGACGCTATAGTTCACGCCCTCCCGCAACGGGTCGTAGGTACCGATCTGTTCGATATAGCGTCCATCTCGGCGTTTGCGGCTGTCGATGGCCACGATCTTGTAGTAGGGGCAGTCCTTGCTGCCTTTGCGTGTGAGTCTGAGAGCTACCATCTGTGATTTGGCGTGGGGCGGCGGAAGTTGGAGGAATTCCCACGATTTGCCAAGGAATTTCACGGCCGAGGGACCCGGATGCTTGCAAAAATCACGATTTTTGGCGCCGGGCGGATGGGAGAGGCCGACCTCGAGGGTCGGGAGCCGGTGCGGAGGGTCCGAATTGGCCGGACGGCGACGATCCCTTCAGATGGGGGTGAGCACTACCAGGCGCAGGAGCCAGTCCCGGCCCACTTTTTCGAACTCGAACCGGCAGCGGTAGCGGAGAACCCGGCGGGAAGAACGTCCGATGGAGAGATCCACCTCGGCGGTCGCCTCGTAGATGGCCTGACCACCGGACGGGAAGGCGACCGTCTCTTTTCCGCGGGAAATCCTGCAGGAGGTCACGCCATCCTGGAACCGCTCGACCAGGTCGGCCGCGGTAGCGGGGGGGACCGGACCGGAGGGGATAGGGTGGGGTGCCCTGACATCGAGTTTTGGCGAGAGCAGGACCTGGAAGCGCTCGGCTTTCTCGCGCGGGGTTCCGGTGCTGAGAGTTTTCTTTTCGAGACTGGCGAAGAGAACGTCGGCGCGCTTGATGATGGCCTGCTCCGGGGAAAGGCGCCAGAACAACCAGACCGTGCCCGCCACGGCCGGGACCAGGAAGATCAGGAACTTGGCCAAGGGGTGCTTCATCGGCCTGGCATGAGTTGGAAGGTGAAGCCTTTCAGGTATTCCGTCTCGGGAATGGTCGGGAGAATCGGGTGGTCGGATCGCTGGGAATGGGAATCCACGAGGCGGAGGGTGCGCCGGGTATCGACCGCGGCGTCGCACACGTTGCCGAGGAAGAGCTCGCGGGTGACGTGGTGCGAGCACGAAAAGGTCGCGAGGTAGCCGTCGTGGTCCAGGAGCTTGAGGGATCGCAGATGGATTTCCTTGTACCCGCGGAGGGCATCCGGGAGGGCTTTCTTGCTGCGAGTGAAGGACGGGGGATCGAGGACGATGACATCGAACGGTTCCTCGCAGGCCTTGAGGAAATCGAAAGCATTGGCTTCCACCGCATCGACCGCGAGATCGTTCAGAGCGGCGTTCGCCTTGACCGCCGCGATGGCGTCCCCCGCGATGTCGACACAGGTCACGGAGGCAGCCCCGGCCCGGGCGCAAGCCAGCCCGAATCCGCCCTGGTTGCAGAAGCAGTCGAGGACGCGTTTGCCTTTCGTCAATCGGGCCACGCGCTGGTAGGCGTCGAGTTGGTCGAGGTAGAGCCCGGTTTTTTGTCCCGTGAGGAGGGCGACCTCGACGCGCAATCCGTTGGTTTCCACCAGGAAGGTTCCGGGATCGTTCCCGTGCAGGAGGCCGGTGGCGGGCTCGAGGCCTTCCGCCTTGCGCATGGGAGAGTCATTTCTCAGGACGATGGCGGCGGGAGAGAAGACTTCGCGGAGGGCGTCGGCGATGAGATCGAGGCGCTGGTCCATGGCGAGGGTGAGGGTCTGCACGACGAGGTGGTCCCCGTAGCGGTCGACGATGAGGCCGGGGAGGCCGTCGGACTCGCTCCAGGCCAGGCGGCAAAGGCGGGGGTCGAGGGGGAGGCGTTCCCGCAAGGCGAGGGCCTGGCGGAGGCGCCGCAGGAAGAAGGCGCGGTCCAGATCCTGCTTTCGGCGGGAAAAGCGTCGGGCCACGATCTGGGAGTGTGGGTTGAAAATGGCGCTACCCAAGGGCTTGTCCTTGAAGTCCTTGAGGGAAATGACCTCGCCGGGCTGGGGGTCGCCGAAGGATTTTTTGACCTCGGAGGCATAAACCCAGTCGTGGCCGTGAAAGATGCGGGAGCGGGGCTTGACGACGAGGCCGGGCATGGGGAACCGGTATTTGGGGGGGCGATTTGTCTTGAATGCTGGCGGGGAGGCGCTTAGGCCCTGCCCACCTCATGGGTACGCAGCTAAACAAGGTCCAGAAGCGTCGCCGCCGGAAGCAGTATTTGAAACGGAAGAAGGAGCAATTGAAATCGAGCGTGGCGCTGAAGAAGTCGTCTGGGAGTTCGGCACCCGCAAAGAAGGCGGCCAAGAAAATCGCCAAAAAGGCTGCGGCCAAGAAGACTGCGAAGAAGACCGCCAAGAAGGCAGCGGCCAAGAAGACTGCGAAGAAGGCCGCCAAGAAGGCAGCGGCCAAGAAGACTGCGAAGAAGGCCGCCAAGAAAGCAGCGACGAAGGCCGCTGAAACCAAGGAAGAGACCCCGGCGGCCGAGAAGACCAAGGAGGAGCCCCCTGCAGCCGCGGCGGAAGCGCCAGCCGGGGATGCACCTGTTGAGGAGGCCCCCAAGAAGGAGGCTCCCGAGGCCGAGCAAAAAGCACCGAAGGCCAAGGACAAAGCTCCCGAGACCAAGAAGACCGATGCGGATGCTCCCGAGGACGCTCCCGCGGAAGCACCGAAGAAGGAGTCACCCAAGCAGGACGCTCCTGTGGCGGAAGCACCGAAGGAGGAGGACGCTCCCAAGGCGGAGTAGCGGCGCCTCCACCGAGAAGAGTGACAAGACCAAGAGGACGCACTGGTCCGATCGGAATCGCACCCCTCCCGGTTTGACGCGCCAGTGGCTCCGGGGGATGATCACTCGAGATGGCGAAGAAAATGAGTTGGGCTGCTTTTTCGATGACGGCAGCCCGGGCTTTCCTGCAGTTTCGCGAAACCCGGAGGAAGATCATCCTCTCCACAATCGTGGTCCTGCTGGTCGTTTTTGCCCTGGGAAACTGGCCGCTGGCCGGCTGGCTGGAGGACCATCCGTTGCGCTTTCTATTTTACTGGGCGGCCTGTGCCTTTCTGGCCGTCTTCCTGTTTCTCCTCGGCCTCTATGACTTCCTCTCCATTATGAAGGAATACAAGGATCCGAAGGAGCGAATGTAGTTCGTTCTTGCCGGGGCGGGACGGTCCCGGCATCCATGCGCCGTGAATCGCTGGTTGGATGACCTCTTCGAGTTGTTGCGCTTCGCGAGCATCTCGACGGACTCCCGTCACAAGGAGGATGTGGAACGCTGCGCGGAGTGGCTGGCGGCCCGCATGAGTGCGGCGGGACTCGATGGCGCGGTGCACTTCACCCCGGGACATCCGGTCGTGATCGGCCGCAACGAACACGAAGCGGGACGGCCCACGGTGCTGGTGTACGGGCACTACGACGTGCAGCCGGTCGATCCGTTGGAGCTTTGGGACTCGCCGCCCTTTGAGCCGACCGTGAAGAAGGGGAAGATCTGGGCGCGGGGGTCCACCGACAACAAGGGGCAGTTCTTCGCGCACCTGTGCGGAATCGCGGAGACGCTGGGGAAGGACGGGAAACTGCCGGTGAACTTGATCATGCTCCTGGAAGGCGAGGAGGAGATCGGCTCCCCGAATCTGCGGCCCTTCCTGGAAGCCCACCGCGAGGAGCTGGCCTGCGACGTGGTGGTGGTGTCCGACACCGGGATGGTGGCGCCGGGGGTCCCGACCCTGGACTACGGATTGCGCGGGATCGCCTGCTGCGAGCTTACCGTCAAGGGCCCGGCCCGCGATCTGCACTCCGGGGTGTTTGGAGGAGCACTCGCCAACCCGGCCACGGCGGTGGGCCAGCTGGTGGCGAGCCTGCACGACGCGGAGGGGCGGGTGGCGGTGAACGGATTCTATGACGAGGTCCTCCCTCTCGAGGACTGGGAGCGGGAGATGTGGCGGGAGGTTCCGGGCATGTCGGAGGCCGACCTGCTCAAAGTGACCGGAGCCGTGGCGATTTTCGGCGAGGCTGGATACAGCTCGGCGGAGCGGCTGTGGGCGCGGCCGACGGCGGAGGTGAACGGGATCTGGGGCGGGTACCAGGGGGAGGGATCGAAGACGGTCCTCCCGGCGGAGGCTTTTGCGAAGCTGTCGTTCCGCCTCGTGCCCGACCAGGATCCGCTCGACATCATGGAAAAAGTCGCGGCGCACCTCGAGAAGATGAGTCCGGCGGGCGTGACGGTGACGGTGGAAGCCGGGCACCATGGCCGGCCCTACCTCACTGACCCGCATTCGCCGCAGGGAAAGGCCGCGCAGGAAGCCCTGAAAAAAACCTTCGGTTCCGATCCGGTCCTGATCCGGGAAGGAGGGAGCATTCCCATCATCCAGGATTTCAAGGAGGTCCTCGGAGCGGACACGCTCCTGTTGGGCCTGGCCCTGCCGGATTGTCAGATCCACGCTCCGAATGAGAACTTCACGGTGGAAAACTTTGAGTACGGCATCCGCCTGAACCGGGTGTTGCTGGACGAACTGGCGAGCTGTTAGAGGACATGAGCGAGGAGCCTACGAAGCGGGATTTTATTCGCGACATCATCGCGAAGGACCTGGCGAGCGGGAAGCACAAGACCACCGTCACGCGCTTTCCGCCGGAACCGAATGGTTACCTTCACATCGGGCACGCCAAGTCGATCTGCCTGAACTTCGGGCTGGCTCGGGAGAACGCGGCAACGGGAGGATGGTGCAACCTGCGGTTCGACGACACCAATCCGACCAGGGAAGAGCAGGAATACGTCGACAGCATCCAGGAGGACATCAGGTGGCTCGGTTTCGACTGGGGCGAGCACCTCTATTTTGCGAGCGATTACTTCGAATTTTTCTACGAGTGTGCGGTGCACCTCATCGAGGAGAGCAAGGCCTACGTTGACCAGCAGACGCCGGAGGAGATTCGCGATACCCGCGGGAGCGTCACCGAGCCGGGCCGGGAGTCGCCCTGGCGGGACCGGCCGAGGGAGGAGAGCCTCGAGCTCTTCGCGAAGATGCGGGCCGGGGGGTTCAAGGAAGGGGAAGCGGTGCTGCGCGCCAGGATCGACATGGCGTCGCCGAACATGCACCTGCGCGATCCGGTCCTCTACCGCGTGCTGCACGAGACGCACCACAACACGGGCGAGGCGTGGTGCATCTATCCGATGTACGATTTCGCGCACCCGCTGGAGGACGCCTACGAGCACATCACGCACTCGCTGTGTACCCTTGAGTTCGAAGACCACCGGCCGATCTATGACTGGTGCATCGCAAACTGCCCGGTGCCGTCCGAGCCGAGGCAGATCGAGTTTTCGCGGCTCTCTTTGAACTACACGGTAGTGAGCAAGCGCAAGTTGCTGGAACTGGTTGAGGAGAAGAAGGTCGATGGGTGGGACGATCCGCGGATGCCGACCCTTTCCGGGGTGCGCCGGCGCGGATATCCGGCCGAGGCGGTGGTGGCCTTCTGCGAGGACGTGGGAATCACGAAGTTCAAAGGAGTGACGGATGTGGCGCGGCTGGAGCACGAGGTGCGCCGGGTCCTGAATCAGACCGCTCCCCGCCGCATGGCGGTGCTGCATCCCCTCAAGCTGGTTCTCGTCAATATGCCGGCGGACGATCTCGAGGAGGTCGAGGTGCAAAACAACCCGGAGGACGAGAAGGCCGGGACCCGCAAGCTGCCCCTTGGCCGCCAACTCTGGATCGAGCGCGACGATTTCATGGCGGAGGCTCCCAAGAAGTACTTTCGGCTCGCTCCCGGCCGCGCGGTCCGGCTGCGGGGCGGCTACATCGTGCAATATGTCGATCACGTCACGGATTCCGAATCCGGGGAGGTCGTCGAGGTGCATGGCGAGTTTCTTCCCGGGACGATCGGACAACCCGTTCCGGAGGGAGTGACGTGCAAGGCGGCGATCCACTGGGTGAGCGCCGCGCACGCGGAAAATGCGGAGGTGCGTCTCTACGACCGTCTTTTTGTTGACGAGAATCCCGACGAGGCGGAAGGGGGTTTCCTGTCGGCGCTCAATCCGGGCTCCCTGACCATTGTGGATGGCGCCATGCTGGAGCCCGGTTTGGCGGGTGAAGGAGCGGGATTCGTCTGCCAGTTTGAGCGCCTCGGATACTATTGCGCCGACCTGCGCCATCACGAACCCGCCCGGAGGCCCGTCTTCAATCGCACCATCGGTTTGAAGGATTCGTGGGCGAAGAAGAAGAGCTGATCCATCCCTCCCAGTTGCGGAGCGGCGACCCGATCACTCCTTCCCTTCGCTCCACGGGGCAGTCGGGAGGCGGTGACGGCAAACTCGGCTCGCCAAACAGTATGGCCCGGGCTATGGTCACTTCCTATGAGGTATCTTCTGGATTATGGCGGGCCGGTTCTCTGGCTCCAGGCCGTTCTCGGATTCCTCGCCGTGGTCTTTGTGATCGAGCGGCTCCTCTACTTCCACGGAGTCCGGGTCAACGCAGCCGATTTTCTGCTCGGGATCGCGAATCACGTGCGGCGCAAGGCCTACGCGGAGTCCATCCACGAAGCGGGGCGGGCGCCCGGACCGGTGGGGCGCATTGCCCATAGCGTCCTGAGCCGCCACCACATGGCCCGCACCGACCTGCGCGAGATTGCGGACGAGGCAATCTCCCTGGAAGTTCCACGGATTGAGAAGAACATGCGGGCCTTGATCGGCATCGCGTTGATTGCTCCCCTGGCCGGGCTTCTCGGGACCGCGCTGGGCTTGATCGACGTGTTCACCGAGATTGACGGGCAGGGCGGGGAGGTGACGCACTCCGGGATGGCGAAGGGGATTTTCGAAAGCCTCATCACGACGGCGGCGGGACTCTGCGTTGCGACCGGCACCTATATTTTCTACCTGGCGCTGCTGGGGAAAGGGCAACGTCTTCTCTACCGGTTGCAGCGGACCGGCATCGAGGTCGTCAATCTGATTGTGGACGCGCGCGACACGACCGAGATCGTTTCCTTTCGTGAGGAATTGGAGGCCCAGACGAGAGATCGCGAAACGCGAACTGGAAAGCCGTGAAGGCAAAGCTCTCCCTTCCCGAGTGTCCGCCCGCCCTCTGCCTGGTGGCGGCGCTCGACATCCTGGTGGTCTTGTTGCTCTTCTTTACGCTGATCCCGGTCGTTGCGCAGCAGGCCGGGATCACCTTTGTGCCGGCCAAGATTCCATTTCGAATGCAAGGCGCCGACAAGAAGATCACCGTCACGGCCAAGGGCGGGGCCCAACCAATTCTTTATTTGGGGCGGAAGAATGTCCGTCTTGATGACCTGGAAGGCGCCCTCGTAAAGGCGCGGGAGGACGACGGGATTGAATTGGTGGTGCTGATGGCGGACGAAAAACTGCAGAACGACGTGTTCTCCAGGATCCTGGTGGCAACCCTGAATTCCGGAATGGAACTGGCCCTGAGGGGAGCCTTTCCAGTCGAGGAGACCGAGAGACCGGTTCCGGATGATGGCGCGAAAGAGAAACTCCAGTCCCCCGGCGACGATGCGCCTGAACCGTAAATGCCGCCGGACCCTGCGGGACGAACGGGCGGGACTTCTATTCCGCTGGCGAATTCCGCGGGCCTCGGCGATGCGCACCCTGATGGCTGCTCTCATGACACTCGCCCTGTTCGGGGGAGCGGCCTCGTTGTTTCAGGTGAAGGGCAAGTCGCTCCGCGTCATGAATCGCGCGACGGCCCGCGTGATGGTGCTTGAGCCGGACGACGCGGACTCACGGGAGATTCTGGAGTGGGCACGCCAATACTCTCCTTTTCCGGATCGTTGGGAGCCCCGGGTCGATCCGGTTTTGCGCCGGCAGATGGAAAGCCTCGACCTCCCCCTGGCGGAACGTAGCAGGTACACCCCGTTGCTGTGGCACTTGCCGGAGCGCGAGACGGAGTATTCGCTTCCTGAACTTTTCGATCCCGCCAAGCCGCCGCTGCCTCCGGTGGAGCGCGTTCCGCCCCGGGCGACTCCGCGGCCGGTTGCCCGGAGCTGGGTTTTCGCCGACGCGGGCAAGCTGCTAAGTAAGCGCTGGGGAGAGCGGGCGACTCCCCTGCGCGCCTTGCTTCCCGAGCCCGGGGGCGAAGAGGATCCCGCCAAACCCCTGGAGTTCCTGGGCCTGGAGCGCCGTTTCCTGGTGGGAGTCGACCCTCACGGCGAGGTCATCTTTTGCCAGGCGGTCGATGAAAGCGAAACTGAACTCGACGAGGTGCTGGCGCGGTGGTTGCGCGGTCACCGGCTCAAGCCGGATGAGACGGGATCGGAGAACGTGTGGGGTGTGGTGCGGGTATCGGTCCGGGGATTGCAGGCGAAAGAAGAGGAGGACAAGGCACCGTGATCGAGCTCGATATCACGCAATTCCTGGCAGGCCTGCTGATCGGAATCGCGGTGCTCGCCGCTTTCTCCGTCGCTTGGGACCGGCTCCGGGGACAGTTTGCGGCCAAGGCGCTGCGGCGTGATACGGTGCATTGCCGAGTTTGCGGGGCGGCCTACCGGCGGACCGGCAATGAGACCATCCAGTCCTGCCCGGAGTGCGAGAGTCCGAATCCGAGCGGCCGGGACCGCCGGCTGGGATGAGACTTGCTTCCCTTTCGAACCCGGATTAATTGAACCCCAGCCGAGGGTAAATCCAGCCAGGGCCGAATTCCGCCTATGTACGAACGCAGAGTTGTGGTGACCGGAATCGGTGCCATCAGTCCACTTGGACACGATATGGCCAGCTCGTGGGAGGGACTCAAGAACGGCCGGCCTGGGGTGGGACGGATTCAGCAATGCGACGCCAGCCCGTTTCCCTGCCAGATCGCGGGAGAGGTTCTCGGTTTCGATCCGAAGCCGTTTTACAAGAATCCGAAGGATGTCCGGCGCTCGGACCGCTACGCCCAATTCGCGATTCCTGCGGCCCGCATGGCCCTGGAGGACAGCGGGATGGATCCCGAGAAGGTGGACCGAACCCGGGTCGGGGTGATGGTGGGAAGCGGGATTGGAGGCTTGCGGACCCTCGTGGAGCAAAACGAGGTGCTCCTGCAAAAAGGGCCGGCGCGCGTGAGCCCCTTCGTGATCCCCATGATGATTTCGAACATCGCGGCCGGAATGATCTCGATGGAATTTGGATTCGGTGGTCCGAACATGGCGATTGTGACGGCCTGTGCCACTGCCAACAACTCGGTTGGGGAGGCCTGGCGCATCATCAAGTTCGGCGACGCGGATGTCATTCTGGCCGGCGGATCGGAAGCCTCCATCCAGGAGATGGGCCTGGCCGGATTCTGCAATATGCGTGCCCTGAGCACCCGCAACGACGAGCCGGGGCGGGCCTCGCGGCCTTTCGATATCGACCGGGACGGCTTTGTGATGGGAGAAGGGGCCGGGGTGGTGGTGCTGGAGGAGCTGGAGCACGCCAAGAACCGCGGCGCGAGGATTTACGCCGAGCTCGCCGGGTACGGCGTCAGCGCCGACGCGCATCACCTCAGCGCTCCGTCACCGGACGGACTCGGTCCGGCCCGCGCGATGCAAATGGCGATGAGACATGCCAAGGTGAACCCGGAGGATGTCGATTACCTCAATGCTCACGGGACCTCCACGCAGCTCGGTGACGTTGCGGAGACGCGCGCGATCAAGGTGGCCTACGGGGAGCATGCCAAAAACGGACTGGCGGTGAGTTCCACCAAGTCGATGACGGGCCACCTGCTGGGCGCGGCCGGTGCGATCGAACTGATGGCGTGTCTCCTGGCGATTCGGGACGGGGTAATTCCTCCCACCATCAATCTGGACAACCCGGATCCGGAGTGTGATCTCGACTATGTTCCCAACGAGGCGCGAGAGGCGATCGTGACGGTGGCTGCCAGCAACGGCTTCGGATTTGGCGGGCACAACGCCACCCTGTTGGTGCGGAAGTTCGACGGGTAGATCGGTTGCCGCGAATGGCGGAAACGGGGCCGCGATGTGGGGAGGGCGTCGGCGCTTTGCGTGGCTGATCGGGCCCGGGGCAGGCGGAAGCCTACGTCCCGCGGAAGAGCTGAGGGGCGTTACTCCGCCGCGTGAGAATGGCTCCGCTCCGAATGGCTCCGCTCCGCAGCGGCGGCCTTGCGCTCTTCGATCTTTTTCTCGGTGGCTTCCGAGATGTAGCGCCAGCGCACCCGATGGCGTTTCACGGCGGTGCGGGCTTTGCGACGCTTGCGTTCGGCGGGGGACTCGAAGGCACGACGGCGGCGCATCTCCTCGATGATGCCCTCCGAATCGAGTTTGGTTTTGAGTCGCTTCAAGGCGCGGTCCACGGATTCGCCCTTTTTCAATTGTACGCTTCGCTCGCTCTCTTTTGCCATGCAGTAGATCCCTTTCGGGTGGGGCGCGGAGACTAAGGAGACCTGGAGGGGCCGTCAAGGGAAGTTTTGGAGGCCGCCCTCCGCCTGCAGGGTGATTGGCCAAAAATGCTGCGAAGCTGATAGAATCTTCGATTGAGCGTTTCTGCTAGACAAGAGCCTCCGGATTTGCAGGATAGGTTCGTGATGCCAGCTCTTGAACCTTGCGTATTC
>CAUZKZ010000092.1:0-14423 GCA_963580345.1 Verrucomicrobiia bacterium | reverse complement strand
CGCAAAGCTGCCCCAGCTCTCGAAGGCGGTGGGGCTGTGCTACCTGCGGTTGGTCAGCATGGCGGAGGACATCGACCTGGCCGGCCTGGAGGTCGATTGGGTGAAGATCGCGGTGGAAGATGGCAGCGGAAACGAGGACCGTGAGAAGGATTGAAGTTTCCGAGAGCCGTGACGGCGGAAGCGCGGCGAAAGACAGGCGGGTCTGTCCCCTTGTCCCCTGATCACGAGGGCGGGCTCATGGTCGATCCGGACGAGGCTGTCGACGAATCGCCCCTCCCGGTGCCCGGCAATCTTTTATTGCGATTGGCCGGGGTCGAGGCGCTTCTGAAAAGACTCTCCGTCCGCCCCGGAGGCTTCGATTTCCGCTTCGATCAAATCGATCCAACCGACCAGCCTCTCGGCTCGGGCGGCTTCGCGCATTTTCTCCAACTCGTTGACATGATTCTCGTGCAGGGTCTCCAACCCTTTCTTCCAGTTTTCGTCGAGCTTCCGCTGCCGGAGAAGATAGCCATTGCACCGGTTCCCGATGCCCTGTGGAAGGGGCGGAAGTCTCTTCACCTTTTCTCATCGATGCGGCCGCTCTTCTGGACGGTCTTCTGAGCGCGTTGCACGGGGCTAAAATATGTTCCCCGGATGCGGCGATCGAGACCGTTGTACCAGGTCTGCAGGGCACGATTCATATTCGTGCCGTTTTGCAGAATCATCTTGGCATACTGAGCCCGGCCGTTGTCGACCTCAGTGGAGGTGCCGTTCTGCAATTCGGCCAGTTTGAACACCGTGGCGGGTAATTCCTTCCGGACAACCCGCTGGGTTTTGCTCCACTCGATGACGAAGGCGGATACCAGATCGTGGTCGGACGGGTCGGCGTTATCCCATCCTGCCCCTGATTCCAGAGTGACCATGCAAAGTGCGGTAAGGTCTGTCTCGATGCGATTCGCCGGATGAGGAATCCAGGCCGTGAAGACCCAGTTCTCACCGGTAGTCCAACTCCAAGCGCCCTTCCGGTAGGAGCCTCCAAGCCATGCCGCGCTATCTTCGGGCAGAATCCGAGCGAGGGTCTCTCGGAGGAATTCATTTTCAGATTTGTCGCTGGGCACCGCAAGATGGCCACCCGCACCGTGCGCAAGATCCTGGGCTTGGTTCCAGGTGACGCCCGGACTCGCGATGAGATAGTGGTGGTCTCCCCGCGAGATCGTGCCGGGAGGATAAGCGGGCTTCGCCTGGCCCAGCGAGGCTTTCGTGCGTTTGAGCTGCGCGTCCAGGGCACCCGGATTCTCGCCGCTCATGTGCCACTGGATAAAGAATGGGTGCTTCTTGCCGTGAGGCTCCGCTCGCAGCGTCCCGTCGCTGGCAAGACTGAGGCAGTAACCGGTGGTGGCCGAGGGATTCCCAGGAAAGCTGCACGCACCCCCATCGACCCAGCCCCAACTCGCAGATCCGGTGCTTCCCCCGCCCAGCCACACGTCAGAGCCCGTGGGAAGCAGCGAGAGGATGCTGGTCTTCTCTGCCTCGCTCGCGAGAGTGGCGAGATGGCCGCCATGTGCCACTGCGAACGCGCAAGCGTCCGGCCAACTCGCGGGTTTCTCGACGAGAAAGATTCGAGAGTCGCCCCACTTTTGCGTTTCGTACGGGAACCGGTCGCGATTGCCCCGCGCCAGGCTGTTCTTCAGGACACTCAGATAGAGCGGAGTTTTTCCCCGGGGATCCCCCTTGCCGTTCACCGGCGGAGGAGCGACCAGGTGGCGCGAAGTCGGATCATCGGGCGGCTGAGCCTCCCTGATCCGCGCGTCTTCCTCCTGCTTCGCCACTTCCTTCAAGATCTGCTCCTTCCTTCGATGATAGGCGTCCCACACGAGGACAATGGCAGCGAGCAGGCCCGCGATGATGGCGAGATTGCGAAGGATGGCCAGGTAGGGAGTGATCGAAGCCCGCCCCGGCGCGGGCGCGGGCGCGGGCGGCGCGGAATCCTTGACTGCCGCGCGGCTCTCCAACCCGCCTTGATTCCGGGGACTGGCCGATTCGAAGAAACGGGTCGTGGGCTTTTCCAAAGAGTCTTTCAAGGTTTCCAATTCCTTGGCCATCTCGTTGGCATCGGCGAATCGCAGGGCCGGAGCGGGATGCAAAGCACGGCGCAGGAGCTTGTCGAAGCGCGGGTCGACCTCCACAATCCGCGAGGCCGGCCGATAGTCCTCTCCGGGGAGCTCACCGGTCAGCAACTCGTGGAGAATGACGCCGATCGAGAATACATCGGAACGCTTATCGGCGTTTTCGGTATTCTTCATGACCTCCGGCGCGGCATAGTCGGGAGTAGCGAAGTTCAAATCCGCTCTTTCCGTGGAATCGATCGAACGGGCGAGACCGAAGTCCCCAATCTTGGGCCGCCGACGTGAATCGAGGAGAATATTGGCCGGCTTGATGTCGCGGTGAATGATTCCGGCGTCGTGCGCATGGCCCAAACCGTCACAGATCCCGTGGACCAGCCTCGCCACCTCGCCCTGCTCGATGGCCTTGCCGTGGGCAACGTGGAAGAGAGAGGTCCCCTTCACCAGTTCCATGATGATGAACAAGAATCCGTCAACTTCGCCGAAGTCATGCACCGAGATCAGATTCGGGTGATTGAGTTGAGCCATGGCCCTGGCTTCCGATTCAAAGCTACGCCTGAACTGCCCGTCCGCCCCGAACTCGCGAGGCAGGATCTTGATGGCCACCCCGCGATCGAGCGAAGTCTGCCGGGCCTGATAAACGGCCCCCATTCCTCCGCGCGCGATCAGCGCCGAGACCTCGTAACCGGCCATGAGTTCGCTCAACTCCGCGGGCGCCGGCGCCTCGAAGCCGCCTGTCGAGAAGTCCGGCCCCGAGCTGAATTCTAGTTCCGAACCCTCCCGGTCTCCCTCGGGTGGAACGGCAGGTGAGGTTGGCTCATTCATGCTCTCTCTGATCTCGGCCCAGAGTTTGGGATCAACCAAACACAATCAGCGATCCAGGTGACCCAGCGTAGAGCTGACGGGACGCATGCACAAGGAGTGAACGGTCAGCATGCGACGGAACCGGCCGTCAAGCACACGGCGGCTTCGCGCTGTAGCCCGGGCCTCCTGCCCGGAAGCCAGGCTGCGGGCAGGGATGCCTGCGCCACAGGATTCGCGGTAGCGAAACTCGATCTGGAACCCGAAGGCGAAACATGCCGGCAGGGACGCCGGCATCCACCAGGCCGCCACTCCCACCCGCCCGGACGGTAACGGCAGGGGCAAAGGGTTTGCATGGTGACACGGCTGGTAGTGTCTTCAGCGACGGCGGTTGGGCAACCAACCGCCGTTTTGCGGTATTTCTTACCCGCTTTGGGGGAGGGGGCGGGCCCCGGGGGCGGGCTGGCGGCACCGATCGCCGGAAATCGGTTTTTTTCCCCAAGAGATCGGGGCTCCGGGGGTCTTCTATTGGAGTGACTCTGGTCCGGGCCGGGCGCAGGGTCGGAATTCACGTGCAGCCCAACCCCATTGAACCAATGAAAACATCCTCTCGATTCACCCCGCGCACCCTCCTCGTCATGGCCGCCCTGGCGGCCGCTTTTCTTTCCACCCTGGCAGAGGCGCAACAGGAACAGGAAATCGGATACATCGAGGAGTTCGCCCTCGCTCCAAACCGGGAAGAGGTCCTGAAGCGATTGATCCCGGGGACGCAGGAGTACTACTACTTTCACGCCCTGCATTACCAGAACACGCGGCAGGCCAAGCCGCTGGCTGATATCCTGGCCCAGTGGCAGAAGCGCTTCCCCAAATCCGCCCCGCAGAAGCAGATCCTAAATCGGGAAGCGCTCCTCAACTACCCGAACGACCCGAAGGGGTCGCTGGAGTACCTGCGCCGGGAGAACGGACTGAAATTCAATCACCAGCAGGAGGGCAAAGCGCGGGAGCAGGACTTTCCAACCTCGCTCAACCAGGCCGAGGTGGGGTGGGCCAAGTTCCTGGCGGATGCCCTGCGGGGGAACAAGACTCTCAAGAATCTGAGCGCCAAAGCGTTTTTCCCTCTCCTCGCCAGCGGCCACGAACTGAGCGGAGAGCAACGCCGTGATCTCTTGCAGCGCGCCGAGTTGCCGGATCTCCCCGGCCTCGTCGACGTGATCATGGCCGACCTCAATTCGAAGGAGAGCCGCGGATTCGGCGAGTTCAACATTCACCGGGCCCTCACCATCGCGCAGCTCGATGAACTGGGTGACAAGAAGAAGGATCTTCTACGCAGCCAGGGCTACGTGCCCACCTACCTTTCCAAGCTACGCCCCGGCGCGGATTCCAACCCGGCTGCGGAGCCGGCGGTGCGCCTCGCCTACCTGGAGCGCGCGTGGTCGTTCGTGAAGAACCTGGAGCCGGCCTTCAACTCGCTCCGGGCGCACATTCTGTACCAGCGTCTGGTCTTCGACCGCTCGCAGGGCGTGCACGATCCGGCCCGCTTCATGGAGTACATCAAGCTGCCGCGCAACGTCTCCTACATCCGCCCGGAATGGCGCAAAACCGCGAAGGAGGCCTGGCGGTCTCCCGCTAATTTGCGGCAGAACTTCCACGGCGTGACCGGCCTGGCTCCCATCGCGACCGACGAGCCGCTGGTGCGCGACTATCTCTTGGTGTTCTTCAAGGACGCCGAAAACTACGAGGCCTACGCGCCCTACATCGCGGAGCACTGGCTGAAGGCGGTGTTCGCCGAAGCCAAGATCGTGAACGGGGTGGGCGATCCCGAGCGCTGGGCGTCGCTCCTGAGTCCCGCCGCCTTCCAGGCCCTCAAGGACCGGGTCGATATCGAGTTCGATCCAACCAGCCCCGAGGAGTTCGGCATCACGGACACCGTCAAGCTGCGCGTCCACGTCAAGAACGTGAAGACCCTCATCGTGAAGGTCTTCGAGGTGAACACCCTGAGCTACTATCTCGAAAAGGGGACCGAGGTGAGCACCGACCTCGACCTCGACGGGCTCGTCACCAACCACGAGAAGACGGTGGTGTACCAGGATCCTCCCCAGCGCCGAATCGCGTGGGACTTCGAGTTTCCCGAGATCGAGAAACGCCGCGGGGTGTGGGTGGTGGAGTTCATCGGCGGCAGCAAGAGCAGCCGGGCCCTGATCCGGAAAGGGAAACTTGAGGTGCTGAGCGCGACCGCGGGTGGCGGCGAAGTCATCACGGTCCTCGATGAATCCCACAAGCCGGTCCCCGATGCCGCGGTGTGGTTCGCGGGGCGGCGATACGCGTGCGACGAGAAAGGCCGCGTCCTTGTTCCCTTTTCTACCGATCCCGGTGTCCGCACGCCCGTGATCGAAGCGGCGGGAGGATTCGCCTCTCTCGCGCACTTCCAGCACTCCGCCGAGCAGTACGTGCTCAAGGCCGGCATGCGGGTCGACCGCGAAGCGCTGCGGCCGGGATCGAGCGCCACGATCGTCCTGCGGCCGACACTCACGGTAGCGGGCCAGCCCATTTCGCTGACGCGGCTGAGCGACGTCAGCCTGGTCCTGACCTCGACCGACCTCGATGGGGTCTCCACCACCGACACGGTGCCGGAGTTCAAGATCGGAACAGACCGTGAGGCCACCCACGAGTTTCGCGTGCCGGATCGCCTGGCGACGTTGAGGGCGCAACTTCGCGGCAAAGTCAAAGCCGCCAGCCAGGGCGGAAAGGAAATTGAGCTGAGCACTGTCGATGATTTTCAAGTCAACGGGCAGCTTCGCAGCGACCGGGTTGACGATCTCTACCTGAGCCGGATCGGCGACGGATACGTTCTCGAGCTGCTGGGAAGAAGCGGCGAGGAGCGGTCCGGCCAAAACGTGAATGTGACGGTGCGGCGGACCGGATTCCAGAACACCCGCCGGTTGACCCTGAAGACGGACGCCGGGGGAGGCGTCACGTTGGGGGCCCTGGAGGGCATCGTGCAACTCGAAGCGGAAGCGCCGGGCGGCCACAAGCGCTCCTGGCATCTCCCGGAGGCGCGTCGCACGCACCCCGGACTGGTGCACGTGGCGGCGGGGGACGCGTTGCGTGTTCCCTACTTCGGAGCGCTCGACCGCGCCGAGGTCGCCCTCCTGGCGGAGTCGTCGGCAGGATTCACGGCGGATTCCTTCGGCAAGCTGGCGCTCGAGAAGGGATTCCTGGTGGCGAAGGAATTGGAGGCGGGAGACTACAAGCTCCTCCTCAAGGCGGCCGGGCAGGCCATCCCGGTGCGGGTGGCGAAGGGCGTGAAATCGAACCAGCACGTCTTCAACCAGGCCCGATCCCTCGAATTGTTGGAGCGCGCGCCTTCCCACCTCGCCAACCTCGCGGTGGCCGGAGAGGCGCTGCAGATCGAGGTGGCCAACGCCGACGAACTGACCCGCGTGCACGTCGTCGCGACACGGTTCCTCCCGGACTTCGATCTCTTCGCATCCCTCGGTGAGGCGCCGCGGCGCGGACTGGCCAGCGGCCGGCCCGGGCGGCTGCCGAACCTTTACGTGAGCGGACGAAAGATCGGCGACGAGTTCCGCTACATCCTGGAGCGGCGCTACGCGCTGAAGCTCCCGGGCAACATGTTGCAACGGCCCGAGGTCCTCCTCAATCCCTGGGCGGTGCGCGACACGGATGCGGAAGAGGAGAAGTTGGAGACCGGCGAGCAGTTCGCCCGCAAGCAGCCGGGCGACGCCGGCGCAGCGGAGCGTGGCCGGAGTCAAGGTGGAAAGGGAGGGGCCGCCGAGGCGGGCAGCGCCCGTTCGATCGACTTTCTTCTGAAGGGCCCCGCCGAGTTGTTCAACCTGCAGCCCGACAAAGACGGCAAGCTCACGATCGAGCTGGCAGCCTTCGGCGACCGGCAACACGTGCACGTGCTGGTGGTGGATCCCGACGGGGCTTCCTACCGCGAGCTTTCGCTTCCCGATCGCAACACGGCGCTGCGCGACCTGCGGCTGGTGAACGCGCTCGATCCGGCCCGTCATTTCACGGAGCAGGATTCCGTGACGCTCCTGAAGGCGGGCGGCACCCTCGAGATTCCCGATCTCCTCACGGCACGGTTCGAAGTCTTCGACAATCTCGGCTCGGCATATCGCTACCTGCTTGCCATGCGCGAAGACGCCACCCTGCGCGAGTTCGGATTTGTTGTCGACTGGCCGGACCTGAAGGACGAGGAGAAGCGGGCCAAGTACTCGAAGTACGCCTGCCACGAGCTGAATTTCTTCCTCGGCATGAAGGATCCGGAGTTCTTCAGGAAGGTGGTGGTTCCCTACCTGGGGAACAAGAAGGACAAGACCTTTCTCGACGAGTACCTGCTCGAGGGGCAACTCCAGTCCTACCTGGAACCCTTTGACTACAACCGGCTCAATGTCCTCGAGCGGATCCTGGTGGCCCGCCGCACGCCCGGCCGGCTCGACGGGATTCGCATGGACCTGCGCGACCGCCTGTCGCTGCTTCCGCTGGACCTCGCCCGCGAAGTCTTGCTCTTCGAAGGGGCGCTCTCCGTGGGCGGCCTGCGCTTCTCGGAACTGAATCAGGAGGTTGACCGCCTGCAGGGGCGGGAGGCCCTGGAAAAGGATGAAGCGGCCCCCGCTCTCGAGGCCCCGCCCAAGCCGGCCGCCGCGCCGGCTCCCGAAGCGGGCAAGGGTGCGGTGGCTGCCCTGCGCCGCAGCCTGAATCGCGGCGGGGCGGGTGAGGTGACAGACGCCCTGGCGGACAAGGAGGACGCGGTGGAGAAACTGTCGGAAGCGCGCTCCGAACTGCAAGCGGAGGGTAAAAAGTCGAAAAACGCCCAGAAGCATCTCCTGGAAAAGTACCAGAAGGCAGGCGACGACCGGGCCGCGGGGCGGAACCTGGATGCCTACGCCGATACTTTCGGAGGCGAGGCGCCCGCCGAGGCCCTCTACCGTGCCATCGAGACCACCAAGGAGTGGGCCGAGAACAACTACTACCACTTGCCGATCGGGTCGCATAACTACGACCTGATCGCCGAAAGCAAGTTCTGGCTCGACTTCGCGAAGCACGAAGGCGAGGGCGGATTCGGGTCACGCCACCTCGGGGAAGCGTCGCGTTCCGTGCACGAGATGCTCCTGGCCCTGGCGGTGCTCGACCTGCCGTTCAAGGCGGCGGACAACAAGACCGACATCGAGGGGGCCAAGCTCACCTTCGAGGCGGCGGGAAATGCAGTCGCCTTCCACCGTGAGATCAAGGAGGCCAAGCTGGCTGAGGACCGGCCGCCCCTCCTGGTCAGCCAAAGCTACTTTCGCCATGGGGATCGCCACCGCATGGAGAATGGCGAGAAGGTGGACAAGTTCGTGGCCGACGAGTTCGTGGCCGGACTGGTCTACGGCGGGCAAGTGGTGGTGACCAACCCGACCAGTTCGCGGCAGAAGCTGGATGTCCTGATCCAGATCCCGAAAGGGGCCCTGCCGGTCCTGGGCCACCGCGCCACCGGCACCGAGCGGGTCGTGCTGGAGCCCTACACCACCCAGCGCTTCGAGCGCTATTTCTACTTCCCGGCGGCCGGCCAGTACCCGTGCTACCCGGCCCACGTCTCGAAGAGCGGCAGCGTCGTGGCGCATGCCGAGGCCTTCGAGTTCAAGGTGGTCGACAAACCGTCGAAAGTTGATGAGGACTCCTGGGCGCACATCAGCCAGTGGGGCACCGAGGAGCAGGTCCTGGCCTACCTCGCCAAGCAGAACCTGCACGCCATCAATCTCTCGCAGATCGCGTGGCGCTGCCGCGAAAGCGTCGAGTTCTTCAAGAAGGCGCTCGCCGCTCTCGACCTGCGCGGGATCTACGATCGCACGCTCTACGGCTACGGCATTCATCACAACCATCCTCCGGCGGTGCGGCAGTTCCTGCTGGTGGAGGGCGGGTTCCTGAACGGCTGCGGCCTCTACCTCGCCAGCGAGCTCATCACGATCGACCCGATCGCGCGCCGCGCCTACGAGCACCTCGAATACAAGCCGCTCGTCAACAACCGGGCCCACACGGTGGGTGGAGCGCGCAAGATCCTGAACGGACCCATTCGCGCCCAGTACCAGAAATTCCTGCGCGTCCTGAGCGAGAAGGCGGCGCTTGATCACATCGATCAGCTCAGCGTCACCTACTACCACTTCCTGCAGGATCGTGCCTCCGAAGCGATGGAGCGCCTCGCCTCCGTGAATGCCGAGGCTCTGCCGACCAGGGTGCAGTACGACTACTTCCTGGCCTATTCCTCCTTCTACCGGTCCAAGCCGGCCGAGGCGCGCGCCATCGCCGTGAAGTATGCCGATCACCCGGTCGACCGCTGGCGGCAACGATTCACGACGGTGGTTGCGCAGGCGGACGAGATCGAAGGCAAGGCGCCGGAGATCGTTGCGGACGAGGACCGCGATCAGCAGCAGGCCAAGCTGGCCGCGGCGGAACCCACGCTCGAACTGGAGGTCGACGGGTCGATCGTGACCCTGACCTACCAGAAGATCTCGAATGTACAGATCAATTACTACGAGATGGATCTCGAGTTCCTCTTCAGCACGAATCCTTTCGTCTCCAGCAGTGGGGGGAGTTTTTCGGTGGTGCGGCCTAACAAGACGGAGCGTGTGCAACTGGCCGACGACAAGCGCGAACATGAGGTCGAGCTGCCGCGCGAGTACCAGTCGAAGAACGTTCTGGTGGAAGTGCTCGGGGGCGGCAAGAAGCGATCGCAAGCGGTGTATTCCAACGAGCTGCAGACCGCGGTCAGCGAGCGCTATGGAATCCTGACGGTGCGCCATGCCAAGGACGGCCGCCCGATCCCGGCCGCCTACGTGAAGGTCTACGCCATGACCGGATCCGGGCCGGAGTTCTACAAGGATGGCTACACCGACCTGCGCGGCAAGTTCGACTACGCCAGCGTCAGTACCAGCGACATCGCGGGGGCCGCCAAGTTCAGCATCCTCGTGATGAGCGATGATAACGGGGCGACCGTGCTCGAAGCGCCGGTGCCGCAACGGTAGGCTTCATTCCACCAGGTTGACAAGAAAGGCGAATTTCAGTGCGGTCTCCTTGTATCGCTCGAATCTTCCGGAGGCTCCTCCGTGACCGGCGGACATGTCGGTCTTGAGAAGCAGGAGATTCTTCCCGGTTTTCTCGTGCCGGAGCTTCGCCACCCATTTGGCGGGTTCCCAGTACTGGACCTGCGAATCATGGAGTCCGGCCAGGACGAGCAGGTTCGGGTAGTCCTTCTTCGCCACATTGTCGTAGGGCGAGTAGGAGAGCATGTAGTGGTAAGCGGCTTTGTCGGCGGGATCGCCCCACTCGTCGTACTCCCCGGTGGTGAGCGGGATGCTGTTGTCCAACATGGTGGTGACGACATCCACGAAGGGGACGTCCGCGATCAGCCCGTGGAAGAGATCGGGCCGCATGTTGGCGACGGCCCCAATGAGCATCCCACCCGCGCTGCCTCCGCTTGCGAAGAGCTTCTCCGGACTCGAGTATTTCTCCTTTACGAGGTGCTCGGCGCAATCGATGAAATCGTGGAAGGTGTTTTTCTTTTTCATCAGTTTCCCGTCTTCGTACCAGGCCCGGCCGTGTTCCTGGCCGCCGCGGACGTGGGCCAGGGCGTAAACGAATCCCCGGTCCAGAAGGCTGACGACCGGACTCCTGAAGCCGGCATTGGTGCTGCCGCCGTAGGAGCCATAGGAATATAGCAAGAGGGGAGCCTTGCCGTCCCGCCGCAGGCCCTTGCGGTAGACGAGCGAGATCGGGACCCTGGTGCCGTCCCGCGCCGTGGCGTCGAGGCGTTCCGTGACGTAGTTCTCCTTCCTGAATCCACCCAGGACCGGAAGCTCTTTCAAGAGCGTGCGCTCCTTCGTGCGCATGTTGTAGTCGAAGGTGCTGTCCGGGGTGCGCAGGGACTCGTACTCAAACCGCAGGACGTCCGTGTCGAACTGCAGGTTGGTTCCCAGCCGCGCCATGTAGGCCGGCTCGCCGAAGTCGAGCTCGTGCCACTCGTTCTTTTCGTTGCGAATTCGGAGGCGCGTGAGGGCGTCCCGCCGCTCCACAACGACGAGGTAGTCCTTGAAGACCTCGAAACTGCTCAGGAAAACGTCCTCGCGGTGGGGAATGACTTCCTCCCAGTGCTCTTCCGCGGTCCGGTCGACGGGAGTCGACATGAGACGGAAGTTCCTGGCCCCCTTGTTGGTGCGCACGAAGAACCGCTCTCCGAAGTGCTCGATGTTGTATTCCAGGTTGCGGCGACGGGGAGAGAAGACGCGCGCTTCCTCCGTGGGCCGGTCCGCATCGATCAGGCGAAATTCGTCGGAGACGGTCTGGCTCGACCCGATCACGATGAAGCGATCCGACTTGGTCTTGTAGACGTAGCAGTGGAACGTTTCGTCCTTCTCTTCGTAGACCAGCACGTCCTTCGCAACGGGAGTGCCGAGAACGTGCCGGAAAATGCGGTGGGAGCGGAGGGTCGCGGGGTCCTGCCTGGTATAGAAGACGGTGCGATTGTCGTTGGCCCAGGCGTGGTTGCCGGTGACTTTTTCGATCTTGTCGGGGAGGATTCTGCCGCTCGCGAGGTCCTTGATGTGAATGGTGCGGATGCGGCGCCCGACTGTATCGACCGAGAATGCCATGATCGATTCGTTGGTGCTGACCTCGCCGGGGCGCAGGCTGTAGAACTTGTGGCCCTCCGCCATGGCGGGGACGTCGAAGAGGATCTCCTCGCTTTCGGTTCCGACTTTCTTCCGGCAGTACAGGGGATAAGGCTGCCCGGTGCGGTAGCGGTGGTAGTACCGGTAGTTCTTCTCGCGGTAGGGAACGCTGGAGTCGTCCTGCTTGATACGACCCTTGATCTCGTTGAAGAGGGTCTCCTGCAGCTTCTCCGTATCCTTGAGAAGGGCCTTGGTGTAGGCGTTCTCGGCTTCGAGGTAGGCGATCACCGCGGGATTGTCGCGTTCCCGCAGCCAGTAGTAGGGATCGGTGCGGGTGTGCCCGTGCGGGGCGACGATCTTGTGGGGAAGGCGCTTGGCGACGGGCGGTTCGGATTCGGCGGCCATAAGGCTGGAACTCGCGGCGACGAGCAGGGCCGGGACGAATCGCCGCGTGAGGTTCATGGCGCTACGCTACTCCCGGCGTCAAGCTCCCTGGACCGCAGCTCCGTTCCCCGGGGGCGAGATGCGGATTACGGGAAGTGCGGGCTTGTTACGCGCGGTTCGGATCGCTAGTTCCTGAACACTCCCGAGCATCGCCCCTCATGCCGAATCCCTGGACTGGAAAAGGAAATCCCTACACGCGGGACGAGGTCCTGGAGCGTCTGCACGACACCCTGGGCCGCGGAGAGGCCATTATTGCGGCCGGAGCGGGCACGGGCATCAGCGCCAAGTTCATCGAGAAGGGCGGGGCCGATCTCATCATCATCTACAACTCGGGGCGCTTTCGCATGGCGGGGCACGGATCCACCGCGGGCCTGATGGCCTACGGCGACGCCAACGCGGTGGCAATGGAGATCGGGGAGTTCGAGGTGTTGCCGGTGGTGGAGGAGGTGCCCGTCATTTGCGGTGTGCACGGGAGCGACCCGCGGCGGCGCATGTGGCACTTTCTCCTGCAGGTGAAGGACATGGGCTTCAGTGGCGTGAACAATTTTCCGACCCACTCGATCGTGGATGGCAAGTTTCGCCGGATCCTGGAGGAGACCGGCATGAGCGTGCAGAAGGAAGTCGCGATGGTGGGCCTGGCGCGCAAGATGGATCTCTTCTCGATCGTCTACGTCGGCTCGCCGGAGGAGGCCCGGGACATGGCGGAAGTGGGAGCCGATGCCATCATCGCGCACGTCGGAACCACGATCGGCGGATCGATCGGGGTGGTGGAAGCCACCATGACAATCGAGGAGGCCGCGGCCAGGACCCAGGAGATCATCGAGGCCGGCAAGAGCGTGCGTGACGACCTGATCTTCTTGAGTCACGGCGGTCCGATATCGAATCCGGAGGACGCCGCTTACATCAACGAGCACACCGACGCGGTGGGCTTTGTGGGCGCCTCCAGCCTGGAGCGCATGGCGGTGGAGGAGTCGCTCACGAATTTGACGAAAGAATTCAAGGCCATCCCGGTGAAGCGCAAATCATGACCGCAGATTGCGCAGAGGGGCCCAGAGAAGTTTTTTTGGAGCACAGTTGACCCATGGCAGGACGGAGAGGAGGAGGTGGAATGAGGAAGGATTGAATGCAGGAACCGGATCGCCAGTCCCTCAGTTCATGCTTTCGCCACGAAAATCTCGGCGATCTCTGCGTTCTCGGCGGTTAAGACCTCACCCACACAGCCATGCCAACCATCGCAGTCCTCGGAACCCTTGACTCGAAAGCCGAGGAACACGGCTTTGTCGCGGAGTTTATCCGCCGGCGAGGGCACGAGGTTCTTCTTATCGATGTGGGGACCGGTGGGGAGCCGCAGATCTCGCCGGACCTGACGCGATTCGATGTGGCGGAGGCCGCCGGCCTGGATCTGGGGCCTCTCCTCGAGAAACAGGACCGCGGGGAGTGCGTCGTTGCGATGTCGCGGGCAGCGCCCGTGTTGCTCGCACGGTTGGCGGAAGAGGGGAAGATCGACGGTGTCATCTCGCTGGGCGGGGGAGGCGGAACCGCGATTGGGACGGCCGCGATGCGGGCCCTGCCGGTGGGTTTTCCCAAGTTGATGGTCTCCACGCTCGCGAGCGGCAACACGGCCCACTACGTCGGAACCAGGGACATTGTCATGATGCCGAGCATCGTGGACGTGGCGGGTTTGAATTCGATTTCGCGCACCATCTTCACGCGGGCCGCGGGGGCGATTTGCGGGATGGTGGAGGCGGAGATCGATGCGAGCGCCTCCAGGCCGCTCATCGTGGCGAGCATGTTCGGCAATACCACCGACCTGGTGACCATCGCGAAGGACCTGCTGGAGGAGGCCGGGTACGAGGTCCTGGTCTTCCACGCCACAGGCGCCGGGGGCCGGACCATGGAAGCGCTGATCGAAAGCGGGATGGTGGAGGGGGTGCTCGACGTCACCACCACCGAGTGGGCCGACGAACTTGTCGGCGGGGTGCTCACCGCCGGGCCGAAGAGGATGGATGCCATGAGTGTGGCGAAGGTGCCGGCGGTGGTGGCCCCGGGCTGCCTCGACATGGTGAATTACGGCGAGCGCGACACGGTGCCGGCCGAGCTCGAGGATCGCGCCATTTACGAGCACAACCCGCAGGTGACCCTGGTGCGCACCAATGCGGAGGAGTGCGCCGAGCTTGGCAGGATCATCGCGGAAAAGGCCAACGCCAACGATGCGCCGGTCTCGATCCTGATCCCGACCAAGGCCATCAGCATCATCAGTGCCGAAGGACAACCCTTTCACGATCTGGAAGCCGACCAGGCTCTCTTCTCGGCCCTCCGCGAACATGCCGAAATAGAGGTGCAGGAATTCGACACCGAGATCAACAGTCCGGAGTTCGCCAAGGCCTGTGCCGAGAAGTTGTTAGAGTTA
>CAUZKZ010000091.1:0-14550 GCA_963580345.1 Verrucomicrobiia bacterium | reverse complement strand
AATGCCGTCCTGTTCTGCGGTTCCAGATTATTCTTTAGCAAATTGAATCCGCGTTGTTCACAGGGGGCCGGTTTCGAGATTTGCACCGCCGATCGTTCCGCCGCGGCGGCAGTTTTGCCGCGGATGGCGAGGGCTGGAACGGCACCTTGGAGAACTCTTGAGGGTCTCTCGGAGGGATGTGAATAAGTTGCGGACAAGTCCGGTTTTTGGGGGCTCGAGGGGGGGCCTCCTGAGGACGGTTTGCACGGTCCTGGAACTCCCTGATAGTCAGAAGATGGTGACAGTTTGCGAGGGGCCGGGACTGGCAGTCCGGGGGAGGCGCGGTGCAGCGCAGCGTGCGGGGGCGCCCGCGACAGGATGGCACCGTAGGGCGATGGCGGAGTGGGGGACTCAGCCTTTGATCTCCAATAACATCTGGGCGTTGTTGGGGAATTTCTTCAGGAAGAAGAGGAGGCGTTCCATGGCCTCGAGAGGCCTGTGGCCCGAAAGCCCGCGCCGGATCAGATAGATCTTTTGAAGCATGTGTTCCGGCAGGAGGAGTTCTTCGCGGCGCGTGCCGGACTTGAAGATATCGACGGCGGGATAGATGAAGCTCTCGGCGATCTTGCGATCGAGAACCAATTCCATGTTACCGGTTCCCTTGAACTCCTGGAAGATGGCTTCGTCGGCTTTCGAGTTGGTTTGTACCAGGGCCGTGCCGATGATGGTCAACGAGCCGGCCTCCTTGGTCCTGCGCGCCGCGGCGAAGAGGCGCCGTGGCATTTCGAGAGCGCCTGCCACGATCCCGCCGCTCTGGTATCCACGACCCTTGCCTCCCCCCATGCTGCTGTTGTAGGCGCGGGCAAGACGCGTGATGGAATCGAGGACCAGGAAGACATCCTGCCCGGACTCCACCAGCCGCTTGGCGCGCTCGATGCACAGTTCGGCAAGTCGGCAGTGGTTCTTGGCGTGCATGTCGTTCGAACTGGCGTAGATCTCCGCTTCCGGAACCTGTCGTTTGAATTCCGTCACCTCCTCCGGCCGCTCGTCGACCAGGAGGATCATGAGATGCATATTCTCGGTGTAACGATCGCGGACGGCCTCGGCGAGGTGGAGCAAGAGCGTGGTTTTCCCGGATCGGGGAGGGGAGACGATCAGGCCGCGCTGGCCGCGCCCGATTGGCGCGACCATGTCGATCACGCGGGTCGTGAACCGTTCCGGCACAGTTTCGAACGGGATGCGTTTGACCGGATTGGTGGCCTTGAGTTCCTCGAAATAGGGCAGGTAGCGGGCCTTGGCCGGTTTCAGGCCGTTAATGGAAGTCACCTCGGTGAGTTGAGGCCCCCGGTTTCCTTCCTGCGCGATGCCGTGAATCCACATTCCGACCCGCAGGCCCTCCTTGCGCACCAATTCGGGAGGGAGGAAGACATCCTCGCGTGATTGCTCGAAGTCCTTTTCGGGGCGGCGCAGGAATCCGAAGCCCTTGGGAGCCAGTTCGAGCATGCCGTCGACCTCGACCGGCGGACCGGTCAACGTGACGGCCCGGCGATCTTCCTGTTCGTCGTTGTCGTTGTCCTTGCGCCTGTCATTGGATTCTCCGCCGCGCCGGCATCCCTTTCCGCGCACTCTGCCGCGAACCGGGCCGCCGCGCCGCCTCCGGCCTCCCTTTCCACCACCCTCACGCTCCTTGGTTTCCCTCGTTTCAGTACCGCCCGAGGATTGGCGTTCGGCCTTTGGCGACGACTCCTTTCCGGGCGACTGTTTTTCGGTGGCCGGCGCCTCTTGGCGGGCGGGTTTGTGGGCCGGGGATTTTTTGTCCGTGACAGAATCGGCGCCGGGGGCGTCGACCGTCTCGGATTTGGGATCGGAACTCATGTCGATGGGGAAGGTGGAAGGGAGTCAGTTCTGGAGCTGGGCAAGCACCTCGTCGGAAAATTCAAAATTCGTGTAGACGTTCATGGTGTTATCTGTGGAAATCTCTACCATGATGGCGATGCCTGCGGGGCCGTATCCCTCGTAGGTCACTTCCTGGTTGGCATCTCCGCCCAGTTCGCCGGTTCCCTTCTTGATGGCACGCTCGATGTTTTCCTTTGGCATGGACTGGCCCTTGGCGCTCTCGATGGCGGTGCGGAGGCGGGGATTGAGATCCGGGGCGCCCCCGCCATCGCGGGCCGCGATCGAGATTTCCTGTGAAAAGCGGCTGAAGAGCTTGCCCTTCCTGGCATCGACGCGCGCCTTGATATGCTTCACCTTTGACCACTTGTTGTGTTCGGCCATGCGTGGGAACTATCGAATTGTTCGGTAAAATGGATTCGGGACGCGCCTCGGGCACCCGGATATCTGCGACCATGCGCTCGTTGCGGAATACCTCAGCCAGGGAGAGAGCAGTGAGGCTTCGCAAGCCTGTCGACGGAAATACGATCAACCGTCGAACGATCCAGACAGGACAATGATGAGGTTCCCTCGTGATTTGGCAATCACAAATTTCACTCTCTGGGGGTTTCGCGCCCGGATATTCGCTTGAAATGCGCCTTCGGCCCCTCCTCGCCATTGACCACGGATTGCCCGGCGGCTAAAGCCAGCCCATCCGTCATGAATGACCCGATTACAGTAACCATTACGGGGGCTGCCGGCCAGATCGGCTATGCTCTGCTTTTCCGTATCGCCTCTGGAGCGGTCTTCGGACCGGACCAGCCGGTAATCCTCAAGCTGATCGAGATCGAGCCCGCCATGGGTGCGCTGGAAGGGACCGTGATGGAGCTGGACGACTGCGCCTTTTCTCTGCTGCAGGGGATTTATCCCACGGCCGATCTCGAGGAAGGATTCAGCGGGGCGAACTGGGCACTGTTGGTCGGGTCCATTCCGCGCAAGGCGGGCATGGAGCGCAAGGACCTTCTCGGCATCAACGGAAAGATATTCACCGGACAGGGTGAGGCCATCGCCCGCAACGCGGCAAACGACATCCGGGTTCTGGTGGTCGGCAATCCATGCAACACGAACTGTCTCATCGCAATGAACAATGCCGGGGATGTGCCGGGGGACCGCTTTTTCGCCATGACCCGCCTCGATGAGAATCGCGCCAAGAGCCAGCTGGCCGCGAAAGCCGGGGTGCACTCCACCGCGGTGAGCAACATGTGCATTTGGGGTAACCACTCCGCCACGCAATATCCCGACTTCGTGCACGCGCGGATCGACGGCAAGCCGGCCACGGAAGTGATTGACGATCGCGCGTGGCTGGAAGGTGACTTCATCACGACGGTCCAGCAACGGGGGGCCGAGATCATCAAGGCCCGCGGCGCGTCCTCCGCCGCTTCCGCCGCCAACGCCGCGATCGATTCGGTGCGCAGTCTCCTCACGCCCACCCCGGCCGGCGATTGGTTCAGCGTGGCGGTCTGTTCGAAAGGGCACTACGGGATCGACGACGGTCTTATCGCGTCGATGCCGATTCGGACCGATGAGGCCGGGAACTGGGCGGTGGTGGAAGGTGTCGAGATCGACGATTTTTCCCGTGGAAGAATTGATGCTTCCGTGCAGGAATTGCGCGAGGAGCGCGAAGCGGTGAGCGACCTCATCCCCGTCTGACGTTGAACAAATCCTCGCTAACGATCGCGGGCCGGATCTTCTCGTCCCGGCTTTTCCTGGGCACCGGCAAGTTCGGATCGCCCGAGGTGATGCGCGAGGCGTTGGAGGCATCCGGAACCGAGATCGTGACGGTGGCGCTGCGCCGGGCCGATCTGAGCGGGGAAGGGGATCCCTTCGCGAACATTCTCGAGTTCGTCGATACCGCCAAGTACGTCGTGCTGGCCAACACCAGCGGCGCCATGAACGCGGCAGAGGCGGTGCGCCTCGCACACCTCGCGGAGGCGGCGGGGCTGCCCAAATGGATCAAGCTCGAGATTCACCCCGACCCGAACTATCTCCTGCCCGATCCGGTCGAAACCCTCGCAGCGGCGGAGCAACTGGTGCGGGAAGGCTTCACGGTGCTGCCCTACATCAACGCCGATCCCGTCCTCGCCAAGCGCCTTGAAGAGGTTGGAACCGCCACGGTCATGCCGCTGGGTTCTCCGATCGGCTCGAATCGGGGGCTCGCCACCAGGGATCAGATCGAGATCATCATCGAGCAGGCCAACGTCCCGGTGGTGGTCGATGCCGGAATCGGGGCGCCCAGCCACGCTGCAGAAGCGATGGAGATGGGTGCCGACGCGGTCCTGGTCAACACCGCCATCGCCGTTGCAGGCGATCCGGTCCGGATGGCGGCCAGCTTTCGGCAGGCGGTCGAAGCGGGCCGAAGCGCCTTCGAGGCAGGTTTGCCGATGCGTGGGGAGCGGGCCGAGGCCACCAGCCCGCTCACGGGATTCCTGGGGGAATAGGGTCTTGGTTCCTGGTCCCAGGTGGGTTGCGGCGTCCCGTCCGGGAGGCGGCCGGAGGGGCGGGGATGGAATTCGCCCGCTTGAATCCCGGCTGGGTTGAGTCACACTCTGCGCTCACCGGCCACCATGTTTGGACGCAACAGGCAGGCGGGTTACGCCCGCGCCCGGGAAAGAATGGTCCGGGAACAGCTCCTTGCGCGCGGGATCAAGGACGAGCGGGTGCTGGCTGCGATGGGGCAGGTCCCCCGTCACGAGTTCGTCCCGGAACGGCTCCGGGGTCGGGCTTATGAGGACAGGCCCCTCCCGGTCGGCCACGATCAAACCATTTCGCAGCCCTACATTGTCGCCTTAATGACAGAGCTCCTGGCACTGAAGGGAGAGGATTCGGTCCTCGAGGTGGGGGCCGGATGCGGATACCAAAGCGCCATCCTGGGGTGCCTTGCCCACCGGGTGTGCGCCCTCGAACTGGAGCCGGAACTTGCAGCCGCAGCCCGCCAAACGCTGGAGCGGCTGGACATCGGCAACGTCGACCTGCGCCACGGCGACGGTTTTGCCCCGTGGCCCGGTGGGGGGAGCTTCGCTGCCATCCTGTGCGCCTGCGCGCCGCTGGAGGTTCCCCGCGCACTCCTTTCGCAATTGGCGCCCGGGGGCCGCCTCGTTTTGCCGGTGGGCGCGGCCGGCGGGACCCAGGAATTGCAGTGCTGGTGCCGCGCCGCGGACGGCACCTTCCAGCGGGAGGCGCAGGGGGCGGTCCGCTTTGTTCCGATGCGCCACCCTCACTCCTTGTCTTGAGCGGATCTGGCCGTATGGTGGCCCCGTAAGCGAGCATGACTCCCCTCTTCCGGAAGATACTCGGAATGAACTGGGTGCTGATTCTCACCATGTATGGCCTCCTGGTCTTTGGGGTGTTCAGCATCGAAAGCGCGGCGCGGCATATCCCGATCGGAAACCTCGAACCGGATCAGTGGGGGCTCTGGTTTGCCGACCGCCAAAAACTTTGGATCATCCTGGGCAGCATCGTCTACTTCGGGGCGGCCCTCATCGATTACCGCTGGCTGAAGTGGCTGGGCATTCCCATGTATGTGATCGGGATCTCCATGCTGCTGGTGCTCCTGGGGAAGGGCAGCGAGGAACACCAGCTCACCGTGGCGGGAATCACCTTCCAACCCACCCAGCTCGTGATCGCGGCGGGAATTATCATGATCGGGCTCACCTTCGAGGCCCTCCCGCGCGTGCACAAGATGTATGCGCACCCGATCGCGAAGCTGGCGCTGATCGGGGGGCTTTGCGGTGTTCCATTTCTCCTCGTCGTGAAGAACGGCGACATGGGTTCCGCCATCGTGTGGTTGCCGGTCGCGGTGGTGGCGATGCTGGTGGGCGGCATCCCGTTTCGTTATCTGCTGTTCCTGACCCAGATCGCGGTCGGGCTTCTCGCAATCGTCTACTTTCTCGCCCTCCCGATAGTGTCCGAGCGGGGCGCGAGGCGCATCGACAACTACCTCGAAAACCTGGAGCGGGGATACATAGTCGATACCGATGAGAACTACGCGGAGTACCGCGTCACGATGGCGGTCGGCAAAGCGGGCTGGAAGGGGGTAGGCTATTCGAGCACCGCCAAGAACTCGCTCCACCACCGCAAGGATATCCCGTGGATGACTGCCCACAACGACTACATCTTTGCGGTCATTGCGGAGGAGCAGGGATTCCGGGGCAGCCTGCTGCTCATCACGGGATTCGCCCTGCTACTGATCCAGTGTCTCTTCATTGCCTTCTACAGCCGGGATTTCTCGGGCCAGCTCATTGCCTCGGGCGTGGTGGCGCTGCTCTTCGCCCACATTTTCGAGAACATCGGCATGTGCGTCTCCATCATGCCGATCACCGGAATTCCCCTGCCTCTCATCAGCTACTCCGGGACCTTTGTGCTCATATGCATGTTTCTGCTCGGCGTGGTGCAGAGCATCTGGGTGCACCGGAATACGGAGCGGCGGGGAGGGGAGGTCCGCCTCGATTGAGCGGGGTTCGGGGCCCGGTTGATAGTTGAAGGATTTTCCGCGGTCCAAAGCGCTTCAATCCACCAGCACGGGATTCATCAGGTCCTGGCGCGCGGGCCCTATTCGCGCACCACCTCACCGCTCTCGTCCAGCCAGGCCATGATGCCGCCCCGGACGTTGGTGACATTGGTGAAGCCCGCCTGCTGCATGAGGGAGACGGCGTGCGCACTGCGTTGCCCCATCTTGCAGTAGACCAGGTAGGGCCGGCCGCGGGGAAGGTCGTCGAGGTGGGCTGCAAACTCACTGAGGGGAGCGAGGCGGGATCCCTCGATGTGCGCCCAGGCGTATTCGTCGGGCTCGCGGACATCGAGGAGGGCGCCGTCGAAACCGTCCGAGAGGAGACGGCGGACCTCCGCCACGCCGATCTCCCTGACGCCGGCCTCCGCTGCACAAGTCTCCTGGTAGATGACCGGTTCGGTGATGGACGGGTTGGGACCGCAGAGCGCACAGTCCGGGGCGGCTTTCAGCGCGATTTCGCGCATCCTGGTGTCGGCGGCATCGTAGTGCAGCATGCGGCCCGCGAGGCTGGTGCCGTACCCGGTGAGGAGTTTGAGGGTCTCCATGGCCTGCAGGGTCCCGATCACGCCGGGCAGCGCGCCAAGCACGCCGGCCTCCTCTCAAGTCGGGACGGTGCCGGGCGGCGGAGGCTCCGGGAGCAGGCAGCGATAACAGGGGGAGGGGAGTCGCGGGTCGAAGACGCTCAACTGGCCTTCGAATTGATGAATGGCTCCGGCCACCAGCGGCTTGCCCAGGAGCCAGGCTGCGTCTGCAACGAGGAAACGGGTCGGAAAGTTGTCTGATCCGTCGAGAATCACATCGTAGCGGGCGAAGAGCTCCATGACGTTATCGCCGCCGAGGCGTACGGGATGGGCTTGCACCGCAATATCGGAATTGAGCTCCACGAGGCGCGAACGGGCGCTCTCCGCCTTGGAGGCTCCGACCCATCCCTCGTCGTGAATGACCTGTCGCTGCAGGTTGGAGAGTTCGACCTGGTCGTCGTCGACGATCCCGAGTCTGCCCACCCCCGCGGCGGCGAGATAAAGGGCGGCCGGGGATCCGAGTCCGCCGGCCCCGATGCAGAGGACGGACGACTTTCCCAGGGCGGCCTGGCCCTCGGCCCCGAATCCGGGGAGGGAGAAGTGCCGCGCATAGCGGGTCTGATCGCGGTCGGAAAACATCCTCGTTGCTCGTCGCCAGCATGGTTGACCTGATTTCTCTTCACCGCAAGCGCTCCATGCCGTATCCCGGCCCTGTCATGGCAGAAGTCCAATCCACGTTCCGTCTCAAGCGCGGCGATCCGGCCCCCTCCTTTGAACTTCCCGATCACGAGGGCCGGTCGTTTTCGCTCGGCGGCCTGCGCGGTGAAAAAGGCGCCCTGGTGATCTTTGCCTGCAACCACTGCCCTTTCGTCATTCACCTCGCGAGCGCGATAGGGAGGTTCGCCGAAGAGCTTGCCGCCAGCGGCATTGCAACCGTCGCGATCATGCCCAACGACGTCGAGAACTACCCGGACGACCATCCCGACAAGATGGGGCCCTTCGCTGCGGCGTCCGGATGGAACTTTCCCTACCTCTACGATGAGACGCAGGAGGTCGCCAAGGCGTGGGGCGCGGCCTGTACACCGGATTTCTTCCTGCTCGATGCGGAAGGACGCCTGTTCTACGCCGGCCAGTTCGATTCTTCGCGGCCGAAGAACGATGAGGCGGTGAGCGGCGGGGATTTGAGAGGAGCCACCACGGCTCTCCTGGCGGGGGAGGAGGCGCCCGGCGCGGTCTATCCCAGCAGCGGCTGCAACATCAAGTGGAAGGCCGGAAACGAGCCGCCCTATTTTGGATAGGAGGGAGTCCGTGCTTGCCGCGAGCGGGCGGCAGCGCGAAGCTAGCAGACAAGAGATCACGACTCATGGACGCGCTCATCAAGGAAGTCGATGCCGGAATGGAACTGGACGACCGGCACATCGATGCGGCGGTTGAGTTCCTGCTCGACGAACACGCCGACGTCGACAAGAAGGCGCATTTTCTCGAAGCGCTCGCCTCCAAGGGAGAGACCGCCTCGGAGATTGCGGAGTTTGTGACTGCCCTGTTGGAGCGCGCGGTCGACCCGGAGGTCGAGACCCTCGACTTGAGCGGCCCCACGATCGACGTGTGCGGCACGGGGGGGGACAAGCTGCACCTCTTCAACGTCTCGACCACTTCGATGTTCGTGATTGCGGCCGGAGGGGCCGTGGTTCTCAAGCACGGCAATCGCGGCATCACGTCCAGGAGCGGGGGAGCGGATGTCCTGGAGGCGCTCGAGATTCGCATCGATCTGCCGCCGGCAGGATTTCGCAAGTGCGTGGAAAAAGCCGGGGTCGGATTCCTGTTTGCGCCGCTCTATCACCCCGCCTTCAAGGCCGTCATGCCGGTCCGCAAAAAGCTGGCGAAAAAGGGAATTCGGACCATTTTCAACCTCATCGGCCCTCTTCTCAATCCGGCCCGGCCCCAATGCCAGCTGGTGGGCGTGATGCAGCGCGAACTCGCTCCGGTCTTCGCCGAAATTCTTCAACGCCTTGGGCGTGAATCGGCCTGGGCGGTGCATGGGACCACCGGTGACGGCCGCTCCGTGGATGAACTCAGCACGATGGGCTCGACCCGTATCTGCAAGTCCGGCACGGTCGAGGAGCACGTCGATGAAGAAGTCCGCCCGCGGGATTTCGACTTGAAGCGCGCCGAGGTGAAGGGCCTGCAAGGCGGTGGGGCAGAGGAGAATGCGCAGATTCTCACGTGTCTCCTGTCGGGCGACGACAGCGGCCCGAAACTCGACATGGTTCTCCTCAATGCGGGGGCCGGCCTGGCCTGCGCCGGACTGGCGGATGACCTCGGCGACGGAGTCGACCAGGCCCGCGAATTGATCAAGTCCGGGGCGGCCATGGAGCGGCTGCGACTCCTGCAGGAGGTGGCAAAGTAAGCCCGGGCCAGAACCCGCTTTTGACCCCCGGAGCCGCAATCCGTTCAAACAAGGGCGGAGTGCTAGGCCTGCGCCAGGGGCTTCTCGGTCTGGGCGTCGATGATCCCGTAGCGTTCCCGGTGCAGGCTCGGATCACTGCGGAAAATGAGGCGCCCGGTATGGCTGCGCTCAAGCTCCATGAGCAGATTGGCGTCCTCGCTCTTGAAACGATTCAGGACCTCGGGATTCACGACCACGATGACATCGCCCACTTCGTCGCGGTGGCGGGTGATGACGCTGTTGAGGGCGCGCTGGATCTCCACGCTCATAGTCATGGTGGTCTTGACCTTCCCGCGGCCGGCACAATAGGGACAAGGCTCCAGAAGGGTCTCGCGCAGGCTCTCGTTGAGGCGCTGCCGGGTCATCTCCATCAGCCCCACGGCCGAAATCTGCAGAACCTGCGTCTTGGCCCGGTCCCGGCGCAGGCGATCCTTCATGGCCCGGTAAACGGCCTGCTGGTCCCGGCGGTGGCGCATGTCGATGAAATCCACCACGACGAGACCGCCGATATTGCGCAGGCGGAGCTGGCGGGCCGTCTCGTGCGCAGCTTCGATGTTGGTCTCCAGGATCATCTTGTCGACGTCCTTGGATCCACGGTTGCGCCCCGTGTTCACGTCGATCGAAATAAGGGCCTCGGTCTCGTCGATCACGATGTAGCCGCCACACTGGAGCCAGACCTGGCGAAGGAAGGCATCGTCGATCTGCTTCTGCACCCCGAGCGCGTCGAAGATCGGCTGCGGTGTCTGGATGTGATGAATGCGGCGCCTGGCCCGACGGGAAATCTTCTCCGCAATCGCCTTGATCTCCTCCATGGTCTCCACGTCATCGCAGACGACCTGGTCGATCTCCTCCGTGAGAAAATCCCGGGCGGTGCGCTCGATGAGATCGGGCTCCTTGAAGATGCACACCGGGGCTGGATTGTTGTCGCGGATCTCCTCCACCTCTTCCCATTGCTCGAGCAGCATGGCGAGATCGCGCACAAAGTGCCGGGCGCGCTGGCCGGTCGCCACGGTGCGCATGATGATGCCCATCCCTTCCGGGACAGCCATGCGCTGCATGACGCGACGCAGCCGGGTGCGCTCCTGCGGATCTTCGATCTTGCGGGAAATACCGAACTGGTCGGCGTAGGGGGTCAGGACCAGGTAGCGGCCCGGGAGCGAGACGTTGGTGGTGACCCGCGGCCCCTTGTTGCCGATGGGCCCCTTGGAGACCTGGATCACGATCTCGGAGCCTACCGGGTAGAGATTGGGGATGTCCTTGGAAGTGATTTTTTTTGGCCGCTGGCCTTTCCTGGGGCGCCCCTGGCGATGAATCTCCTCCAACGTGTTGTCGAGGGCGGCCGGGATGGCATCCCAGAAGTGGAGAAAAGCATTTTTCTCCATGCCGATGTCCACGAACATGGCCTTGAGGCCGGGTTCGATATTCTTGATCCGGCCCTTGAAGACGCTTCCGACGAGGTTGAGTTCGCCTTCACGCTCAACCTCGTACTCCTCCAGGATCCCGTCCTCGAGGAGTGCTACGCGCCGTTCGAGTTTCTCAGCATTGATGACAATGGTATTGCCCTGGCGCGCATCGATTTTGCCAATGCGGAGGGCCCGCTTGATCTTGTTCAGCATGGTGAAAAGTCATTGCGTTGTTTTCCGGGGATGGGGTCCGCTTCGTGGAATCGTTCACCGGATCGGCTCCCGGCCATCCGGGTTGGTAGAGGTTCCCGAATCTGCATCGGGCGTAATGGAGGGCAGTGGGATCACGCGAGGTTTTACTTTGACCGGCGCCTCCGGCGACTGCGCTTCGGAGGCTTCCTCGCCTGTTTCGCCCTCTTCGTCAATAGTGAGAGAGAGAAGATCGCCGTCCGGCAACGTGATTTCCTCGATGGGATCAAAGTTTCCGGGCGCTTCGCCCAGGCGGTCCAAGGGCAGCTTGAGGCCATTTTCGGCGGCAAAAAGCCCCCGCAGGATCATGTGGACCAGGGGCCCGGCCACCTTCCCGCCCGATTTCCCGTTCTGGACCACGACTGCCACCGCGAAGCGGGGAGCCTCGAAGGGCGCAAAGGCCACCGTCCAGGCATTGTGCGATTTCTTTCCGAAATCCGTGGTCTGGGCGGTCCCGGTCTTGGCTGCCACCGGGATCTCCTTGAGGGAGGCCCGGCGGGCGGTTCCGCCCAGTTCGTTGGCCGCCTTCCACATCCCTTTGCGAATCCTGTTCAACTCGGACTCCGACAGGCCCTTGGTCAGGAGATCGACCTTCAGCTCCGGAATATCGCTCACCACCACTCCCTCGACCGGATCCACCACCCGCTTGACGATACGGGGCCGATAGTATTTCCCGCCGTTGGCGATACAGGCCACGAGCCCTGCCATTTGGAGGGGCGTCGCCTCGGAATCCCCCTGGCCGATCGCCAGCTGCGCCACCAGGGCGGGCGTCATGAAGTGCCCGGGGCGGTAGTCCCGCTTCCACCAACTGCTGCCCGGCACGATTCCCTGGTCCTCGGCCGGCAGCCTGATTCCGGTCGGACGCCCCAGGTTGAGCGTGCGGAAACCGTCCGCCATGCGGGTCGCCCCCAGCTCCGTCGCCATTTTCATGAAGTAGGGATTGCACGAGCGCTGGATCGCGGTCTCGAGCTTCAGTCTCCCGTGCCCCACCCTTTTCCAACATCGAATCTTCACGTTTCCGCTCCTCCCGAAGGCGAGATGACCGATGCAGCGGTGATGGAAGTAGAGGCGATCGTTGAGTCCCGCCGTAACGGCGGTGGGAAGCTTGAAGGTCGATCCCGGAGTGAAGCTCGAGATGGCCCGGTTGATGAGAGGGAAGGCCTTGTTGGACTTGTACTCCTTCCACTTCTCGCCATCGATGCTCGGGATAAAGCGGTTCGGATCGTAGTTGGGGACAGAAGCCATGGCGAGGACCTCCCCGGTGTTGACGTCCAGCACCACCGCCGCGGCGCGGCCGGCCTTGCGCAAAACCCTCTCGACCAGGTACTGGACGCGCGCGTCGATCGTGAGGACCACCTGTTTTCCCTGGCTGGGGGGAATGTACTCGGTTTCCACTTCGCCGAGAATGCGGCCTTTTTCGTTTTTGCGAAGGACACGGCGCCCGGGGGAGCCGAGGAGGTGTTCGTGCATGGTGGCCTCGATCCCGGCGGACCCGGCCGCGTCTCCGAGGTAGTGGTCGTACTCTTCCTTGGCCGCTTTCGGGATGTCACCTTTTCCCCACTGCGTGAGATAGCCCAGGATGTGGCAGGCCAGCGTGCCATACGGATACTGCCGGCGAGGACGGACCGTCACGTAGACCCCGGCCATCTCCATGTTGTGTTCGGCCAGTCGCGCGAATTGATCGTAGGTGAGGTCGACCGGAAAGGTGAAGGGGACCAATCCGCCGTGGGTGACGTAGTGTGTCCTGAGCGCTTTGGAACTGTAGAGGGGCTCGATGCCGTGCTCGACGAGACGCGGCACGATGGCCTCCTTGACGATATTGACGATCTTCTCGGCGCGTTCCTTGGTGGGGACGGTCATGCCGATCAGCTTGCGCCCGGGACGTTGTTCCGAATGCTGGCGCTCCCACTCGCTGTGAATCTCCTCCAGGTTGAGCACCAGCTCGAAGTTGCGGATGTTCTTGGCGAGAAGCTCGCCGTTGCGATCCACGATTGTCCCACGCACGCCCGGCTCGCGGATCGAGATGGTCGACTCGCCCGGGATCAGCTTGAAGTAAAACTCCCGTTGCTCGATCTGGTAGCGGTAGAGGCGGGTCAGGAGGGTGCCGGCGCCGATCAGGATGATGGCAGTCAGGAGGTAGAGCCGGAATCGAAAGCGGGGTTCCATGACAGATTTATCGTTAATAATCTACGAAGGCCCGGCGGCCGGTCTTCAGGCCTTCGTAGCGAATTGTGTGGTGGAAGAGACGGGCGAGCCGGAAAAGGGCCCAGAAGACGAGAGGGGAGAGGAACATCGTCAGCAGCGAGGTGAAGCTGATTTTCAGGAGGAGCGCCCGTGTCACCACGAAATCGCCCCGGATGAAGGTGATGAACATGTACTCGACGAACAGATACAAGAATATCGCCACCCCGGAAAGCAGCGCCGAGACATGCCACTTGCCCTCCCGGAAGAGGGGCTGGATGCCTTGCATGAAAAATCCCATCAAGGCGTAAAGGATGATCGAGTAGCCGAAGCGCACGTCTTCGTTCGCGTTGACATAGACGTCGGCGTTTCCGCCGTGCGGGCCGAGGATGTGCTGGGCGTCCCACAGGAAGCCGCACGCGAACGCCAGCATCAACATCGGCCCGACATTGATCGTCACCGCGCTGCACAGGAACACGAGCGGAACCACCAGGATGCGGGCCTCGTAGAGGCTCACGAAAGCGGGAGAGAACTGCTGCACGACGCAGGCCACAATCACCATCGCGAGGAGGCTGACATGATACCAAATCACGGCCTTACTTCTCCGCCTCCTTCGCGATCACGAAAACCACCCCGAGGTCCCTGAAGTTGACCGACGGCTCGACGTACGCCTCGCCTTCCACCGGTCCGGGGATATAGGACTTCACGGTGCCCACCAGGATGTTCTCGGGAAAAATACCGCCCTTGCCGGTAGTGACGACTTTCATTCCGGGCCGGATCGCGGCCTCCCTCGAGAGGTGGCGCAGGCGCAGTTCGGGCTTCCTTCCGTAGTGTCCGCGCACTCCGTGCACGATGCCCACCTCGGGGGTGCCGGCCACCTGCACGGACACCTGGCACCGCTCGTCGGTCAGCAGGATCATGCTCGCGACGTCCTTGTCGACCGTATCGATTTTGCCGGCCAGTCCTCCCGGGGCCAGGACGGCAATCTGCGGTCCGATCCCGGCCCTCTCACCGCGGTTGATGATGGCTGTCTCCCACCAGGTGGAGGGCTGGCGCTTGATGACCCGCGCCGCGATCACCTCGATGCTGCTGCGTTTTTCGAATTCCAGCGCATTGCGCAATTCGCTGTTCTCCCGTTCCAGTTCGCGTAGCCGTCCTTCGATGGATCGCAACTTGCCGAATTCCATCTCGATACTCTTGAGCCGGTTCTCGAGATCTTCGGAGTGCTCGACTTCTTCCAGGAACTTCCGGGCCGCCACCTCCAGTTCCGAGCCACCCTTCAGAAAGGGGGAGATCATGGCGTAGTAAACCTGCTGGATCTTGCGCACGCTC
>CAUZKZ010000090.1:0-14579 GCA_963580345.1 Verrucomicrobiia bacterium | reverse complement strand
TCCGGCTCGTCGCCGATGACCTCGACGTCGGCGCCTTCGCTGGCTGGTACATCGATGATGTCGAGGTGACCGTGCCCTAGGGGGAAGTGATGGAATCTTGGAGTGGTGGAGTATTGGAGTTGCCTTTTCCCCAATGCTCCAGCACTCCAATTCCTCAGGAACGAAGCCGGCAAATCCAATGTCCCCCAGTCTTCATGAACAAGAACCTTCCCACCCTCATCCTTCTGCTCCTGGGTAGTGCGGTCGCACCCGCACAGGCCCAGAAACGATCCGAAGTCACGGGATTCCCAGTGGGCCAGGACCCCCTGGCCGCGGTCTTGCCCCCCACCGTGCAAGATCCGGTCGTTCCCCTGATCTCGCTCCCGACCACCTTTCAATCGCGACGGGTCAATTGTGACAGGATGGCTCCGGAGGGCAGCAACTCGGTCGTGCTCGCCGACTTGAAGGGGCCGGGCTGCGTCCGGCACATCTGGGTCCTGGACGCCGATGGGCCCTTCCTCAAGGAGAAGTTCTCCATCGAAGTGCTCGTCGATGGTGCGGAAGCGTCGCAGGTGCACGCGCCGGTGAAGGCGTTTTTCGGCGTCATGAACGATCAGGAGTATACAGTCATCAACTCCTCCTTCGCCGTGTTTCAGAATTTTGATTCGAAAAAGATCTTTCCGCACCCGGACGATCGTTGCAATCCCGGGTTCAACACCTTCCTTCCCATTCCCTTCAGCAAGTCCTGTCGCATCACCCTGCACAACCCGCCCAATCGCCATGGCGTGGGCATGGTCGACTGGCACAGGTACGAAAGGGGAGCGCCCCTGACGCCGCTCCGCTTCCACGCAGATTATCGCCTCTATAATCCGTCCAAGCCCCGCGGGAACTACGCAGAGCTCGCCAACATCACTGGCGCCGGATTCATCCACGGGGTGCAAATCGGCTACGATCAACTCGACTTTACCGACTGCCTCTTCCACACCGCCGGCATGTCGATCCTCGTCGACGGAGAAACGAATCCGCACGCCATCCGCGGGCACAACGCGGAAGATGACTTCGGCGTCTCCTGGGGATTCAACACGGTCCAGAGCCCCTGGCTCGGATGCCCCTGGTACAAAATGCGCAAAGGGTTCAACGACCAGATCGGTTCCTATTACCGCTTCTTCACCACCGACCCGATCGTCTTTCGCTCCTCGATTTCCTTCCGCACGGGCTCCCGCGGCGACAAGATGGAGTCGGTCGTCTACAGCTACCGGGTTCCCGGGACCAAGGCGCCCAGGGCGAAATACCCTCCTCAGTGGGAAGTCAGCGAATTTTTCCACACGCCCCTGGACTGGAACAAATTCGAGAACACCCCGTTTCCCAATGAATTCCCCAAGGAGGCCACCACTCTCAAAACCGATCACGGCTGGATCGATCTCCACACACCAGGATTCTACCCGGACAAATCGCTCAAGAAGAACTCAACCTATATCCGCGGTGCGATTGCGAGCCCCCGCGACCAGTCCGCGACGCTGCGACTGGCCATTCCCGGTTGGGCGAACGTTTGGGTCAATGGGGATAGGGTCAAGACTCTCAAACACGGCTACAGTCTGGGCCCGATTTCCCGCATTCCGATCAAACTCCGCAAGGGAGACAACGAAGTGATCATCCTGACCGCCAATCCGAACCACATCGCCTTCATGCGCCACTGGATGGTCAATGTCGCGGTCGAGTAAGTGGCGATCTGAATGCGGTCTTGAGATCCGGCCCTCCATTTCGAAAATGGAATTGTAGGGCAGGCGCTCCGCCTGCCGAGTCGAGCTTTCCTCCACCACCCAACCTGACCATGCTCCCACTCATCAGAACTCTCTTTCTTCCGACAATTCTCCTTTGGCTCACCGGGCCCGCCACCGGTCAGGACCTGCCCCTGGCGAAACCGCAGGAGGTCGGGATGTCCGCCGCGGGAGCCGGCAAGATCACTTCGACCATCCAGAAGTTCGTCGACGACAAGCAGATCGCGGGCGCGGTCACGATCGTGGCACGACGCGGGAAGGTTGTGCACTTTGAGGCGCAGGGGATGCAGGACATCGCGGCCGTGAAGCCCATGACGAAGGACACCATCTTCCGCATCTACTCCATGACCAAGGCGGTGGTCAGCGTGGGCGCCATGATCCTTGTCGAGGAAGGCAAGCTGGAACTCGACGTCCCGGCCTCCAAGTACATCCCGGCTCTCGGGAAGATGAAATTTGAAGGGAAGATACCGGAGCGGGAGATGACCCTCCGCGACATGCTGAGCCACACCGCCGGATTTCCCAACAACGTCTCCACCGACCGCGCCCTGCGCAAGGCGGGCCACCCCTCCCTGGCCGACAGCACCCTGGAGGAGATGATGAACCGGCTCGAGGTGGTGCCGCTGCGATACCCTCCGGGGAAAGGGTGGCACTACAGCTTCGCGGCCGACGCGGTGGCCCGCCTGGTCGAAGTGGGCTCCGGCCAGACCGTCGACAAGTTCCTCGAAGCGCGCATCTTCAAACCCCTCGGGATGGTCGACACCGCCTTCTATTGCCCGCAGGAAAAGTGGGACCGCTTCACGCTTGTCTACGGCCGCGGCCTGAAGCCGGTGGACGCCCCACAGCCCGGAACCTCCGGTCCCTTTGCATTCGCAAAGCCCCCCAAGTTCCTCTCCGGCGGCGGCGGACTGGTCTCCACCGCCGGCGACTACATGTGCTTCTGCCTGATGCTCTCCGGCAAGGGCGAGTTCAACGGCCAGCGCCTGCTGAAAGCCGAGACGGTGGAAGCCATGACGCGCAACCAGATCCCGGAGGGCGTGGGTGAAATCACGCGCCGCCCGGAAGGCCGGGGCTTCGGGTTGGGATTCGCAGTGCGCATCCGCAAGCTCGATGGCAACCCGTCTCCGCTCGGCGAGTACGAATGGCTCGGCGGGGCCGGCACCGAGTTCTTCCTTTCGCCCAGCGAGGAGTTGGCGGTCATCACCCTGAGCCAGCAAATGCCCATGATCTCGCTCAAGAACGCGGTTAGACCGGCGGTGTATGACGCCATCGTCAAGAAAGGCGCCGGCGCGACGAGCAAGACCACTCGCAATCGCTTCCTGCTCCTCGATTCCCGTGTCGTCGAGCGTGTCGACAACGCGCGGCTGATGCCCGGCACGGTGGTGAAGAGCCCGCACAATCCGCTCCTGGTCGAGGACAAGCCCTGGGAACCACGCTACGACAACATGTATCCCAACGTCATCTACGACGAGGAGGAAAAGCTCTACAAGTGTTGGTACTGTCCGTTCATCGTCGATGAACGCACCTCCAAGACGCCACCCCCAATGCGCAATCCCGAGTCGACCCCTTACATGTCCAAGAAGCCGAACCGCCGGGAGGAGGCCTTGCTTTACGCGACCTCGAAAGACGGTCTTCGCTGGGAGAAACCGCAACTCGGGATCGTGGAGTTCCAGGGGAACAGGAAGAACAACATTGCCTGTCGCGGCCTGTCGGGGGCCGGCGTCATCAAGGACACGCGAGACCCGAAACCGGAGAGGCGATACAAGGCCTTTTACTGTTCCAATTCCGGTTACAAGATGCGCTACTCCCCGGACGGTCTCCACTGGAGTTCCGAGGTGGCCCTTCCGGGAGTCGGCCAAAGCGACTGCCATGCCAACATGGTCTGGTCGCCGGAGTTGCAGAAGTACGTGGGAATTGTGCGGCACTACGACCCGGTCCCCATCGTGGGGCACCGCAAAATCGCCCGCACCGAGAGTGCCGATGCGGTGAAGTGGACCAAGTCGACAACCATTATCGAGGGCACGCCCGTGAACCAATTGCATGACATGACCATCTTCCGCGACGGGGGCGTGTATCTCGGCTTGGTCGGCCGTATGAACTATCCGTCGAGGAAGTCCACGGAGGGGGTCCGGCAGCATGTCGAGCTGGCCTGGAGCCCGGATTCCTACACGTGGCATCGTATCAGTCCCGGCACCCCGTTGATCGGGCCGACCGAGGGCGGGGAAAAGAAGTTCGGCAAGATGCCTTACGATTGGGGCAACAGCTTTGCGGCGCAGCCGATCATTCGCGACGGCGAGATTCGGATTTACTACGGCGCCAGCGACTGGTACTTCTTCGACTGGCGCAAGGGCAGTTTGGCCCTGGCCACCTTGCGCAAGGACGGCTGGGCCGGCTACGAACCGGTCGAGAGAGGTAAAGACGCCACAGTCAGGACGTCCCCCATCGCTCGCCGGGGCGACAATCTTCAGCTCTCCGCCGATGTCGAGGAAGGTGGATCGATTCGGATCACTCTCACGGATGGCGACAACAAGGCATTCTTCGCCAGCGCACCCATCGAGAAATCGGTCACCGACGGCGATGTCCAATGGCTGAACGGATTCTCCATGGACAAGATCGAGAGCGGTGAGTTTCGACTGAGTTTCGAGATCGAAAACGCCAAGCTCTATTCGTTCAGCTTCCGAAACTGAGAACGGTGCGAACCAGGCTCACCACATCAAGGGATGCGTCGTATCCAACCCTCTCGGGGGCCTGAAAGGCCCAGACACCAAAGCCCAGGGCGCAGCCCTGGGTCCAGGGTCGACAATCTCCCGCGGCCTGAGGGGCCGCGAGAATTTCCCAACTGCCTCCGACCTCACCCCACCCTGCGGCACGGATGGACCCACAAAACACTCCAGCCGGCGCTACCATCCTTACGCCGAGGCCCACGGCGCGACGGCCTGCATCGTGGGCCTCGGCCGCGCCGGAACCGCTCTGGCCGCACGCTGCCGTGCGCTGGGGATGCGCGTCATCGGGGTCGACCGTGATAAGCCGGAACTGGAGACCCTCCTCGACCGCCGCTTTCCTCGCGAGGAGTTGGTAGAAGCGGTGGCGGAGGCGGATCACTTTTTCGTGACGACCAGCGGCGGACCGGAAACCACCCACCTCGTGGACGCGGCCGTCTTGAAAGGCATGAAGCCGAGCGCCTTCCTCTACAACGTGTCGCGCGGCAGCGTGATCGAGGAAGACGCCCTGGTAGATGCGCTTCGCTCGGGGGCGATCGCCGGAGCCGGGCTCGACGTGACGGAGATCGAGCCGTTGCCCGAAAGCAGCCCGCTCTGGGAGATGGGCAACGTCATCCTGAGCGCGCACAGTGGCGGGCACTCCGAGCCCGGCTACGAACGGCTGTTGACCCTCATCATCGACAACCTCGACAACTTCCACGCCGGCCGCCCCCTGGAAAACCGGATCGACTTGTAACCGTCATGCGCATTGCCGAAATCATCACGCGCCGCGAGCTGCCGCACTACGTCGCGGAAGGCGCCTTCGACATTGCCCGGGGCGACGTTCATCTCAAGGGCGGCGTGACCGGACTTCGCAAAGCGATCGGTCTCTGCGAGCTCTTTGGGCTCGGGATCGAGATCGACTGGGACTGGATCGATGACCACACCGTGGAACGGCTCACGGGGTCGACCTTGTGAGAGAGATCCGCCCCGGGGCGGACCACGCCGGGGAGCGAATTGGCTTTAGTGAAGCGGTGTGATTCATAGGCTCGGCGCATGCCAACGAAATCGGAGACGCTCTTGAAGCGGTTCACGGAAGCGCACGGGCCGTCGGGCTTCGAGGGGGAGGTGCGCGAGATCTTCACCACGGAGCTGGCGGGGGCGGGCGAATTTACGACGGATCGGACCGGCTCGGTGGTGTGCGATCTCGGCGGGAAGGGACCGCGGGTGCTTCTCGAAGCCCACATGGACGAAGTGGGCTTCCGGGTGCAGTCCATTACATCGGGCGGGTTTTTGCAGCTCATCACGGTGGGGGGATGGTGGACGCACGTGGTGCTGGCGAAACAACTGGTGGTGAAAACCGCGGCCGGAAAGAAGATCGTCGGGGTGGTCGGTTCCAAGCCGCCCCACTTTCTCACCGAGGAGGAGCGCAAGATGGTGATGTCGATCAAGAACATGTTTGTCGACATCGGGGCCACCTCGCGTGACGAAGTCGCCGGGCTCGGAATCCGGGTCGGCGACCCGGTAGCGCCGCGGACCGACTTTGAACCCCTGGCCTGCAAGGGACGCTATGTTGCGAAGGCCTTCGATAACCGCGTCGGCATGGCGGCGGTGGTGGAAGCGGGTCAACGACTCGCCAAGCAGAAGCGAACCAGCCGGGTTCTGCTGGCGGGCAGCGTGCAGGAAGAGGTCGGCTTGCGCGGGGCGCAGACCTTGTCGCGGCATGCCAGGCCCGAGGTCGCGATCGTGCTGGAGGGAACGCCGGCGGACGATACGCCGGGCTTCGACGTGGACGTTGCGCAGGGAAAGATGGGTGCCGGAGTGCAGATCCGCTTGCACGATCCCAGCGCCATCATGCACCCGGGACTGGCGCAGTTGGCGATCGAGACCGCCCAGAAGGAGAAGATTCCCCATCAACTCGCCATGCGGCGCGGGGGCGCGACCGATGCGGGGCGGATTCACCTGGCGGGCGAGGGAGTTCCCTGCGTGGTGCTGGGCGTGCCGGCACGTTACATTCACTCCCATAACAGCATCATCGATATGGCCGACTACCGGGCCATGGTGGATCTGAGCCTGGCCCTCATCAAGCGGCTCAACGCGCGGCAGGTCGGGAAGCTGGTGCAATACCTGTAGGAAGGAGTCGCGGAAGGGGACTCGCCAGCCCCGCGAGATCCCCGCAAGTGGCGGCTTGCCTATGGAGAAGCGATGAGTTCTGTTGAGGCCGTGCTGGCGGTGTGGGTTCACAATCTCAAGCCGGAGATCGTCGAGTTTGGAGGGAACTTCGCGCTCCGTTGGTACGGGCTGGCCTACCTGGCGGGATTCGTGGTGGGCTACTTCATCCTGAAATGGATGGCGAAGCGCAGCCTGTGGGTGGTCAAACCCGAAAAAGTGGCTGATTTCATCGCCTATGCCGCCCTCTTCGGGGTCTTCCTGGGGGGCCGCCTGGGATACGTTCTCTTCTACATGATCCCGGAGAAGGGACTGGGCTACGTGCTCGGCGACCCGCTCGTGATTTTCAAAGTCTGGGAGGGTGGCATGTCGAGTCACGGAGGGATCTTCGGTCTCACCATCTTCGCTTTCGTTTACGCGCGCCGAAACAAGGTTTCGTGGCCCGGCATCGGCGACGGACTCGTCATCGTTTCCACCCTGGGAGTCTTCTTCGGGCGCATCGCGAATTTCATCAATGGCGAGCTCTATGGACGGGTCGCGAGCGGCGTGGCGTGGTCCATGAAGTTTCCCAAGGAATTGCTCGAGGGGGGCAACACGAAGTTTGCTCCCGCCATGGCCGAAGCCGCGAGTCTCGACCCGGAGCGGCTGGGCGGGCTCCTGGAGCAGTTCGAGGATAACCCGGTGGGCGGATCCGGGGCCCTCTTCGAGGGCGTGATCGGGGCGAGTCGCGACAACGAAGCGGTTCTCGCGGTTCTTGCGAAATACGTCGAGGCGCGCCACCCGTCCCAACTCTACCAGGCGCTGTTGGAAGGCCTGGGACTCTGCCTGATTCTATTCTGGATGCGCGTGCGTTGGCCCCGCATGGCCCACGGGATCATCACCGGGACCTTCTTTATCCTTTACGCCCTGTTCCGAATCGTGGCCGAACGGTTCCGTGAACCGGATTCGGCCTGGATCATCCAGGATGTCCTGACCAAGGGACAATTCTACTCGGTCTTCATGTTTGCGATCGGCGGAGCGTTCCTGTTTTTCGCGCTCCGAGGGAAGACGGGCCGGCTCGGGGAGGTGGCTTCCGGCAAGGCATAACAGCGCAGGCTGCACGCCGAACCCGACTTGCTCCGCTATCTCGGGATCCGGAGCCCCTGACCGACACGTATCGTGGATCCCCTGATCCCGTTGGCGCGCTGAATGGCACGAACCGAGGTCCCGTAGCGTCGGCTCAGGCCGAATAGAGTGTCGCCCTTTCTGACCACGTGGCGAAGCGGGGCCGGCCTCTTCGGCGTGACCCTGACCGGTTTCGGTTGCGCCCTGGGCGGCGGCGTGGTGGCCACCGGTAGCGGGCTCCGTTCGGAACGGGTGATGACCGGCGGCGGGGTTGGCTGTGGGCGGCTGACGACCAGTGGCGGGGTGGGGAGCGGCCGGGAGGCGGGAGGACGCGACACCGGGAGAGGAGCGGGGGGCTTCGCAGCCGGCGGCCGGGAAACGAGCCTGGTCCGATTCAGGCTGGCGAACGGGCTGCCCGGCGCTTTGCTGGGCTTGCGAGTGCTGGAAGAACTGCGGCGCGTGTTGCTGGCCACGAGCGGGGGATCTTTCTTGGTCGCCGCCGGCGCGGTGGGACGGGCGGGTTTGGTGTTGGCCGGCTTGCGCGACCACCAGTGTTTCTTGGCAGGCTTGTCGGCCCACGCCTCGACGTAGTTGCCGTCCTTATCGAACGGTCCGTAGCCCGGGTTGTAGGAAGCCGTGGCGGAGATCCCCGACCTGCTGCACCCGGGCAGAAAAACCGCTGCGACCGCGGCTGCAATGACAGGCAAGCAGAGACACCGCATGCGTGCAATTATGGCACAGCAGGGCGAAAGCACAAACGTAACTTGGGGAATCCGCGAAAACGGAAATCTCACCGTAGCGCCATCCGGTAGAGGGCGCGCGGGTGAGAATCCGGCCGGGCCGATTAATCTCCTCCGCCGAAAAGCCCTTTCACGGCGTCCAGCGGATTAGCGCCGCCTTCACCAGAGACGATTCCGTCGACCATTCCCTGGAGGTTTTCGGGGAGCTGTTCCTTGATGAACCCGAGCACGATTTCGATCGCGCTCTGGCTCTTGTCTTCGTCGAGGCCGATCTGTTCCATCAGCCGTTTCTTGAGTTCGTCCATCGCGATAGTTTGTTAGATTCTACTGGAATGGAAAGTCCGGGATCAGGACCGGGCCTGCCCGCGCGATTCCCGCATGGGATCATAGGTCCCTGTGACTACACTTCAAGACCCGTCCTGAGGCGCGGTGGGAGGGTGTCTAATTGCGACGGAACGGCTGGAAAGCCCGGTCCACCGGGCTTTCTTCCGGTCTTGCCCCGGCCATGGGGCCCTGTAGACTTCCGACTGGACATCACGCCATCGTGAACCTGGACCTCCCGACCAAGACCCTCTTGCCGGCCCTCTTGGTCCTCTTGCCGGCCGCAACTGCCCTTCGTGCCGGCGAGGACGAACCGCGGGCGCTGAGTTTTGTAGGGGACGTGCTGCCGATCCTGTCGAAGACGGGTTGCAGCAGTTCCGGCTGCCACGCCAACCCGGACGGCCAGAATGGATTCAAGCTCTCCGTGTTTTCCTACCATCCGGAGGCCGACTACGAGTCGATCGTGAAAGAAGGGCGGGGCCGGCGGGTCTCTCCGGCTGCGCCGGAACTGAGCTTGTTCCTCCTGAAGCCGACCCTGCAACTTCCCCACGAGGGCGGCGAGAGATTCACGACCGATTCGGAGGCCTATCGGACCATTGTGCGCTGGATCGAGGAGGGAATGGTGTACCGCCTTCCCGAGGAGCCGGTCCTGCAGAAGATCGCAGTCGGCGAGCCGAGTCGCGTGGTGCGGCGGGGCGAGACGGGGGCGCTGAGCGTGCACGCCCACTTTTCCGACGGGAGCACTCGTGAGGTCACGGGCCTGGCTGACTTCAGCTCCGCGGAGAAATCCTTCGTGAAGGTCGATGAGGCGGGGCGCTTCGCGGTCGGATCGAAGAGGGGAGAAGGAGCGGTGGTGGTGCGCTACATGGGGGAGGTCGCCATCGCGCGGTTGACGGTCCCACCGGACCGGGTCCTGCCGGCCGACCGGTACGCCGGTCTGCCGCGCCACAACCTGATCGATGAGCACGCCATCGCGCGCTGGGCGCAGCTTGGCCTGTTTCCTTCGGAGTTGTGTTCCGACAGCGAATTCATCCGGCGCGTCTCGCTGGACCTGATTGGCACCCTGCCTCCGGTCGAGCGGGTGAGGGCGTTCCTGGCCGACTCCTCTGCGGACAAGCGCCCGCGCCTGGTCGTCGAACTGCTGGCTGATCCGAACTGGGCGGACCGCTGGGCCCTGGTGTGGGTTGACTTGCTCCGTCCCAATCCCGACCGGGTTGGCGTCAAGAGCGTGTACGTGCTGGACCAGTGGATGCGCGAGAGCTTCCGGCAGAACATGCCCTACGACCAATTTGCGCGGGAGATCCTGACGGTCCGGGGGAGCACCCACCGCGAGGGACCGGCTGTGATCTTTCGTGACCGGCGGGAGCCGGCCGACCTCACCACCACCATCAGCCAGGTGTTTATGGGAGTTCGGCTGGAATGTGCCAAATGTCACCACCACCCGAACGAGAGTTGGAGTCAGGACGACTTCTACCAATTGGCGGCTTACTTCGGGGAGGTGGGGCGGAAAGGAGGCGGCGTCTCTCCTCCCATCTCGGGCGATCCGGAGTGGGTCTTCCACCAGCCCGGGGGCACCGTCGTGCACCCGGTCACCGAGGCCTTGATGGCTCCCACCCCGCCGGGGGGATCGCAACCGGAGATCGAAGCCGGGTCCGATCCCCGCCAGGCGTTGGCCGACTGGCTGGTCGATCCCGGCAACCGGTTCTTTGCCCGCGCCCTCGTCAACCGGATCTGGGGGGCCATGATGGGCACCGGGATCGTCAACCCGGTCGATGACCTGCGCACCTCCAATCCGCCTTCGAACCCGGCCCTGCTCGACGCCCTGGCACGCGATTTTGTCGAGAACGGCTACGACCTCAAGCACCTGATGGGCCGTATCGCGAACTCGCGGGTCTACCAGCTCAGTTCGGCCGCGAACGAGACCAACCTGTCCGACACCAGGCACTTCTCACGCGCCTACCGCCGCCGGCTCTCGGCGGAAGCGATGACCGACGCGGTGGCGGAGGTGACCGGGGTGCCCGATGAATTCGAGGGGATGCCGGCGGGGGCGCGCGCCTTGCAAACGTGGAACTTCAAGCTGGGCTCCGACACCCTCGATGCCTTTGGCCGGCCCGATTCCAGCGAGGATTGCCCTTGCGAGCGGAATCTCGAGAGCAGCGTGGTGCAGGCCCTGCACCTGATGCACTCCGAACGACTGCAGGACAAGCTGGCCCACAAAAACGGGCGTGTAGCGAGTCTTGCCGCGGGTGATCTCGACGAGCCTCAAATCGTGGACGAACTTTACCTGGTCGCCTTGGCGCGACTTCCCGCTAAGGATGAGGCCGCCATCGCCGTAGAACAATTCGGGATGCCCGACGCGACCCGGCAGACCGCCGCCGAAGACATCCTCTGGGCCCTGATCAATTCCGCCGAGTTCGTCTTCAACCACTGAAACCGATGAGCGAGTACCACTCCAATTGCGACGGCCGTGGGCGCCGCGACTTTCTCAAGCTCGGGATCGGTTCCGCGGCGGCGGGGCTCGGCTTCTCGCAATTGATGGGCCTGCGGGCGGAGGCCGCCCGGCAGGCCGGGAAGGCGAGTCCAAACGAAGTGCGCTGCATCCTGGTCTGGCTCGACGGCGGTCCCACCCACCACGAGAGCTTCGATCCGAAACCCGACGCTCCGAAGGGAATCCGCGGCGAGTTCGGCACCATCCCCACCCGGCTGCCCGGGGTGCACTTTTCCGAATGCGTTCCCAGGCTGGCGGCCGTCTCCGACAAGTTCACGGTGGTGCGTTCCATCTGTCACAAGGACCCAAACCACGGGGGCGGGAACCACTACATGATGACCGGAGCCCCGACCCCGGTGCGAGTGAATTGCGGGGCTTTCGTCAGTTTTCATCCCTCCTTCGGCTCGGTCGTCTCGCACGCGCGCGGCGTGCAGGCCGGTCTTCCGGCCTACATGACGCTCCCCAGACAGTCGCGTTCCGGCGGGCCGAACTTCCTGGGCGCCGAACACGCCCCGTTCATCGTGGGCGGTGATCCCAACAAGAAGGGATTCCGGGTGCGCGACGTGGTGCTGCCGCGCAACATCAGCGAGGGCCGAGCCCGCTCGCGCCGCGAACTACGTGCCTCGCTCGACCGGCTGGCGCGCATCCAGGACAAGCAGGCCCAGGATCCCACCCTCGAGTTCGACAGCTACTACCAGCAGGGGATCGACCTGATCACCTCTCCGACCGCGCAGGCCGCCTTCGATATCGATTCGGAATCCGAGAAAGTGCGCGAGCGGTACGGGCGCAATGATCTCGGGCAGCGCATGCTCCTGGCGCGGCGGCTGGTCGAGGCCGGCGTCTCGTTCGTGACCTGTTACTATGGCGGGTGGGATCACCACGGCACGATCTTCGACGGTCTCAAGAAGCATATGCCGCCCCTCGATCAAGGCCTTGCCGCCCTGATTTCCGACCTGGACGAGCGTGGATTGCTCGATACCACCCTCGTGATCGCGCTCGGTGAATTCGGGCGTACTCCCAAGATCAACCCGAATGGCGGGCGGGACCACTGGCCGCACGCCATGTCGGTCCTGATGGCGGGGGCGGGAGTGCCGCGGGGGCGGATCGTCGGCGCCACCGATCGGGATGGGGCCTACGCATCCGAAAACATTTACTCCCCGGAAGATTTTGCGGCCAGCCTCTACGCGAAACTCGGGATCGATCCCAGGCTGGTGCTGCACCGAAGCGATGGCCGTCCGGTCCAGTTGGTCAACGGGGGGCAACCGATCCAGGAACTATTTGGGTGAAGACCCGCGCCTCCACCTGGGGCGGGATGGTCTTCTTCGCCGGTTCGTGCGCCCTGGCCGAGACTCCCAATGTTGAAGGGATCTTCCCGGCGGGCGGTCAACGCGGGACGGAGTTCGAGGTTTCCGTGACCGGGAAGTTCGAGCCGTGGCCGCTCCAGGCGCGGTGCGACGATCCGCGCATCGTCTTTTCCCCCAGTGAAAAGGACAAGGGGAAGTTCCGCGTCACGATCGGCCAGGAGGTGGAACCGGGAGCCTCTCTGGTCCGGTTTTTCAACCGGGAGGGCGCCACCGTGCCAAGGCAGTTCGTGGTCGGAGCCTTGCCGGAGCGCACCCAGGTGGGCGCGGACACGATGGCGATCCCGCTGGGAGACTTCCCGCTCACCGTGAATGGGAAGCTCGCGGAGGGGGGCGAGGTCGATCGCTTCTCCTTCGACCTGCAGGAAGGCCAGGTCCTGGTGGCCGCCGTCACGGCCTATGCCCTCGACTCGCCGCTCGACCCGCTCCTGCACATGCGCGGACTCCGAGGCGAGCAATTGGCATTCAATCACGATGCCAACCGGCTCGGTCTCGACCCTCGCCTCGTCTTCAAGGCCCCCGCCGCGGGCAAGTACGAGCTGCACCTTTCCGCTTTCGTTCACCCACCGAAGGCAGACATCAGGTTTGCCGGGAGCGAAAAGTCGATTTACCGGATGAGCCTGGGGCACGATCCGCCCGTCATCGAACTGCCCCCACCGCACGAAGCCGCGGGAGAGGATGCGCAGCGCGTCGAGATCCCGGCCGTCGTCAGCGGGACCATCGATCCGCCCGGCGATATCGATCGCTACCTGTTCTCCGCCCAAAAGGACGAAAAACTGCACCTTGAAATCGCGGCGGCCAAGCTCGGTTCGTGGATGGATCCGGTCCTCGTGATCAAGGATGCCGCTGGTAAGGAGCTGAAGCGGGAGGACGATTCCGACGCGAAGCCGCGACACGATGTCATGCTGGACTGGACTGCGCCCGCCGAGGGGGACTTCACGGCGGAGATCACCGACCTGAACGGGGTGGGAGGGAACCAGATGGTCTACCGGTTTCGCGTCACGAAACCGGTGCCGGTCCTCGAGGCGACTGCGAGCGGCGGGGTTTACGCCATCGCTCGTGGCAAGAAGCTCGAGATCGCGGTGAAGGTCACGCGCCGATACGGCTTCGAGGGCGAGTTGCAAGTGACGGCCGAGAGCCTGCCACCGGGAGTCACGGCCGCTCCGGCAGCCGTTTCCGACAAGGGAGAAGCCAAGCTCACTCTCGAGGCGACCCCCGACGCCGCGCCCGCCAACCTCCCCATTTCGATCTGGGCCGGGCCAAAAGGTGCGAATGATAAACGCGTCCCCTGCCGGTTCGAACTGAAAGGTGCCGCTGCCACCGCCGGCGGCCTCCTCATCAACCAAACCGAGTGCGGCTGGCTGACGGTTTTGGAGAAGGAGATAGAGAAAGAGAAGCAGAAGTGAGAGCTCCCGTCATCTCCGACCGGGTTGGTCATCTACCCGGATCAGGCCTCAAACCTGCACGAGCGAAGCGCACCTGATCCTAAAAGGAACGATTCGCAGATCCGACCTTCGGTCGGTGCTGGTGATGCAGTACGGCCATACGATGGACGTGGACAATATATCCTTGTGTCGCACTCTCGGGCCGAGACGTTAAATGCTTCAGGATCATGGCATCTGGCGGCGTCGCGGGAGCTGACACCCGCGCGTATCGTTCCCAGGTTCGCCACTATCCACAGATCCCGGGGGCGTTCTCAGGTCGGCGATCTCAACCGAATCACCACGAGAGCCTTTGCAACGCTAGTGTAGTCCGCCTTACAGATTGACCTTTAATCTGAAACTACTATACTTGTAGTATGAGAGTGGCCCAAGTGATCGAGTTGACCGCCAGTCTGTGCGCGCCGGAGTAATTCCGGTACGGGCGCCGGGGTAAAACCGGTACGCTGTTGGTTGTTTTAGTTTGTAGTTCAGAGTGAGTCAATTGTGGGGATTGGGAGCCGG
>CAUZKZ010000089.1:0-14604 GCA_963580345.1 Verrucomicrobiia bacterium | reverse complement strand
AACGAGGAGAAGATTCCGGTATGGATCGCGGACTATGTCATGATGGGATACGGCACCGGCGCCATCATGGCCGTGCCAGGCCACGACACCCGCGACTACGAGTTCGCGGAAAAGTTCAAGTTGCCCATCGTGCAGGTGGTTCAACCGCCGGAGGGCGAGGATTGGAAGGGTTTTACGGGTACCGGCACCTCCGTGAATTCCGGGATGCTCGACGGGCTCCCGACCTCCGAGGCAAAGGCAAGGATCACGGCCTGGCTTGACGAAAACGGGCGGGGCGAAGCGCGGATCAACTACAAGCTGCGCGACTGGCTGTTTTCCCGCCAGCGCTACTGGGGCGAACCCTTCCCGCTCATCTGGAAGGATGGTGAGCACTTCGCGATCTCCGAGGACGAGCTGCCCCTCCTCGCCCCCGAGTTGGAGGACTACAACCCGACCGGCGATCCGGAGCCCTTGCTCTCCAAGGCCACCGCTTGGGTCAACCGGCCGGACGGTTCCCGGCGCGAAACCAACACCATGCCGCAGTGGGCCGGTTCGTGTTGGTACTACCTGCGCTACTGCGATCCGGACAACCCGGAGCGGTTTCTCTCCCCCGAGGCCGAGCACTACTGGCTGGGGAAGAACGGAACCCCGGGTGGTGTCGATCTCTACATCGGCGGCACCGAACACGCCGTCCTGCACCTCCTCTACGCCCGCTTCTGGCACAAGATCCTGAACGACCTCGGCCACCTCAGCACGCGGGAACCGTTCCGGAAGCTGGTAAACCAGGGGCTCATCATGGGCGAGGACGGACGCAAGATGTCGAAATCGCTCGGCAATGTCATCAATCCCGATGACGTCGTCGCGGACTACGGAGCCGATGCCTTCCGCCTCTACGAAATGTTCATGGGACCCCTCGAGCAGGTGAAGCCGTGGAGCATGCAGGGCGTTGAGGGTGTCTCGCGCTTCCTGGCCCGCGTCTGGCGGGTGGCGATGGAGCAGAACCAGGAAGGCGAATGGGTTCCCGCCTCGAAACTATCCAAAGAGGCCGAGCCTACCGAAGATCTCCTCAAGATCGTGCACGCCACCATCAAGAAGGTCGGCGAGGACATCGAGAAGCTGCGCTTCAACACCGCCATCTCCCAGATGATGGAGTGCACCAACGCCTTTACATCGGCCGAGCAGGTTCCCCTGGCGCTCTTCGAGGATCTCCTCACCGTCCTCAATCCCTTCGCCCCGCACCTCACGGAAGAATTGTGGGATCGTCTGGGCCGCGAAGGCCGCTGCATCGACCACGCCTGGCCCGCCTACGATCCGTCCCTCCTGGTGGAGGAAGAAATCGAGATGGTGGTGCAGGTCAACGGCAAGGTCCGCTCCAGGATCAAGGTCAGCGCCGGCGCCCCGCAGCCCGACATCGAGACCGCCGCCCAGGCCGACGAAAAAGTGCAGGGTCACATTGACGGCAAGACCGTCCGCAAGATCATCGTGGTCCCGGGGCGCCTGGTGAACATCGTCGCGAACTAGTGCATCGCCCCGCAAGTCGGCGCTTCGCGGCCTTTCCCCAGAGCCGCATCCCCGGGGCCAGGGCGGTGAGTCACAGTCCCACCGTGATGCCCCACCACATCCCGTGGAGTCCCATTTCGAGCGGATGAGAAGCGGGAGAGGCCCAGTCAATTTCGGAGTCCGCCAACCTTCGCGGACGGAACCAATCACGGCGCTCCACAATCTCCGATTCCCCGCTACACTCTCCCCGTGCCCGCCACCTCCTCGATCCGCGACTTTCTGCTCGGCGACGAGTGGCAGGTCCGCTTCGACGATTTTGTCCTCACGGACGGCCGGAAGCTGGCCCGCAAACGCCATGTCACCGACCTGGCCTGGGAGTCCCTCGAGGACGGCGGCGGTCTCCTCACCGCACGGGTGCAGGACCTCGAAGGCGAGTTCTGCGAGGTGGCGATCTCCCTCTGGCCTGACGCGGCATCCGGCTGGGACCTCGATGCCTCCTGCTCCTGCCCCTACGCCCACTCCTGCCAGCACGCCGCCGCCACCCTCCTGGCCGCCCACAAATCCACCACTCTCGACCGCCTCCTCCGGGGCGGCAGCGCCAAGCTTGTCCCTCCCTCCTCGGGTCCAAAATCCTCCTCCCTGACAACTGACAACTCGTCTCTGACAACGCTCCGGGCGAAACCCAACTTTCGCCTCGAGGTCCACCTCGAACCGGCCAACTCCCGGCCGGTGCAACTCCTTCTGCAGTCCTTGCGCGCGGGGAACCGCGACGAGTGGCTGGTGGCCCGCCCCCTCGCCCGTTACGGCCAGCACGACCTTCCCCTCCACACTTCCGGGGACTCCGCGACCCGCGTCGATACGCCGGACGGTCCGCTCCTGATCGAGCGCGACCTCCATGCCGAGACCAACGCGGCCCGGCAACTCACCCAGCTCGGCCTCACCCATCTCGGAGCCCAGCCCAGTTACCGCTTTCTGTTAGGCCTCGAACGCCGGAAACGAGACGGCCCCGCCCCGGAGGCCACCGCCTGGTTCCCGGAGCCCAGTCTCAGCACCCCGGAACTCTACTGGCCGTGGTTCCGCGCCGAAGCGGCCCGCAATCTGCAGGACCGGGGGTGGACCGTCGAAATTGACGACGAGATCGGTTATCCGGTCTACACCACCTCCCCCCAGGAATGGAACAGCGCCCTCGACGAACAACCCGGCGGGTGGTTCTCCCTCTCGGTCGGGTTCGACCTCGACGGCCTGCGCCTCGATCTCCTCCCCATCCTTGTGAATCTATTAGAGGACGACACCCTCGACATGCTGGACGAGTTGCCGGACCGGTCCCACCACCTCGTCTATCTTCCGGACGGAGGGGCGCTGCACATCCCGGTCGACCGCCTGCGCAGGATCCTTCGCCACCTCGCCGCGCTGGTCGATCCAAACAAACCCTTCTTCCACCCGCTCGACGCCGCCACCCTCGCCACCGATTCCGATCTCGACCTCGCTCCCTCGCCGGCGCTGACCAACCTTGCGCGCCGCATCGAGGATCTCAAGACGCCGCACAAGGCCGATCCTCCCCCCGGCGTGCAGGCCACCCTGCGCGACTATCAACTGGAAGGCTTCCGCTGGTTGCAGTTCCTGGCCTCCTGCGACCTGCACGGGATTCTCGCCGACGATATGGGTCTCGGAAAAACGCTGCAAACCCTCACGCACATCCTGACCGAGAAGGACTCGGGACGATCGGGTGGCAGCCCCGCCCTGGTGGTTGCCCCGACCTCGGTGGTTCCGAACTGGCGCGCCGAATCGGCCCGCTTCACCCCCTCCCTCCGCGTCCTGGTCCTGCACGGAGCGAAACGCAAGCGGGACTTCCCGAACATCCCGCACGCCGACCTCGTCCTCACCTCCTTTGCTCTCCTCCAACGCGACATCGAGGAGCTCAAAAAGGTTTCCTTTCATCTCGTGGCTCTCGACGAGGCGCAAAACATCAAGAATCCCTCCGCCAAAGTTTCGAAAGCCGCCTGCGAATTGAACGCCAGGCATCGTCTCTGCCTCTCCGGCACTCCCATCGAGAACCACCTCGGCGAGCTCTGGTCCCTCATGCGCTTTCTGCTCCCGGGCTTTCTCGGCAGCCAGGAGGTCTTCCGGGCCCGTTTCCAGACCCCCATCGAGAAGGAGGAGGACCACGACCGCCGCGAGGACCTCAAGCACCGTCTCGCTCCCCTCATCCTGCGCCGCACCAAGGACGAGGTCGCTTCCGAGCTCCCGCCCAAGACCATCCTGGTGCACCCCATCGACCTCTCCACCGAACAGAAGGATCTCTACGAGACGGTGCGCGCCACCATGGACAAGCAGGTCCGGCAGGCTATCGCGGCCCGCGGCCTCGAGCAGTCTCACATCGTCTTTCTCGACGCCCTCCTCAAGCTCCGCCAGATCTGCTGCGACCCGCGCCTCCTCGCCATGAAAGAGGCCCAGTCTCTCTCCTCCGCCAAGCTCGACTACCTCGGAGACCTCCTCGAAACCCTCCTCGAAGAAGGCCGCTGTGTGCTCCTCTTTTCCCAGTTCACCACCATGCTCGAACTCATCGAGCAAAAACTCGGTCTACTGGATATCTCGTATTTGAAACTCACCGGCGCCTCGAAAGACCGGGGCTCACTCGTCGACAAATTCCAGTCCGGAAAAACTCCCCTCTTTCTCATCTCCCTCAAGGCCGGCGGCACGGGGCTCAACCTGACCGCCGCCGACACCGTCATTCACTACGATCCGTGGTGGAACCCCGCGGTGGAAGCCCAGGCCACCGACCGCGCCTACCGCATCGGCCAGACCAAGCCCGTCTTTGTCCACAAGCTCATCTGCACCGACACGGTGGAAGAGAAGATCCAGAAACTCCAACTCGAGAAATCGAAGCTCGCCGAGGGACTCCTGGCGGGAACCAACAAGGCCATCCTGGATCCTGAATCCCTTCGCGACTTGCTCTCCCCGATGTGATTTTCGCCCATGGCCACGAACACCCTCATCATCGGCGACCGCGTCAAGATCGAGTCTCCGGGCCGGCACTGGGGTGGCTGGGGCGATGTCATCGATGTCGGTCTGCGCCGCACCCAGGTCCGCAACACCGACGGCGTGATGGTGGTACGCTCACTCTGGGACGACACCGGCGGACACATGGGATCCGGCATTCTGTTAGAAGGCCGCTACCGCATCGAAGATGTGCGCAACCGCACCAAGATCCGCTCCGAAGTCCTCAAGAACATCTCCAGGGCTTTCAAGGCGGAGGGCATTCCCCTCGCTTCTCCGCGGGTGCGGATCGAACAAGTGTGAGCCAACTCCGTTTTGTAGGGCAGGCGCCTCGCCTGCCGGGGGAGGAGAAAGACTCGACGGGCCAATTTCCAGATAAATCTCAGGACCAGGGGACAAATCCCAAGCGGGATCCGCTTGGTTGCTGAGTTTTGGGGAACTGGTGATTATTTGGAAATTGGCCCGTCGAGTCTTTCTTCACCTTCCCTTCACTCCTCCACCATCCAAACTCGCACCACATCCAGTAACTCCAACTCCGGATCGTTCAGGGCAAAGCGGTGCAGGCGCGCAAGTTGCTCCTGCACCGCGCTCCACGAGATCACCTTCACTCTCACCTTTTCCCCCACCTTCCACTTCGTCATGGCGGTAGGCACGCGGTCCTCCACTCCCAATCCCAGCAAGACCACTTCCCTGGGCAGTTCGCCTTCCGCACTCTTTACCTCCACCATCCGCACTTCCATCACGGCCCGCCGATACGGGGTCCTCGTCAGCTTCGGCACCCTCGCAACCTGGGCGATCGTCCCCTCCAACTCCACCGCCCCTTCCGCAAGGCGCGGATCGAGTCGACCCGCATCCTCCTCTGGCCACGGAAGCACCTTCCAGTCCCCAAAGGACAATTCCCGCGCCGCAAATTGCCATACCACCACCGTCTTTCCTTCCAGCTTTCCCGGCTCATCGTGCAGGGCGCTCCGGCTCGCGAAGGCCCCGTCCGCGTTGCGGGCCAGACGATCCACGGAATACCCCACCGATTGGCTCAGGACTTCGGCGAAACCCCCGTCCTCGCCCCAGCCCATCTCCTCCAGGGAGTAAACGTTGATAAAGCTGTCGCCCAGGAGGAGCAGGGCCGAGGCCGGATTCGGTCGCCAGCGGGTGATGTCTTCCACCCGACTTCGATGCCGCGACACCGGATGGACGGCAATGGTTTCGTTCCACTTCGCGTTCGCACCGCCTTCTAACAGCTTGGCGAGGTCACCGGAGTTCGTGAGTCTTTTCGTTTCGAGACGAAACATCTCGGACTCGCTGTCCGGGAGGAGACCTTGGCGGTCCAAAAATGCCGCGAGAAAGAAACTGCTGATCCGCATCGCCTCCGGGGTCCAGTGGCTGTCCGTTTTGAGAAACAACCGGTTCCCCCGCTTCCCGAACTCCGCAAGGTGGCGAGCCGCGTCGAAGAGGGGAATATCGTGTCTCTCCATCTCGCTCCGGAATTCCTCGAAGCCGGCGTTTCGCAGCGGGGCCCGCCCCGAAGGCACGAACATCGCTTTCGAGGGCGTGGGCATCAGGACCAGGCGGATTCCCCGGGCCCGCAATTGCCGGTCGAAATCGAGAATGGCCGCGATCGGGTTTTCGGCGCGTCCCTCGCGCCCCTCCCGCTTCAGGACCACGTGGCTGTTCGTCCTGCCGCTCTTCATGAAACTGCGGCCCGTGACGTGTGCGATATCCGGCGAAAAGTAGAGTTCCCCGTCCCGCTGCACCACCTGGTTGGCCTCCAGTCCCAATCCGGCCCGGATGCGATTGACCGGCGCCCGGACCAGCGAGGCGCTCGCCTCTAGATAGTCCGCTTCCAGACCCCGTCCCGACCACTCGATCGATTTCCGGCCGCCCCCGAAACGTCCCACGTGCATCACGAACAGATACCCCAGCGTAAGCACCACCAGGATGCCGGGCATCGCGGCGAGGCTTGGATTCTTGCGGTCGGACATGTCAGACTCGTCAGAAGAAGTAATAGAGAAAGGGATTCACCCCCTGTGCCCCCATCGCGATGAGCGCGAACCAGAAGAGAAACGTAATCGCGGTGGACTTCCAGCGGTTCATCTCCGCCACGAAGCGGGAAGCCGAGATCCCCGCCCAGCATACCAGCGCCGCCGCCGCCAGGATCGCGATGGTCTCCCACGACATAACCAGCTCCCGCACCCACCACGCCGGTCCCGCCAAATCCCCCCCGCCAAACAGCGCCGCGTAGTATCGCCCCGCCTCACCCAGCGACTCCGCCCGAAAAACCACCCAGGTCAAACAGACCGCCAGGAAAGTGAGCACGACCTTGCCCACCGCCGGAATCTTTTCCCCAATACCGAGAGGGCGTAGCGCCCGTTCCACCGCCAGCAGCGCTCCGTGCATGGCACCCCACACCACAAACTGCCAGGCCGCCCCATGCCACAGACCGACCAGCAACATCACAATCACAAGATTGATGAGAGTGCGCGCGCGTCCCTCGCGGCTCCCACCCAGCGGGATGTAGAGATAGTCGCGCACCCAAGTGCCCAGCGTGATGTGCCAACGCCGCCAGAACTCGCTGATCGATTGCGAGCGGTAGGGCGCGTTGAAGTTGATCGGGAGGGTGAAGCCCAGCATGAGCCCCAGCCCGATCGCCATCTCGCTGTATCCGCTGAAGTCGAAGTAGATCTGGAAGGAGTAGGCCAGCAGCCCGGTCCACGCCGTGAGCACGTCCAGTTCCGCCGCCCCGAAGGCCTGGTCCGCCACCCAGCCGCACGGGTTGGCGAGGAGAAGTTTTTTGGCCAATCCGATCACGAAGAAGCCGATCCCCTGCGAGAACTGCGCCCGCGTTTCGCGCCGTTCCCGCAGCGCCTCGGTCAATTGCGAAAAGCGCACGATGGGCCCCGCCACCAGCTGCGGAAACATCGCCACGTAGGCCGCGAAGTCGATGAAACGGCGCGTGGGTTCCACATCCTTGCGGTAGACATCGATGGTGTAGCTCAGCGATTGGAAGGTGTAGAAACTGATCCCCAGCGGCAGCACGACCCCGCCCGCCCACGCCAGGGTGTCCGCTCCGGGCATCCCGGCCAGTTCGTGCGAGACGCGCGCGAAGAAGCCGGAATATTTGAAGAAGGCCAGCACTCCGAGGTTCCCCACGATCGACGCAAGCAGCAGCGACCTCCTCCGCGCCGCGCTTTCGCTCCCCGCAATCCCCCAAGCACAACCGAAGTCCAGCAGTGTCGAGAAGAGAAGGAGGAGCACGTAGAGCGGATTCCCCCAGCCGTAGAACACGTAGCTCACCACCACCAGCCACCCGTTGCGCGCCCGCCGGGGGAGAAGGTAGTAGACCGCCAGCACCAGGGGCAGGAACCCGTAGAGAAAGATGGGCGTGCTGAAAACCACGGCTCAGCGATTTTTCCGGATCACCCGCACCACCGGAACCCTCGTGCTCCACCGTTCCGCCCGCGTGAACGCTCGGGCCGAAAAGACCCAGATCACCGCCTTCTTGTTCTTCCAGTATTCGGGGTACTTCAGATTGGTCGATCGCTGCTGGTAGAGATTCACGCGCGCCTGGTGAATGCCATCGCCGTGGCTGGCGATCACGTCGAAGGCGAGGCCCAGCCGGTTTGCGAGATAGTCCGGCAGTCCCGCACCCGCCCCATGCATCTCTTCCGTTCCTTCACTGAAGACGGTCACATGGCTGTCTCCCAGCAGGACGAAGGGACTGTCCGGGTGGCTCAGCCCCACTCCCGGATCGCGGGCGCCCCGCCTGTGAACCTTGGCAGCACTGACGGTTTCCGCAGGCAGTTTCCATCCGGGGACCAATCTCGACAAATCACCTCGAATCGTGATGTCGATGGGTGCGCCCAGCGGAAACGAATCCCGGTCGCCCGAGGCCAGGCTCCGAATGCGGTCTGCAATCATCCTCGCTCCGATGAGACAGGTGCGCGGGCCCCAGTGACTATCCTGCCGGAGTTCGGGGATCCAAGGCCTTCGTTTCTGCTGCTCCAGTCTGAGGGCGGCCTCCAGATCAATGATCTGCAACCCCGCTCCCCGCAGCACTGTCAGATAGCCCGCCTGCGATTCCAGCTGCAATCCGTGTTTCAAACTCCGGGGACGGAGTGACACCTTCGTCGGAACCGGCACGATCCATAATTCCACTCCCAGAGCCTTCAGCCGCCTTTGGAAATCCAACATGGCCGGGAGCGGGTCCACCTCCGCCCGTGCCACTTTTCTCCAATCCTTCTCCCAGAAGCGACCGGTCTCCGCATGGCGCAATTCCTCCGCGAGGAACAACCACCCCTTCGCCTCCCCTCTCACCACCCCCGTCTCCAACTCCTTTTCCCGCCCTTCGAGCGCGGCTTGCAACTCTGCCACTCCATCGGGCTTCGAACTCACATCGTAGTAGATCACGCGATCCACTTCGCGGATCGCATCCACGATGCGCTCGCGATCGAAATTCGGATAGTCGATCCAGCGGTCCAGCTTGAGTCTCTCCACCTCCCCCGCCTTTGCAGGCAAACCCTCCAACTTCTTCCGCCTCCACACCGCCCACTTCACCACCAGGATCTTGCCGCTATCATACTTTCCAGCGTGCACGTTCTCCACCTCGTAAAGATAGGTGCACAAGGCCCGCGGGTAGGGCGCGATCTGCTTCAACTCCGGCATCGGCGTGGCCTGCAGAAGCCTGGCGTCAATCTCCAGCGTCGCAGCCGCCAGCGGTGCATGCGCCGCCAGGACCAGACTTGCAATACGCGCTCCAACCGCCATGGCACACAATTGATGCCGCCTTCCCCGCTGTCAATGCGGGCTCTCGTTCCCCGCCACGACTTCGACAATCGACGTTGAGGCTTTGGATCAACCCAATCTTCCCATTGACCTCGTCGATCCCTAAGCCATGGTGTCCCTTCATGCTTCGTCCCGTCGTCTTGTTCGGACTCGCCGCGCTCGTCGTCCTCCCGGCCTCCGGGCAGAGTAAGATCGGGCGCTGGTCGGAGCAGAGCAATGATGCCTGGTGGGCCCTCAATGTTTCCCCGGAGACCTGGGCCGAAGAAAAGCGGTCCATTCACCAGCGGCTCCTCGCCATCCACAAGCGCCTCGGCACCGCCCAGTCCCTCTCCAACCCGCATTTCACGGGTTGGATGAACCACCTGAAGTGGCTTTCCCTCTTCCCTCACAACTGGGAGCAGCACCCTTTTTTCAAGGAGGGCTCCGCACAAAGCGCCTACACCAAGCTCGCCATGGCGGAGGCCCTGCGCGACGCTTTTCTAGGTTCCCTTTCCCCCTACGACGACCACCCCAGGGCCCTCGAAATCCTCTGCCGCATTTACCGCGCTCACCCCGCCGCCGCCGCGGATTTCCCCGCTCTGGCCGTGGCGATCAGCCTCGTCTTCGATCAACCCTTTCCCGCTGGGTGGCCGCATCATTTCGTCGACCACACCGCCGTCCCCCGCACCGACGAAAACCCGGAAGACCGCTTTGCCTTTTACGTGCGCTCCCAGAAGGGCAACGGCCTGTTTTACGATCTGCGCCGCCTCTCCGTCGCCGATCTCAAATTCGTGGTCGATACCCCGATCTCACTCGCCGAGCTGAAATTCGTCCAGGGTGTCAGGTTGCGCGACGTCAAGCAGCTCCACGCCCTCTTCTCTATGATCAGGTACGACCTGCCACGCCTCGAGAAAAGGGAGTACGTCTGGCCGCATGGCCGCTACGAGCTGGCCTCCATCGCGCAACACGGCGGCCTGTGCGTGGACCAAGCCTACTATACCGCACATGCCGCCAAGGCCAAGGGCGTCCCCAACATCGTCTTCCTGGGGCAGGGCAACTCCGGCGAGCACGCCTGGCTGGGATACCTCGAAAACTACGGCCTCTGGAAGTTCGACCTCGCCAAGTTCCGTAACGAGGACTACCCGGTCGGCCAGGCCTTCGACCCCCAGACCTGGCGCCGCCTCACTGACTCCGAGTGCAGCTTTCTGAATCGCCACTCCGCCCGCGCCCCCGGTCTTGTGAGGGCCCGGCACGCCCTCACCTGGGCCGAGCTCAACCCCACCGCCGAGTTTCGCCTCGACGCCCTCCGGGAGGCCCGCAAGTCCGCCCCGCAATACCTCTGGGCCTGGGAACTGGAGGCCGACCACCTCGCCACGACGAAAGCCGGCGTGGCTGCAAGCACCCGCTTTTGGAACGACTGGATCCACGCCTTCCGCAGTCAGAAGGACCTGCGCTTCCGCGGCGAAAAGCGCCTCCTCGGACTGCTCGATGAAGCCGGCCAGACCAGCGAATACAATCGTCTCCTCGGCACAATCATCACCGCCAACAAGAGCCAGCGCTTCGACCTTGTGGTGAGCGTCGCCGCCGAGAAAGTCTTCGTCCACATCGAGAACAAGCGCTGGGACGATGCCCACCGGACCTTTCGCAGCGCCATGCAAAAGCTCGCTTCCAAGGCCGGGGGCCATCTCTTCTACCAGTTGGTGCAACCCTACGCGCAGTCCTGCCTGGAGGAGGGAAAGACGACCTACGCCCAGGAAGCCATGCAACGCGCCCGCAAGGCCTTCAAGGCCCAGGCGGGATCCATCCTCGACAAGGACCTCAAGGAACTGGAGGCCCTCGTGAAGGCCAAGGCGGGATAAATGAGCAGGGCATCCGGCCAAGCTCACCTCGCCCGGCCCAGCACGCGCTGGAAAAACTCGATCCGTTTCCGCCGCAGGTAGGGCCGCTCACCCACGCCGTGGCCGGCGCCGGGAGCAATGCAAAGCTCGAAATCCTTGTCGGCCGCGATCAGCGCCTTGGCAACCTGGAGGGTGGAGGAGGGGTCGACGTTGTTGTCGAGCTCGCCCACCGTCAGCAGCAGGTCGCCCCGCAGTTTGCCGGCGTGCGTGACGTTCGAGTTTTTCGCGTAGTGGTCGCCAATCGGCCAGTCCATCCACTGCTCGTTCCACCAGAGTTTGTCCATCCGGTTATCGTGGCAACCGCAATCCGCCACCGCCGCGTCGTAAAAATCGCCGTGAAAGAGAAGCGCCCCCAGTGCGCTCTGTCCACCGGCTGACCCGCCGTAGATTCCAACCCGCTCAAGATCCATTTGCGGGATCTCCTTCGCCGCGGCCTTCATCCACGCGATGCGATCGGGCAGGCCGGCGTCCTTCAGGTTCTTGTAGCAAAAGTGGTGAAACTCCCTGCAACGGTTCGAAGTCCCGAGGCCGTCGATCTGCACCACGATAAAGCCCGACTCCGCCATCTCGGACCTCGTCCCGGACCAGGCGCCCCATCCCTTCGGCACGAAGGAGCCCTGCGGTCCGGCGTAGATCTGCTCCACGACCGGATATTTTTTCTTCGGATCGAAGTCCCGCGGCAGCCAGATCGCGCCCCAGATGTCGTGCCTCCCCTGGCGATCTTTCGCCGCGAAGGGTCGCGGCATTTTCCAACCCGTCTCCAGCAACCCGCCGGCATCCGCCTTTTCGAGCACTGCCACCAGCCGGCCGTCTTCGCTCCGGCGCAATTCGTGCACCGGAGGATGATCGAGTCGCGACCAGCGCGCCACGTAGTGCTTTCCGTCCGGCGAAAATCGCAGGTCGTGGGTCCCATTCGACTCCGTAAGCATGGTGAGCGTCCCGCTCTCGAGGTCCAGCCGCGCCCAGTGCTGGAAGTAGGGATCCTGGCCCTTGTAGTAGCCGTTCACCTTCAGGATGAGCTCGCTCTTTTCCTCGTCGACCGCCACCACTTCGCGCACGATCCACTCGCCCCTGGTGAGCTGGCGTTTCACGCCGCCCGTCTCGCCGTCCATCAGGTAGAGGTGATTCCAACCGTCCCGCTCCGAGAGCCAGAGAATTTCCGTGCCATCCTTCAGGTCCCGCCGGTAGGTTTTCCCGAAGACGAAGACGAAGGTCTCGCTGTCCTCCTTCACCACCGCACGTTGGGTGCGCTTCGCGGCGTCGATTTCCAGCAGGCGAAACTTCCCGAAGCCGCGCTCGATGTACTCGAAAACGAAGCGGGCGCCCCCTTCCCGCCAGCTGTGCCGCCGGAAATCGAAGGGATTGGGCGCCAGCTCGTCACTCACTTCGATGGCCTCCTTTTCTCCGACCGTGAAGATCACAGGCCGGTCCACGCTCAGGTCGTCGCCCGGCTTGGTATAGTCCCGCGTGAACGTCTTCGGCTGCAACTGGTCGGTGGGCGAAGACTCCACGTAGGTCACCTTGCGCACCTCCACCTTTTCCTTCTTCCACACCGTGAAATGCTTCGAGTCGGGTGACCACATCACGTTGCCGGTAAACTGCCAGCCGCCCGCCGCTTTCCCGGCCACCTCCTCGCTCTCCTCCTCCAGGTTCTTCAGGACCACCTCCACGTCGTTGATCTCGACCTTCCACCTCTCGTCGGGAGAGGTGGCTCCGGGGGGACCGGGCTTCTGTTCCTTCTCCCGCTCGATCTTCTTCCGCGGCTTCGATTCCTTCGTCTCGCCGGGCAAATCCTCGACCGTGCTCTTGTCTCCGCTTTTCAGATCCACCCGCCACCATCCTTCCTCGCCCTCCTTCCCGTAAAAGACCGCCTCATGACTCCACCGCGGATCCAGCCGCTCGTAGCGCACCTTCCCCTCCACGGCCTGGCGCAGTTCGCGGAACTTCGCCTCGAACCCCTCGGTTCCCCCGTGCTCGGCCCGGGCTTCGAGACCAAGCGGAAGCAGAACTGCGGAGAATCCGAACTTGATCAGGGTGTTGCATCGCATGGCGCAGCAACGTGAACAACGATCAGGATCTCGCAAGCCAGGAAGCCCGATTGGAGTGGAATATCAGCAGGGCCCCGGCCCGGCCCTAGAGCTTCGAGCGAGACAGTGTATGCAATCGCGCACCGCTGTAGTTCGGCGAAAACGCGACCCTCCAATTTCCAGATAAACGGCAGTTCCCCAGAGTCCAGGACCCAGACATCACTGGCGACAGAAGACCTTGAGATCTGGCGGTTGGTCCTGAAGGTTATTTGGAAATTGGCTCGTGGTGTCTTCGAATTCCACCAGGCTCCGCCTTGTTCGGCGTTGTTTGACGGCGGGCCCGGCCGCCCCTACTCTCCCCCCATGTCCCGCGACGAGATCAAGCGTCTCACCGAGTTGTCGTCCTGCGCCGGGTGAGCTTCCAAGCTCGGCCAGGCCGATCTCGCGCAGGTTCTGCGCGGACTCACTCAACTGCGGCACGACGACCTCCTGGTGGGAACCGCCACTTCCGATGACGCCGCCGTCTTCCGCCTCAGTGACGAGGTCGCGATGGTGCAGACTGTCGATTTCTTCACCCCCATCGTGGACGACCCCTACACCTATGGCCTCATCGCTGCCGCCAATTCCCTGTCCGACGTCTACGCCATGGGTGGCCGCCCCGTCACCGCCATGAACGTGGTGGGCGTTCCCCTCGAACACCTCTCGCTCGAGGTCGTGAACCAGATTCTGAAGGGCGGCGCCGACAAGGTGGCCGAAGCCGGTTGCGTCCTGGCCGGAGGCCACACCGTGCAAAATCCCGAGCCACTCTACGGGCTCTCCGTGACCGGTCTCGTGCACCCCGATCGCCTCATCACCAACGCCGGGGTGGAGGCCGGCGACCTTCTCGTCCTCACCAAGCCTCTCGGCACCGGCATTATTTCCACCGCCATCAAGCGCGGCATCGAGATCGGAGAACTCGGCAACCGCTCGATCGAACTGATGGCCACCCTCAACACCCCGGGCGCAACCCTCGCCGAGCGCGGCCTGGTGAAAGGCGGCACCGACGTGACCGGCTTCGGGCTCCTCGGCCACCTCGCCGCGATGGCCCGCGAAAGCGGCGTCACGGCCCGCCTCGATCACACCACGGTCCCCGCCATCGCGGATCGCGTCCTCGCGCTGATCGAGGATGGCTGCGTCCCCGGCGGCACCCGGGCCAACCTCCTGGCCGCGGCGGAGACGAGCCGCTTCGCCGCGAGCGTCCCCGAAGCGATGCATCTCCTCCTCGCCGACGCCCAGACCAGCGGTGGGCTCCTCCTCGCCGTCCCACCCGCCGGCCTTGACGAGGTTCTCAAGGTCCTCCGCGATGAGGATGCCCCCTGCGCGGAGGTGATCGGCGAGGTGGTGGAGCAGGGCGAGGTAGCGGTTGAAGTCGACTAGGCTTGCCCCTCCCTCCCCACCCGCCATCC
>CAUZKZ010000088.1:0-14713 GCA_963580345.1 Verrucomicrobiia bacterium | reverse complement strand
CCGCGATGTCCTCCCAATCCTGATCGGATAGCTCAAGTGTGATCATCGGAGAAGAATACGGCACTACTCAGACACGTATATCTCACAGGAAATGATATTCCGAAAATATAGCGCCGAGAAGTATAGTTCATCATTCGAACCCATGAACTACGCCCTTCCCTGGCTCTTGACCTTCGTGCTTGCAGGAGCCTTGCACGCAACGGTGACCTTCTGGGAGGAACTCTCCTACTTTAGCCCGCAGGACAGTCCCTTCTACGAGGGAATCCAGGCGGGCACGATCTTTCTTGAAGATTTTGAGGATCACGAACTCAACACTCCACATGTCGTCTCCTGGGACTTCCCGAACACTCTCCAGCTGGGCCACACCCATCGATTTGCTGGTGCGGGCAACCCTATTACCACATTTTCGGTAGACTCTGACGACGGATTGAATGGAGATTTCCTTGGACGAAACGGAGACACCTGGGCGACGAGCAATGCATCGAATGGCGGAAGTCTCGGCTACATGCAGTTGCGCTTCACACCGGATATTCTGGGACGGCACCCCACTTTTGTGGGTTTTGTCATCACCGAAGCCTTCGATTTTGACGATGAGATCGAATTTAGCGTGGGCACCCTTACCGGCCCGGAAAGCACAGAGAACATTTACGACCCCTTAAGCTGGATTCCCAGACTCGACAGCTTCCCTGGAGACACGAGGACACATCGATTCTTCGGTGTGTACGCTGAGTCGGGTATTCACCGCCTCGATATCGAAAACGTCCGTCAAATTGACCACTTACAATACGGATACGCCATTCCGGAACCGGGTGTTCCGATTCTCGTGTTGCTGAGCCTCGTGGCATTGAATCGACGGGTGAGGTCAACCTGAGACAAAGCTCTGTAAGTGCTTTTAGCGCGAGATCGCAAAACGACTCGCTCGCGGATTAGGGGACAGGTCATTCATCGGGGTGGGCCAAGGGCTGTCTACAGGCTGAACGCCGGCGCTAAGGCGCTTCCGGGGGTCTGATCACAATTCGGTCTCCATTTTTTAGTTGCTGCGCGGAAACGAATCCAAAGCGAGGGAATGCGATGTTCTTCTCGACCGATTGAACCGTCATCGGGCCGCCACGTAGTCCCAGGCGCGGCACGAATGCGTCGTCGCCTGGTTGTGGCGGGCATTGCAGGTGCACGACCCGGACGAATCCATATTTTTCAATCGTCCTCGATGGTGACCCGCTCCCACCGGACGAGTTTTTCAATTCCTGACCCGGCCCACCTTTCTGCCACCCGCCGCAACCCGAACGCGGCGGGACGAGAGAGGTCTGCCCTCGAAAGCCCAAAATCAGGCCGAAAACCCGCGACCAGCCTCCAATGTTCCTTCTTTCCCCCTCGATCTCACCCGACAAGCCGCCTCAAACTCCCTTGAAAGGTCAAAAAGGCCTCCATCTCGCCCCTTTCCTCCCCGTGCACCCCCACAGACAACGGCGACGGCACAGAAACCGTCACGATCCGAACCGTGCTGCCCATCACTCCCGGCAGCGAGGCCTTCATCCGCCTCGTCGTCATCAAGAACTCTTGAGCACATCCAGTTCGTCAAGGTCCGGCCCTCCAACAGGAACCGGCGCCCGCGCAACGGATCCGGACCATCATGGCGATTACGGGAGCTCCGCCCGCAGGCGGTAGAAGCGTGGGGCGTTCCACGGATCAATGCCGATCCGCTTCTCACCATCGAGGATCTGCGGCTGGTCGAAAAGAGGATCCCAGTTGACGAGGTCCGTGCTCTCCTCGAGTTCGTAGCCGAACGACGGAGCCGGCCAGGAAAGTAGAATCGTCCACGGGTCGTAGGGTTCGACGCGCAGGGCCGGGGGCGGGCCGGGCGGAGGATTGGTAAACTCGATGTTGTCCAGCCACACGCTCGAGCCGGCCGGTCCGTCATAGGTGAAGCTTGAGCTTGGCGTGGTCGAGGTTCAAGAGGCCAGGCGGGTCGACGAGAATGGCATTCGTTTGCAGGGCGGCCGCGAGGGTGTCAGGGGCATGGAGGGTGCCGAGTACGGTCATCGCCGCCGATGTCCCCCACCCGCGGGCGATTGGAGTGCGTGGTTGACGGACGGAAGCTGGAGACGTGTAGTAGTCCCAACCATCCACTCGCCGAAAACCATGAGACGCTTGCAGAACTTCATCGACGGCCGGTTCCGTCCGAATGACGCTGCGAACGTGATCCCGGTCGACTTCACCGCCGACTACATCGACTACATGGCGGAGTGGGCGCGGCGGATCGAAGGGGAGATCCTTCCCAGCGACCGCGTCATCAATGCCGGGCAGGTCTGCAACTGCGCGGCGTAAGGCTTCAACACCCCTCGAAATGACCCGGATATTTATCGCCACCCTCTCTCTCTTCGGCGTCACCGTTCTCCCCGCGGTGGCCGACGACTGGCCGCAATGGCACGGACCGCAACGCGACGGCGTGTGGCGGGAGACCGGAATTCTCGACAAGTTCCCCGAAGGAGGTCCAAAGGTCCGGTGGCGGACTCCCATCAATCGAGGATACGCCGGTCCGGCCGTGGCGGGCGGACGCGTCTACCTCATGGACCGCAAAGTGGTAGATACTCCCGAGGCCAAGAACCAGGCTGCCAAGACCGGACTGGTGCCCGGCAACGAGCGCCTCGTCTGCCTCGACGCCACCAGCGGCAAGGTCCTGTGGGAGAAATCTTACGACTGCCCCTATTCGGTCGCGTACTCGTCCGGTCCCCGCGTCACGCCCACGGTCGATGGCGAGCGCGTCTACACCCTGGGAGCGGAAGGCCACCTCTATTGCCGCGACACCAAGGACGGGGCGGAGCGGTGGTCGCACGATTTCCAGAAACGCTTCAAGGTGCGCACCCAAGTGTGGGGATTTGCGGCTGCTCCCCTCGTGCACGGCGACCTTCTCATTTGTCTCGCCGCCGGCGAGGGCAGCACCGCGGTGGCCTTCAACAAGATGACCGGCGTGGAAGTCTGGCGCGCCCTTTCGGCCAAAACGCCCGGGTACTGTCCGCCCCGCCTCATCAAGCACGCCGGCCGCGAAATCCTCATCATCTGGCATCCCGAAGCTGCCAATGCGCTCGATCCGAAAACCGGCGAGGTGCTCTGGAGCGTTCATTGGAAAATCCGCGCCGGCCTCACCGTTCCCACCCCGCAACTCATCGACGAGCATCACCTCTTCTTCAGCTGCTTCTACAACGGCTCGATGCTGCTGAAGCTGAAGGCCGATCACTCTCAACCCGAAATCGTCTACCGCACCGAGCACGCCAGTGAGAGGAAGACCACCCATCTGCACGGGATCATGAGCACGCCGGTCCTGCGGGACGGCCACCTCTACGGCCCGTGCAGTTACGGCCAGTTTCGCTGCATGGAAGCCCTTACCGGCAAGCGCGTCTGGGAATCGCTGCAGCCCATCGCCCTCGAGAAGCTCGCCCGCTGGGGCACCGTCTTTGTCACTCCGCACCAGGACCGCTACTTCCTCTTCACCGAAAAGGGAGACCTCGTCATCGCGCGATTGTCGCCGCAGGGCTACAAGGAAATCGACCGCGCCCACGTCATCGAGCCCAACGGGATCGACCTGCGTCAACGCCAGATCGTCTGGTCCCATCCCGCCTATGCCGGAAAAAGCTGCTTCATACGCAATGACACCGAACTCGTTTGCATTTCGCTGGATAAGTTCTAGGGAGTGCCAATCGTGATTACTCGCCTCGTTCTTCGCGCCGCTCTGCCCGCCCTGCTGGCCGCACCAATCCTCGCCGCCGAGAATCCCTTCCTGGGTGAGCCGGTCTTCGACTTGCAGAAAGATTTCTTCAAGTCGCAAACGCGCCCCGGTCACTGGATGGCGACTCTCACGGTGGCGAAAGACGGCAGCTTGCTGGTCTTTCGCGACCGGCGGGAAAAGGGAACCATCGAGGTCCTCCGTAGCGAGGACGGGGGCGTGAAATGGGGCGAACCCGTCACGGTCGGCGACCTGGTCGAGATCGAAGGGGATACCTTCGACGACGAGCGTTACAATTCCTGGCACCACGGCCGCAGCATCATCGGAAACGTGATCGTGGATGAATCCAGCGGCGACATCATGGTCTTCACCACCAGCATGAAGCCGGCCCAACTCCTGTATCGAAGCAGCGACCACGGAAAGACCTGGCACCCCAGCGCCCCCTTCCCCGAAACCGGCACAGGGGAATCCGGCCTGGTCGAACTCACCGACGGCCGCATCTATTTCAACTCCCGGACTCACACCCGCCCCGGAAACCGCCGCATCGCCTGGAGCGAAGACGGCGGCGAAACCTGGGGCAAGCCGTACGAATCGAAAGTCCTGCCGGATGGCCCCCCCGACGTTTACGGCTGCAAGGCGGGGCTGGTGCGCCTCCCGGTCGAGGGCCGCGACATCCTCATCTACAGCTCCCCGAAGGACCACCTCGCCCCGAAGCGCGACGACATCGCGCTGCGGGCCAGCTTCGACGGCGCCAAAACCTGGCCGGCGAAACGGGTCGTGACCGGCGGACCGGGCGGTTACACCTGGCTGGCAGCGGGACGCCCGGGCACCCCCAGCGAGGGGCAGATCTACCTGCTCTCCCACCACAACTCCCTCCTGCGCTTCAACCTCTCCTGGTTGCTCGATGGCAAGCCCGTGCCGAAGGCTGGACAATCGGATGCACCATAACGGACCCCGTCCTGGAAAAGCAATTTCCGGCAATAATCGCCGAGATCCCCCGATGTCCGATCCGGATTTCAGAGTGACCCGCGAGCAGTCCGGCCAGCAGTCCAAACCAGAGCAGCAGAGTCAGGCAAACTATTTGACATTTTTCTAAACCAATTTCGCGATCCGCCGCGCCGCCCGGTTGGTCTCAATCCGTTGCGCCGCGAGACCCCTTGCGCCAATGCTCACTCATGGCACCCGCATCCTGACCCAGCATTCGGTAGCGGAGGAAGCCCGTCTTCTGGCCCCTGCCGCGGGCTCGTTGTGGTGCCTATCGCATTTTGTGCTTGGTGCAGTCTCCGGCATCTCGTTTCCTGGGTCTAATCGAAGGCCGCCGTTTCTGCTCTCACGGGAGGCAGACGGTCGCCAGGTAAGCGGGTCCGGCTCATGCAAGCGAGTAGTCACCACTCCATCGCTATCGCGCTCCTCGCACTCCTCGTGCCCACCACGGGGCTGGCGGTCGTCTCCAACATCAACAACGCCAGCACCGATGGGGCGGTTTTCGACGGCGGCAGCGATTGGGGGGCGCAGGGGTTCCGTACGCCGTCTTACCCGCACAAGCTGACCAGCATCCGCGTGTCCTTGGAGAACTTCGCGGGGGGCAACAGCCAGGCGCGGATCGAACTGTATTCGAACGCCGGCAACAACCTCCCCGGCGCGTCGATCGAAGACCTCGGCGTGATCACCTTCGGCGGGGGCCAGAAATACAGCATCAGCGCGACCGGGAACACCCTGCTTGAGGCGAACACCCAGTACTGGGTAGTACTGAAGTTCGTCTCGGGGGATTTCAACTGGGACGTGACCACCAACCAGACCACGACCGGTCCGGGTACCCTCGAGGGCTTCGGGCGCTTCAGCAGCAACGCCGGTGGGGGCTGGGGGGGGGGGCCCTTCGGAGGATTACCTGGTCGAGGTGAACGGCACGCCGCTGCGCGTCGTGACCAGCTTCGACTCGGGCCCGGGGAGTATCCGTAACGTGATCGCGGAAATCCCCGCCGGGGCGACCCTCGACATCGACCCCGCGCTGGACGGCGCTACGATCCAGCTCAACGAGCAGGACCATCTATTGATCGACAAAGACCTGACCATCGATGTCACCAGCTTCTCGAAAGGCCTGACCATCGACGCCCGCAACTTCTCACGGATCTTCCGGGTCGAGGCTGGCCACACCCTGACTCTGCGCGGCCTCACCATGATCAACGGCAACTCGGGGGGCGAGAGCGGCGGCGCCGTGCTCTGCCTCGGGTCCGGCGGCTCCCCGGCGGTGCTGACTCTCGACCGTTGCCTGATCAGGGGCTGCACGGCGGTGGAGGGCGCGGGCGTCTCCGGCCTCGCGTCGGACTTCAATTTCGTCAACACGACGATCGCCGACAACACCGCGCAGAACGGCGCCGCGTTCAGCGGCACGACCTGCGACCTCACCCTGACCCACTGCACCGTTATCGGTAATCACGCGAATGACACGAACCCCGGAAAGAAAATCGGCGGGCTGCTGATCAAAAACGGGGGCAGCCTGATGCTGCGGAACAGCATCGTGGCCAACAACACCGCGACCGACGGGACGACCCCGGACGTCTTGCTGGTGACGGCCCTCGAGGGCGTCAATTTTTTCGGCGTGCCCGGGACGGCGACGATTCCCGGGAACGCCGGCGTCGACTACCTGACGGGCGACCCCGGTCTGGGCCCGGTGAGTTGTTACGGCGGCGGTTCGCGATGCGCGCACCCGTTACTCGGCAGCCCGGTGACGAACGCGGGGGGCACCCTCGGATCTCCCCCCGCGGTTGACCAGCGCGGCTTCGGCCGCGACGCCATGCCCGACATCGGCGCGGTCGAGGTCGGGCCGACGATCATCGTCGACGAACTCGCGGACGAGAACGGCGGCACGGGCGCGGGTGACACCTCCCTGCGCGAGGCGGTGCGCGACGCCGTCCCCGGCGGCCTGATCTGCTTCGCCCCATCCCTCGTCGGCAGCCCGCTGGTCTTGAACTCGCAAATTACCTTGAATAAAGACCTGGTCATCTCCGCCGCCGATCACGACCCCGGTGACATCGTCGTTCAGGGCGCCGGGAGCGCGCGCGTGTTCGAGATCCCCTCCGGCCATGCCGCGGTGGCGATGGACGCCTTTGTCATCACCGGCGGCCGGTCGTCCGGCGGGAACGGCGGCGGGATCCTCGCCCTTGGCGAGATGCTCACCCTCACCAGGATGAGCCTGCATGACAACGAGGCGGTCCTCGGCGGGGGCGTGCATGTCGAAGGGGCCTTGCTGGTCGCGGAGAACTGCACCGTCTCCGGGAACAACGCGACGAACGTCGGCGGAGGGATCTACGTGAGAAACGGCCTCGCCGAACTGAACCACGTGACCGTGACCGAGAACTCGGCGGTGACTCTGGGGGGCGGGGTGCGCGTGTTCAACGGCGGCAAAGTGATTTACGAAAATTGCATTTTCGCCGCCAACATGGGGCCGGAGCCGGATTTCGCGATCGTGGTGGGTGACACATTCAGCCGTGCGGGCGCGAATCTGATCGGCAGTCCTGCTGGCAACAGTTTCCCGCAGGGTACACCGAACGTCTTTGGAGATTATTGCGGGAGCCTTGCTGTCCCGCTCGACCCCAAGTTGGGCCCGATTATCCCGGCGGGGCTGTCCTTCCCGATCGCCTTCGGGCCGATGGACGACAGCTTTGCGCTCAACCGCGCGACCGGCTCGAGCCGTTCGGCGGACCAGCTGGGGGTCCCCCGCGACGGCAGGCCGGACATCGGGTCGGTCGAGATCGATTTCCGGGTCAATACGCCGGCCGATGACAATGACGGGATGCGTGTCAACGGGACCTCGCTACGCGAGGCCCTCGCCGAACACCCGACGACGTTCCCGATCCGCTTCGACGCCAGCGTGTTCAACGGGGAACCGGAGGACACGATCCGTCTGACCAGGGGGCAGCTCAGTGTGACACGGATCCTGGAGATCGATGGTTCGAATATCGCCGGCGGGGTGACGATCGACGCCGCCGGCAGAACGCAGCGGGTGTTCAGCGTTACCAACGGGGTTGGCGCCCCCGGTGCGGTCCTGCGTTGCCTCACCATCAAAGGCGGCAGGACCGGCAGGGGTGCCGACAACGTGAACGGCGCACCGGGAGGTTCCGGTGCGGGGATTCATAACACCGGGACGCTTACCTTGGAGCGCTGCACCGTCACCGGCAACCTCACCGGCCGCGGCGGTAACGCCCCCGGGGTCAACGTCGACGGCCACGGCGGCCACGGCGGCGGGATCTACAGCACGGGTTCGCTGACGGTGATCAGCTCGACCATCAGTGGCAACGCCACCGGGGCGGGGGGCAAGGCGAACCTGGAACACCTCGGCGGGACGGGCAAAAGGGGCGGCGACGGGGCCGGGATCTACAGCTCGGGGGCGCTCACCCTGAGGGCGGTGACCATCAGCGATAACTCCACCGGCGCCGGCGGGACGCCCGGCGGCGCGCCGGGCAGGGGAGGTGGGGTCTTCCTCAATGCTGCCAGCCCGAGCCCCTTGAACCTCCACAGTTCGATCGTCGCCGGCAACATGGGCGACGGCGCCACCGCCAACCTCTCCGCCACCGGGACGGTGCAAACCGGGGTGAATTTCACTTCGGGGGACCCGGAGTTGGCCTCCCTCGCGGACTACGGTGGGTGGACCCCTACCATGCCGCCTCGCCTCGGCTCGCCGGTCATCGACGCCGGCGGCGGGACCGATCCGGGCGGCGCTGACCAGCGCGGGTTCAATCGCTTCGTCGGCAGCCAACTCGACATCGGTGCGGTGGAATACCAGGGCCCGAACGATCCGGTAAACAGCGGCATCGCCGATTTCTTCGGCGACGACGACGCCGACCGCAGTGCCAACGGCCTCGAGGCCGCGATCGGCACCAACTCCACGGATCCGGATCCCGGGAGCCCGAAGAACCTCCGTGTGACGGTCTCCGGAGCAGTGCCACAGATCAGTTTCGGCTACGATCCGGCCGTCGCGCCCTTCGTCATCCTCAGGGTCACCCGCTCCACGGACCTCATCGACTTCGACCACGTCGTGATCAGCAACGCGACCACCGCGTTCGGCGCACCGAACGGAGCCGGCCTCCTGATGGTCGTCGACGACGACCCGCCGCCGGGCGGCATCGCCCTGTATCGCCTGGAGGCGATTCCGCGCTTCTGACCGGAACTGGTCTGCCGCGGAAATGGGGTCAGTCCACAGTGGCACGTGATTAAGCGGCCTTCTTGTAGCTCTCCTTGTGCGGAATTTCGCGGAAAACGTGTCTCGCCGCAGTGAGATATTGGAACGGTTTCGGCCTTCGTTTGAGGGCTCGGGGTTCCCGCCGGAAAGGACGAACGTCCACGACCTTTGCCGCGCATGTTGCGATGACTTCCTCACGCCGGCGCGCCCGCTTGCGGTGGTGTAATCCAAGACCCCGGAAGAGCGGGTGTGAGGTATTCACGGCATCGAGGGTTCCCTGTAAACTCATTTCAGCAAGGGGCTTGTCGGCCACTGCGGCGCCTCTCTGCATCAGACTACGCAACTGATTGTAGGAGATCATCATCATGAGCAGGGTCTTGTGCGCCATGGCCGGACTCTTCACGGCAAACTCTTCCATCTTCAAGGTGGTCTTCACGTCACGGAACTTCAGTTCGATGTCCCATCGCCTTGCATAGAGATCGATCACCTCGGTTGCCTCATGCTCTTCAGGATCGAGCAGAGTGGTGACCACGACCATGACACGCTTCTCTCCGGAACGATCTTCGTAGCCCATCTTGATGTAACGCACCGTGATTTCTTCGGGCAAGGCCTCCCACTCGAGCCTCACCTGATTGCCACTCGCCGCAACCCGAACACGGCGGGACGAGAGAGGTCTGCCGTCGAAAACCAAAAATCAGGCCGAAATCCCGCCACGAGGCTCCAAATCCCATGATTCCGCCTTGACCCTCCTGCCAACGCCTCGCCACTCTCGCCACTCTCGCCACTCTCGCCACTCTCGCCACTCTCGCCACTCTCGCCACAAGGAAGCCTCAATCCTCCATTTTAACCCCTTCCGCCCCCCGGTGGAAGGGCGTAGCGGAGCGAAGACCCCTGCACCCCCACCAACCCCGACCCCAGAGCCTCCAAGAAACTCGGCCTGAAAAAGGAAATTTCTGCAATTAGCAATTGCGAAAAGGGAAATGAACAACGCCCCCCCGAACTCCACGCCCGCGACCGGCAGCAACAAATATCTCGCTTCCATCTGCATGGTGGGGTCGTTGGGTGGCTTGCTCTTCGGCTTCGACACCGCGGTGATCTCCGGAACAGTCGAGCGGGTGACCGGGCAGTTCGGCCTCAACGACATCCAGCAGGGGTGGTTCACCAGCGCGGCGTTGATCGGCTGCATTGCCGGGGCCCTGGGCTCGGGCTGGCTGGGAGACCGGTTCGGGCGCAAGCCGATCCTGATCGCAGCGGCGGTCCTGTTTTTCTTCTCGGCCCTCTTCAGTGCCTTTCCCCCCGGATTCTCGGGATTGATCGCGGCCCGCATGCTCGGCGGGATCGCGGTGGGGATGGCGTCGGTTCTCGGGCCAATGTACATCTCGGAGCTGGCTCCGCCGAAGTGGCGCGGACGTTTGGTGGCTTGCTACCAGCTCTCAATCGTTCTCGGGATCCTCTTCGCATACCTCTCGAATCTGTTGCTCGTGCGCTATGCGCAGTCTCATCCCGTTGCCTTCGGAGGCGAGGGGACGTTGCATCTGACCCTCGTCAGCGAGGTGTGGCGGGCAATGTTCGGGGCCGAGATGCTGCCTGCCCTCCTCTTCTTCCTGCTCCTGTTCTTCGTGCCCGAGAGCCCCCGCTGGTTGATCAGAGCGGGGGCGGTGGAGAGTGGACTGGACAAGCTGACCCGCATCAGCGGCAGCGAAATGGCGCAGCGCGAACTGGCCGAAATCCAGGATTCCCTCTCGCACGAGGAAGGAACCCTCGCCGAGCTGTTCCGTCCCGGTTTGCGGCTGGCGCTCCTGGTGGGCGTGATGCTTGCGGTCTTCGGGCAGCTCTCGGGAGTCAACATCGTGGTCTATTACGGGCCGAAGATTCTCGCCGCGGCGGGCTTTGCGGAGGCCGCGACGCTCCTCGGCCAGGTCGGATTCGGCCTCATCAATCTCGTCTTCACCATTCTGGCGATGCTCTTCATCGACCGCTTCGGGCGGCGGCCGCTGTTGATCAGCGGGATGGCGGTCGTGACGATCTCGCTGGCCATCATCGGGGGGCTCTTTCTCTCGGCGGGGGCGGAGTCGGCCCTCGCGGTGGATGGTGACGGCGGGGAAATCTCGCGGGGCACCGGAATCTGGATCGGCGTGATGATCTGCGTCTACGTCGCGGCGATCGCCTTCTCGATCTGCGCCGTGATCTGGGTCCTGACCCCGGAGATTTTTCCGAACCACGTCCGGGGGCGGGCCGTCTCGCTCTGCACCTTCGCAAACTGGTCGACCAACGCCTTCAGCGCCTTCGCCTTCCCGTGGTATGTCGCCACCTTCGGGATGCACACCGGCTTTTTCACCTCCGCCGCGATCTGCCTCGTCGCCACCCTGTTCTTCTGGAAATTCGTTCCGGAGACCAAGGGCAAATCGCTCGAGAAAATTGAAAAACTTTGGACCCGAGATTAAATGCGGGGCCTTCCGAATCATGCCAGGCAAGCAGCACCCCACTCCTCTTGTCTTGTCGAGATCTCGGGCCCTGCCGTTGGCTCGTTGTGCGTAGTTACTATAAATTTGCTTGCAGCCAGGCGCGCGAGAAAATAGGGATGCAAGAATGGAAAGCCTGGAACACCTGACCTTGGCTGGAATGAAGCAGGGGTTAAGCAGATATTCAGCGGTGGTAATTGCACAACATCGCAGTCGCTCAATTCAATACACGATCCAGACCGGCTGGTTGCTCGTCGTCGTGGTTTGCTCGATCTTGTTGACGAGCGCGACCGTGTACGCGGAACCAACAAGGCCTCTGATTCTGGCATGTGCATCGGACAATGATCTTTTCGTCGTTCTCCAGGCGAATCAGGTGCGGTGCAAACGCTATGCATCGTCGGCCGAGGCGATCAAGAATGCCCCCAGGGGCGCCGGGGTGCTTCTACTGGCAGACGGATTCCCCGAAACGACCACGCCGACCGACGCGGCGACCTTCGACGCGGCCAGGAAGAAGGAACTGCGGTTGTACGTTGAATACCCGGCGATGCTGCCCGACATTGAACTGGGGAAGCCGACGTTTTTGAAAGTCGGCCCTTACAACGCGATCGTCGAGCGTCTCGTCGTCAGTTCCAAAGCATTTGAACCCGGCCTGGCGAAGATGCGAATTCTGGAGTTCAAGGGTTGTCACTACCTGCCTGTCAGGGTGAAAAATCCCCACTTGGTGGTGGCCCGTGTCGAAGGTTACGACACGGCTGTGTACGGACTTCCTGACGCAGCCCATCCCATTCTCTTCGAGCACCCGCGAGGGGATGTGCTTGTCTCGACGACGAAATTGAGCCAGTTCGTGACGGGGCGCTACGCGCCGACCGAGGCGTGGCCCCACGTATGGCGGATGATTCTCCGGTGGTTGGAACCGGGAGGCGAAGCCCCGCTGCTGAAGTGGCAGGCGACGGTCCGCCCGATGTACCGGCCCGCTGACACCCTGCCCGCCGATGCGCAGCGCGTCGCGGCGCGCCGCGGTATCGAGTATTACGAGAAATCCCGACTCTACATCCACCCGGACTGGCCCAAGGACCGCGGTTACGATCCGCTTCCGGCCGACTGGCCGGCGGGCGATGGCACGCACGGTATCGGTGAGTGTTACATCTCCAAGCGCGTTTTCATCGACGGCACGCAGGCGGTCAGTCGAACCGTCCGCGCCGATTGCAACCTCGAAGCCGCGATGGGGCTGGCGGCAGGCGTCGCGCTGCTGGATGAACCGAAATACGAGCACAAGGTGCGTCTACTCAATGACCTGATTTTCTTCGATTCGGTGATCTGTGGCGGGCCGCGCGCCGATCCGAAGAGTCCGTCCTACGGCCTCATTGGCGGCTCGGAGCAAAGCCCGGGGCTCTATTGGGGCGACGATAATGCGCGCGGTCTGTTGAGCGCGATCGCCTCGGCGGGGCTGCTGGAGTCAAATCGATGGGATCCCTCCATCGTCCGCGGCATCCTGGCCAATTTCCGCACCTCGGGCGTGTTCGGGTTCCGACCGCAGAACATTCGTGAGAACGCTCTGCAACAGCAGGGCTGGGAGCACTTCTTCAATCTGGAGCACGTTGACTACTGCCCGCACATGGAGGCGTGGATCTGGTCCACCTACCTGTGGCTATACGACAAGACCGGATACCAGCCATTGCTGGAGCGGTCGCGCACAGGTCTGCGGATGATGATGGCAGCGTATCCTAACTGGCGGTTGGAAGCCAATCGCGTTGAGACGGAACGATGCCGGATGTTATTGCCGCTGGCCTGGCTGGTGCGCGTCGACGACACGCCGGAGCATCGGAAATGGCTGGACACGATCGCGCAATACATCATCGACCTCCAGGACGAATCCGGCGCAATCCCGCAGATACCGGGGCATGTCGTCGGTGCCAACGAAGGCTACGGCGCTGGGGAGTGCGCCATCGTCCACAAGGCGGGCGACCCGGCGACCGATGCCCTTTACGCGATCAATTTCGCGTTCTTCGGGATGCACGAAGCCGCCGTGGCAACCGGCAACAAGGCGTATCAGAAATCCGCAGACAGAATCGCCGACTTCTTTATCCGTTCCCAGACCCGCAGCGAGAAGCATCCGGAGCTGGATGGCACATGGTATCGCGGGTTTGATTACAAGAAGTGGGACTACTGGGGATCGGATGGCGACGCCGGTTGGGGGATATTGAGCAATGAAATCGGCTGGACCCACAGCTGGATCGCCGCGACGCTGGCATTCCGAGAAATGAAGACAAACCTGTGGGACATCAGCAAGACCACCACCGCAGACAAGATCTTCACTGATATCCGAAAACAGATGTTACCTGTTGCAACGGGTGCGATCTCGATCGAAAAGATCGGCGGCGACGTCGACAAGACCTCGATTCGGTTCAATCCTCCGTCGAAAGATTCGACGGTCCACTACACGACGGATGGCACCGAGCCGACCAAGGATGCACCGGTCGCATCGGGCGTCATCACCGTTCCCAAGCGGAGCTCAATCAGGGCGCGGGCCTTCGACGCGGACGGCGAGCCCGCCAGCACGCTGGTGGTTTACAACTACTGGTTCCTGCACGTCGAGCAACGCGATGCCAATGATCGCGGCAAGGGGCTGGTCGGCGGTGGGATCAGCGATGAGGTGACGCTCACCGGCGACGGCCAGTTCATCGACCTGGGCGATCTGAAACTCAAAGCACCGGCGACCGTCGCAATGTGGATCAAGGGCGACACGCTTGACGTCGATCAGCGCTTGTTCGTGCATCTCAGCGGTCCCACCACGCAGGGAGGCCAACTCCGTTTCGACGCACGGCGACTCCAGGTCTACGATGGGATCGGGCGAGATTGGCAAACGCTGATCAGTGATGGCCTGGAGCCCGGCAAGTGGGCTCACATTGCCGTCGTGTATGGGAAGGACGGTCAGGTCACGGGTTATCTGGACGGCAAAGCCGCGCGCAGTGGCACCAGCCCCTTCGCGTTCGACGGCGTCCACGCCGCAATCGGCGCCAAGTGGCTCGGCCAATATGGCAAGCAGTTCCCCGGTGCAATCCGCGAGGTGCGAATCGTCGGAAGCGCTCTCTCTCCCGGCGAGATCAAATCGCTCGCCACAAAAGAGGCCAACCAATCTCGATGATTTGGTCAGCCAACCGCGCGTGCCCGCTCAATTCTCGAACCGCGTCGCGCAGGAAAAAGGCAAAAAAGGGTCCCAGTCAAGGTCGCGGTAGGACCGCCGGTTGCCCGGCGGCCCCCGCACAGATCCCAGCGGGCGCGATTGACGCACTGGGCTCCTGCCTCGGGTCTTAACGGCCAAGCGGTATTTACCGCCACCCCGTATCCCGG
>CAUZKZ010000087.1:0-14807 GCA_963580345.1 Verrucomicrobiia bacterium | reverse complement strand
TTGGAAGGACGCACGTCGGGAAGGAGGGAGGTCTTCGAAGTGCTCGTCACGACCGGGGTCTTCGTGGTGGGTGTCACCGCCTTGAAGACCGGGATCTTGAAGTCGCTGTCGAACTTTTCGGTGACCACCAGGTTTTTCGTCTCGGCGATCTTGGCCTCGTCCGGTTCGCTTTCCATCGCCAGCGCCTCCTGGGCGAGGGCCTCGATGCTCACCGCCACTTGCGGCGACTGGGGCTCACCTCCCGATTCGAGTTCCCTCGCAATCAGCCAAAGCATCATGAGGAAGAGGAGGAGGAGGTGGACCGCCGCCGAACTCGCCAGGCACTTGTGGAAGAGGCTCGTGATGTCCTGCCACTTCTCGAGGAGATAGAGCAGGGCCGCCAGCGCAGCCAGCGCCAGCAGGATCCACCATGCGATGTTCTTCATCAGTTCCTTGAACTGCTGCCAGCGCGAGAGGTCGGTATAGCCGATCACCTCCCGGGTGGTGGACCGATAGAGCCGGTAGCCGTCCTCCTTCTTTTCCGTTCCGGTGCTGAAAAGGAGGTCGAAGCCCTCCATGCGCACGGCCGGGTCGGTCACATCCCCTTTCTTGATGTAGAGGTCGACTTTCTCCGGCGGGAGGGACTTACCCTCCACCACGCGGCTGAAGTAGACCCGGAAGCCGGCCTTGTCGTTGCGGTCGCGGTCGGAGGCGAGAAAGACGTGATCGCCCCGCGTGGTGAGGGCGGCCTGCACGTCATCGGCGCCCGAGTTGAGGTGACTGACCGCCTCCGCCTTGGCAAACAGCGGCACGGGCGGGAGTTCCACCACCTTGGGAGCGTTGGGATCCACCGGCTTCGGCGGTTCCGGCGGCTTGGCATTCGGGTCGGCCGGCGGCGCGGGCTCGGGCGCCTTCACCGCGAGGCGCTTCGAGACAAAAATGTCCTTGCTGCCACCCCCGGCGCGGTTCGAGGAGAAGTAGAGCCGCGAGTGGTCCGTCGCGAGAGCCGGACCGGTTTCATTGGCGGGCGTGTTGATGGTCCCGCCGAGGGCCTCCAGCCCGGTCCACTCCTGCCCGTTCCAGCGCGCGACGAAGAGGTCGTAGCCGCCCTGGCTCTCCTCGCGATTCGAGCTGAAGTAGAGGTAGCGGCCGTCTTGTGAGAGGGCGGGCCCCCGCTCGTTAAATTTGGTGTTGAGGGAAGTGATGGCGGCGGGGCGGGTCCAGACCCGTCCGTCCCACTGCGAGAGATACAGATCGGCGTTGGCCTTCTTGTTGTCCCAGCGCACCAGGACCATCATGGTGCCGTTGGCGGAGAAGGAGGCCTCCAGTCTGCCGCTGGGTTGGTTCACCGCATCGGCGGGTGCGGCGGGACCGGCGGGGTCGGCGGGTGCTGCGGGCACCACGGGCACTGCGGGGTCGGCGGGTGCTGCGGGCACCACGGGCACTGCGGGGTCGACGGGTGCTGCGGGAGCGGCCGGCTCGGCCTGCTCGGCGAACAGGTTCTGCTTGGGATCCTCCCACAGGACGTAACGGGTCTTTTCGTCCTGCACCTCCACGCGGGTCCCCTCGTCGTCGGTGAAGTAGGACCACACCTCCTGGCGGAGCTTGTTGAAGAGCACAAAGACGATACCCACCAGGATCGCGAGGACCAGGAGCGGAACGATCCAGCGCGCCAGTCGCTGCGGCTTGCCGGCAGGCTGGGTGGCAGGTTCGGGATGTTCCTCGGCAGGCATGGGCTTGCAGGTCAATCAGGTGGCAGGATCCACCGGGGCGTCATCGGGCAGGTCCGGTTGGGCGGGGGCGGCCTTGCCGGCCGCGAGGGCTCGCTTGCTCAGCCAGAAGAACCCGACCAGCGCCGCGACCAGGGCGAGCAACCAGCCCAGGTTGGAGGCGATCCAGCCGCCCGACGGCATCTTGGAATAGTCATAGCGGCGCACCACCCGTTTGCTCCGGGCGCTGTAAAGAGCGCCCGCATTCTTTTCGCGATCCGAGTTGAACAGGAGTTGGAAGCCCGCATTGCGGATGGCGGGATTGGTCTCGTCGCCTTCGGTGTTGATCTCGGGCCCGAGGTTTTTCGGCGCGGTCGGCTCCTTCCCGCTGATTCGCGTGCGGTAAATATCCGATCCGCCCAGGCCGCCCTTGCGGGCCGAGGCGAAGTAGAGGAAGTCGCCGTGGTCGGTGACCACCGGGGCGGTGTCTTCGGCCGGGGAACTCAACTGGTCGAGGTGCTTGGCATGGCGGTAGAGCGGCGTTTCGGCGAGCTGATCGTGGTCCATGCTCTCCCCGGTCGGCCCTTTCTCGTCGGGTTCCCAGCCGAGACCGTAGAGGGGGGTGTAGCGGTAGTGCGCTTCGAGGCAGAGGGTCACGAGGGCGGTGCAGATCACCGTGCCCATCGCGCCGCTGTGACTTCCGCCGAACTTCCACGAGCCGTCGGGGGCCTGCGTCTTGAGGAACTCGGGATGCATTTTCTTCATCCAGTCCCGCCACACCGGTCCCTGGTGTTGATAGGCCGCCACGGTGCCGTAGTAGGCGTAGTAGATGTCCTGGACCCGGAATCCATGCTGCGTGATGATGTGGGAGGACTCGAAAGCCTTCAGAGTGTTGGCGGACGATCCCATCAGCTGGGCGCAAAAGAACCCCGCCGCGTTCATGGCAGGCGTGCCCCCGCCTGGACCGGTGTAGCCGTACGCTCCCTTGTGCTTCCCGCTGCTCACGAACTTGAGGAACTTCGCGGCGCCTTCCTTCGTCTTCTTGTCGACGCGAAGCCCGGACATCTCGGCGCTGGCCAGCGCCATGATCATCCACCCCGTCACGGAGAGGTCGCCGGGCTGCTTCGGCTGGTAGCGCCAGCCGCCTTGCTCGTGTTGCGAGTCCGCGATGAAATCGATGGCGGCCTGCGCCTTGGGGAGAATGGCGGAATCCTTGGTGACGCCGTAGGCTTCCACCACCGCGAGGGAGGCGATGCCGTGATCGTACATGGCATTGCCGGTCGGGCTGGCGCCGCGCAGGTCGCCGGTGGCGCCGTTCTGCTGGCCGATGAGCCAGTTCAGTCCGCGCGAGACGGTATCGCGATATTTGCACTCTTCGTCGTGGACTTCGCCGCGTCCGTAATAGGCGAGCAGGGCGAAGGCGGTGGCGGCGACGTCGTGTCCGCCTTGCCCGCCGTGCTTGACGAGGTCCCAGCGCCCGTCTTCTTCCTGGATGCCGGCGAGGTAGGCGAGCCCCTTGTCGACGGCCGACTCGGTCTGGGGCGAGCCGCCCAGCTTCTTCATCACTTCCGGATCCGCGAGAGCACCCTCCCGCAGGGAATAGAGCATGCTCAACTGGCGCTCCACGATCATGTCGAAGGGGGTGTCGCCCGCCATGTCCGCGGAGTAGAGATCGAAGTCGCCCCTGCACTCCGCGACATCTTCCAGCACTTCCGTGATCGTTTCCGTCTTGCCGGGGACGGGCCGGGGGCGATTCGAAGCGAAGTAGATGACGAGGTTATCCGGGGAGGGTGCGGGGTCGAGTTCATCGAAGGCGGTGTTGACCCGGCCGGTGAGGGGAAGTGGCCAGGCGTACTCCGCGCCGTCCCATTTCGATACCCAGAGGTCGTAGCCCCCGCGGCCTCCCGGGCGGTCGCTGGTGAAGTAGAGCAGTTTTCCGTCGCCACTGAGGGCCGGGGCGGTTTCATGGAAGGCGCTGTTGAGGGCACGCATGGGGCGCGGGTCCCCCCAGTCCGTGCCATCCCACAGCCGCAGGAAGAGGTCCGCATTGCCTGCCGCCTCCCCGGCGACATAAATCATGCGCGCGCCGTCCGACGAGATCGCCGGTTGACCCACTTCGTCGGTGGTCACGAAGCCGCTCTCGGACCGCTCCGCTTCATCCCACAGGACGTAGCCCAGATCCACGTCGCGCCCGACCTGCTCGAAGGCTACCTGGTCGGTGTACTTGTACCAACGATGCGGTTGGAGGTAAATCAGGGCCCACACCAGGAAGCCGGCCAACAGGACCACCACACCCCAGGCGTAGATCCGGTAGCGCTGCCTGCGGTTGAGCCCGAGGATGATGCGTTCGTCCATTCCCTGCGATTCCGGGATCGGGACGGGTGGCGCTGCCTGCGGTTCGGTCATCGTTCTCTTTGGTTAAGAGGGCAGGCCATGTCCCCGCCCCGTAATCGCGGTTGTGACTACTGCCTCTCGGTCCGCACCGCGATGTTCGCTTTCGGAACACCCACGTGGCGGCAGATTGACATGACGTTGGCAAGATAGAGATGCTTCGAGTCCTGGTCGCAGCGGATCAGGACTTTCAGCTCCGGCTTGGTCTCGACCTGCTCGCCCATCCACTTCGAGAGGTCTTCTTCTGTCACCTGCTTGCCCATCACGACATAGGCGCCGTTTTCGCGGATGTTGATCTTGATCAGGTTCCCTGCGGTCTGGGTCAGCGACTGGTTGCGCGCTTCCACAGGCAGGTTCACGAGGTGATCGACTTCTTCCTCCTTGAAGGTGGTCGTGACGAGGAAGAAGATGATCAGGATAAAGAGGACATCGAGCATCCCCGAGAGGTTGATCATCTCGCCCGAATCCGCGTCGCTGGTGCGAATACGCATGACTTAAGCCTCCGCCGGAGTGAGTTCTCCGTAGGAATCCGGATCGGGCCCGGAACTCGGATGGGAGTCGGTGAGGCGGGCATGCTTCGCGATGAACTCGGTGCCCACTTCGTCGATGTGATCGACCAGACCGTCGACCCGCGCAGCGAGAAACTGGTAGAGCAGCATGGCCGGGATCGCGATCGTCAGACCCGTCGCGGTGGTCACCAGCGCTTCGTAAATTCCGCTCGCGAGATCCGATATCTTTGCCGCCTGGGAACTGCTCGAAGTCTGCTGGAAGGCATCGATCATGCCGTAAACCGTTCCGAGCAGGCCGAGAAGGGGCGAGACCGCCGCGATAATGGAGAGTCCGCGCAGGCTGCGCTTCATCTTGTCGGCCTCGCGTATCCCGGCATCCTCGATGGCCTTGCCCACGGCCTGGTAGCCGGCATCCCGCCATTGGATCCCGGCCTTGAAGACGTGACCAGCCGCACCCGGCGAGACATCGCAGAACTGCTCGGCACTGTGGCCGGAGGGATCCCCGTCCCACGCCTCGCCCAGACCCTGCAGGAAGCCGTTCGGGAGGACTTTTTCCCGGCGGAGCGAGATGAACCGTTCCAGCGCGATGGCGAGCGCCAGGATCGAGGCAATTCCGAGCGGGATCATCACCGGTCCGCCCTTCTTGATGAGGGTGAACATCGTTTCCTTGTCGACTCCGGCCTCGTCGCCCGCCTCCGCGGCCAGCAGGCTGGTCGTGAAGACCAGGAAGTAGGCGAAGGCAGTGCCGAAGATGACTTTCCATCGTTGGTGCAGGGTGTATGTGGTCATGCGATTGATCATGGTTTTTCTGTGATTCGTTACTGGGTGCGGAGTTGTTCGAGATATTGCCGTGCCACCACCGCGGCTTTTTCTTTCGGATACCGGGTGATCACGTCCTTGAATCGTTCCTTGGCCGCGTCGTTTCTCTTTTGGGCGAGGAGGACGCGGCCGATCTCGAGAATGCCCTTGGCCTGCCAGCTGGGGTAGCTCTTGAAATTGATCTCGATGTTCAGGAATTCTGACACCGCCTTCTCGTAATTCTGTTGGTTGAAGTAACACTCGCCGGTCTGGAAGCGGGCCCGGACCGTCCAGAGATCGACCGCCGCCTTGGGATCGAGGAGCTTGGCGTACTCGCCGATGGCGCCGCCCGGGTTCTTGGTATTCTCCATCGACCACGCCAGCCCGAACTGCGCATTGCGGATCCATGTGCTCTCCTTGAATCGGTTCAGGAACTGGCGGTAGGTCTGCTGGGCCTTGCCGAATTCGCCGGTCGTGGTCTGCGTCTCGCCCAGGCGCATCATCATGGACTCCGCGAGGGTGTCGTCGATCCCCCCGATCGCCATGCCGGCCGCAAAGTGGCCCCGCGCCGGGATGGTTTCCTTCAGCCGGAGCCGCGACTCGCCGGCCTGGAAGAACATGGAGGCGCGCAGCTTCGACTTCGGGTAGTCCTTCAGCAGTTGCTCGAAGTGCATCGCGGCGGTCCCGTAGTCCTTCTTGCGATAGTGGGCGGTGGCGAGCTGGTAGCGGATGTCCTCTTTGAGGGCTTCGTCGGTCACGCTGGCCATGGTCTTGGTCAGCCGCTCGATCACCATGTCCTGCGCTCCGCTGTCGATGTTGAGTTCCGCCAGCTCGCTCTGGACTTTCGCAACGAGAGGGCTCTTGGCGTACTTGACGAGAAACTGCTCGTAGAGTTGCGCGGCTTCCTTCACGCGTTTCTGGGCACGCTCGCACCACGCCCACTCGTAGAGGGCCTGGTCTGCGAACTCGGAGTCCGGCCAGGTTTCGGCGACCTTTTTCAGGTGGGCCCCGGCCGGCCCCCACTGCTTCTGGCGCGCCAGGGAAAGCCCGGCGTAGTAAGTCACGCGCTGGATTTTTTCGTGCTGCGGATAGCGCCCGAGCATGGCAGGGAAGTGCTTCGAGGCTTCGTCGTATTTTTCGGCACTCACGTAAGCGATGCCTTGCTGGAGGGCGGCGTCGGGCGCCAGCTCGTGCTTGGGGATCTTGGCGACTTCCCCGAAGTGAACGGCGGCCGGCTCGTACTTTTTCTCCGCGGAGTTGATCCAGCCGAGATAGTAATGCACCCGCGGGCGCTGTGGGGGGGCGGTCTTGTTGAAGGGTTCCTTGTTCAGTTTGTCCTCGGTCAGGAATCGCTCCAGGGCCTGGCGCGCGAGGGGGAGATTCTCCTGCTGGTAGGCCAGCCGGCCCTGCTCGGCGAGGGCGAGGGGAAGCTGGGGAGTGGGCTGGGGATAGAAGCGGGCCAGGGTTTCGAGGTGCTCCAGGGCCTTCACCGGCTGCTCGGTCCGGTCGTAGCTCACGGCGAGCTGCATGAGGGCGGTGTCGACGTTCGGATCGATGCTAACCTTCTGGGCGTTCTTGTTCTTCTTGTCGACGCGCGTGGCGATGAAGTCCTCCAGCGGTTGCAGGGCTTCCTTCCATTTCTCCTGCCGAAAGAGACTGTCACCCACCACGAACGAGAGTTGCGCGAAGAGGCGGCCTTCCGGCTTCTTGGCCAGCAGAGGCAGGGCCGAGGCGAGCGCCTGGTCCCAGCGACCCTGGTGGTGATGAATCTGCGCGATGCGGAAGGAGGCTGCCATGACGAGCGGGTGATCCTTGTGGGCGGCGAGGAAATCCTGGTAGGCCTTCGCAGCGGGATCGGGCTGGTTCATCAGGAAGAGGTTTTCGGCCCGCAGGAAACGGGTGTCGCCGGCCAGGTTGTGGGTGGCGAACTGGGCGAGGTACTGGTCGGCGATCTGCACGCTCTGGGCGTAGTTCTTCAACTTGTGGTAGCAGGTGGCCCGTTGCGCGAACACCTCCGCGGCCTGCTTGAAGGCTCCCAGGTTGATTTGCTGCAGGACCTGCGCGGCGGTCTTCCAGTCCGGGACTTTCCGGCTCATGAGGGCGTTCGCATAGTCGAAGCGCAGCTCATTGATCACCGGGGCGCTCTTGAAGGGGTCGACCGCAACCTTCAGGACGTCGGCGGCGCGGTCGTAGTTCGGTCTCTCCTGGCGGGTGAAGACCCGGGCGAACCACAGGTTCGCCTTGGCGGCGGTGGGCCCTTTGAGACCGATGAGCGCGTTCAGCCGCGGCTCGGCCTGCTTGAAATCGTCGCGCTGCAGGTAGCAGCGGCCGATGTACAAGCGCGCCTCCATCACCCGCGGATTCTCCACCTTCTGGTCGGCGGGCCGGGATTTCTGCTCTTCAACGAGGAAGGCCTCGAACTCGGTCGCGGCGGACTCCCATTTCTCGAGGATGAAGCGGGTCACACCCAACCGCCAGTGACACTCGGCGAGATCGGCTCCCGTGAGGCCCAGCAGCGCTGCGACATAGGCCGGCTCCGCCTTGTCGTAACTCTTCCCGATCGTATGGCACTCTCCCAGGAGGTAGGCGGCCCGCGTCTTCCAGATCGCGTCCGCCCCGGTGGCCTCCACCTTGGCAAGCGCCGCGATCGCCTCCGGATACTTCTTCAGCTGGTGGTTGGCGAATCCTTGCTGGTAGAGGCCGCGTCCCGCCTGGTCGGGGGTCACCTTGGTCCCTAACAGGCTGGCGGTCCACTTCCGGACTTCCTCCCACTCCCGTTTTCCGAAGGAGATGTCGCAGATCACCGCCAGGGCGGCGGCCTTGAAGGCGGGATCCTGCAGCCGTCCATGTTCCGCCACGAACATGGCCTTGGCCTCATCCTTCTTGCCGCTGCGCAACAGGCACTGACCCTGCAGCATGATGAGTCGATCGCGCTTGATCTCCGGGGAGAGGTTGGCCTTGGCCAGCAGGGCCGCGAGTTGAGGGATGGCCTGTGCGTATTGCTTCTGGGCGTAGAAACTCAGGGACAGCCCCTGCCGGGCCATGTCGGCCTTCGGGTGATTGGGGTGCTTCTGCAGAAATTCGTTGAAGCCGCCGATCGCAGCCGGGTAGAGCTTTCGGTTGTAGGCTCCGTTCGCCACGAAGTAGAGGTTGAGAGCGGGGTCCTGATCCTGCCCCTCACTGGGCGGAGCGGCCACCAGGGAGCCCAGGACGAGAGCCCCTGTAATTATCGCACGCCGTCGCGGTCCCATCGCCATCACACCCAGACTGAATCTACGGAGTTTGCCTGTCAGGCTCTTTTTGGGGGGTGCGGGCAAGGGCGCGTGGTTGTTCACAACGAATCAAGGCGAAGGCCTTCTGCGGCTCAACGGATACGTCTCATGTGAGCAATTCTTATCGGGCCTGGCCCGGCGGGGGGATCCGGCCGCATGGGAGCCCCCCGCGCGGGGTATCCGGATCGGACCGGGCCGCTTTCCGGGGGGCCTGAGCCTGCCCGTGGGGAAGAATCGGACCCGCCGATGGTAAGAGGGAACGGTGGAGCTGCAGCCCGGACAAGACCATCGGGACCCACCGTGTCCGGCGCGTGCCGAACGGGCGGGATCGCGAGCTGTGGCGACGATTCGCCACTCGATGCGAAGGGGGGGCTGTGATCGACTTCGGGATGGCCTACATCGAACTGATCGCGGAGGAAGCGGCGGAAGGCTCCCTCGCGACGATTTACGACGCAGCTCGCAAGCGGGCGGGCGGGGTTGCCAACATCATCAAGCTCATGAGCCGGGATGCCGCCGTGCTGGGTGGATCGATGGCGCTCTATGTCAACCTCATGAAGGCGCCCAACGCCCTGTCCGCGCCGCGCCGCGAAATGCTGGCCGCGGTGGTGAGCAACATCAACGGCTGCTACTACTGAACGCTCTCGCATGCGGCCGAGTTCGGACGCGAGTCAGGGAGGAAGGAAATCGCGCGCCAGCTGGTCCACGACTACCGGCAGGCCGACCTCGAGCCGCCCGACCGCCTCCTCTGCGACTACGCCGTGAAGCTCACCCTCGCCCCCGGAGATGTCGGGGCCAGCGGACCTCGCTCCGCTGCGGGCGGCCGGCTTCGACGACGACGCCCTCACCATCGCGGTGCAGGTCGTCAGCTACTTCAACTACATCAACCGCATCGCAGATGGGCTTGGTGTCGATCCCGAGGACTGGATGACGCCCGGCCCGGAGGAATGGAAGGCGCGAAAGGGAACCGGCTACGATTCAGTGTTCCGCAGCTAGCGCGCCTCCGGAACGATCTTCACGGTCACCTCTTCGGCGCCGCGCCGCGCCACGACCTCGTATTCGTGTCCGGCCTCGAGCTTGCGCAGTGCGGCGAGCAAGCCTTCCACATCCTTGACCTCCGCCCCGTCGAGTTTTTGCAGGACGTCGCCCTCGCGCAGTCCGGCCCGCTCAGCCGGGGAATCCGGCATGACCTGCGCGGCCCGCACCCCGCCTCCCTCGTTGTTCTCGGGACGCATTCCGATGCGCACCTTGGGCGCGGCTCCTTGCGTCCGGTCGAACTTCACATAACCGGGCGCCTCGGGCCGGTCTGCCAGCGCCACCGTGAGGGCATGCAGGTAGAGCGACACTTTTCCGAGCCCGGGAAAGTCGATCTTGTCCACCGTGTCGCGCGGGGTGTGGTAGTCGTCGTGCAGGCCGGTGAAGGGGGCCAGGACCGGGACACCGGCCTCGTAAAATGGCGTCGTGTCGGTCGGGATGTGGGGGCTCGGGGAGCGCTCGATTTGGAACTCCGCCCGGTCTGCGACGCCATCGAGGATTTCCGGCCAGGCTTTGCTGGATCCCGTCCCATGGATGATGAGGTTCTTGTCCCGCAGCTTGCCGACCATATCGAGATTGAGATAGGCCGCGATGCCGGGGTAGAGCTCCGCGCCGAATTTCCGCTTGGCCTCTGCGACGAAGTGCCGCGACCCGTGCAGGCCGAGTTCCTCGCCCGACCAGCCCGCGAAGATGAGGTCGCGCTTGAGAGCCAGCTTGCCGGCCTTCTTGCGGTCGGCAAAGAACTGGGCCAGCTCCATGACCACCGCCACCCCGGAAGCGTTGTCATCCGCTCCGAAGTGAATCCCCCCGGCCTCCTCGCCCTTGGCGCGGGTTCCGCCGCGGTTTCCATGGCCGAGGTGATCGATGTGGGCGCCGATCACGATGGCCTCCTTCGACGGCGCCTCGCCGCTCACCAGGCACGCCACGACATTGCGGCCGTAATCCTTCCTCGCTGCGATCCCAATCTCGGCCGCGATGCGGTAGGGAAGCGGGAACCCCGCGGCCCGCTTATCCTCGTTGTAGGATTCGAACAAGGCCTTCAATTCCGCAACGTCGCCTTGGCCGGTGAGAAGGGAGGCCGCGAGGCGATCCGTAATCGTGAGAGCGGGAAGGATCGGCTTGCTCCCGCCGACCGATGTCCCCGGCGGCATCAGTTCAGCGGAGATGGCGGGATTGGTTCCCTTCACGTAGATGATTCCCGCCGCACCCTTTTCCTTCGCGAGGTTCGCTTTCGCGACCAGGGGCCCGAAGCGGACCAGCTCCTTGCGTTCCTTTGGATTGCCGCGAAAGACCATGAGCCACTTTCCTTTCACTTCCAGTCCCTCGAAGCTGTTGTAGTCGCCGTGCGCGATGCCGAATCCCGCAAACACCACGCCGGTGTCCACCCGGCCGGACGCGCTGACCGAGAGCGGCTGATAGTGCTCGCCGGGAGTGAACCGGCGCACCAGGCCCACGGGTTCATCGAGATTCAGAGAGAGGCTGTTGGCACCGCTCAGTTCCATCCCGGCGCGGAAATCGAAGACCTGGTAGTACGAACCGTCGTCGCCTCGGGCTTGCAGGCCGAGCCCCTCGAAGAAGGTCGCCAGGTAGGCGGTGGCCATCCGTTCCCCGCGGTCCCCGGTGCCGCGGCCTTCGTATTCCGCCGAGGCGAGGCGAGTCACGTAGCGCCGCAGGTCGGCCTCCGTGATGGCTGCTGCAGTGGCTTCCAGGGCGCCCTTGCCGTGATCGGCAGCGGTGGCTTCCGCCGCCGCGTGCTCGTTGGCCGCAGTGGCAAACGAAGAAAGACCGAGCAGGGTGAGAGGGAGGAGCGTTTTCACGAGGGTAATGATGATGTCGAACCTTGGAGCCCGCCCGGCGGATGTCCAGCTCCGGTGAAGCCCTAACGCGTCTGGCTGGAGACCACCTTCCCTCCGATCACCACTCCGGTGCAGTGGGTGGTGGTTTCCAGCGGGTCGCCATCGAAGAGGGCGAGGTCCGCGTCCAATCCGGGCTTCAGGGCGCCGACCCGGTCCGCGATGCCGAGCAACTCGGCCGCTCCGGACGTGCAGGCCGCCAGGGCCGCCTCGTAGGGGAGCCCGTAGGCGACCGCCAGGGCCGCCTCGAAGTGGACCACCCGCGTCTTCGGCACGTAGCCTTCGTAGCCCGACTGAAAGGCAAAGGGAATCTTCGCGCCGTGCAGCTTCGCGGCGAGGGTGAAGGTCATGTTTTCGTGCTCGCCGAAGGGCCGCGCCATGGTGGGATGGACCAGGATCGGGACGCCGGCCTTCTTGATCTCCTCCAGCAGGAAGTAGGCCTCGGAGGCCCCGTCAAGAACCAGCTTGAATCCGAACTCCTCCTGCAGACGCAGCGCCGCGGCGAGGTCGTGATGCCGGTGGGCAGTGACGAGGAGGGGAACTTCCTTGCGCAGGACCGCCACCAGCGCCTCGAGTCTCAGGTCCCGGTCGGGTTGCTTCTCGGCGTCTTTCTCGGCGAGTTTTTTCTGATAGGCCTGCGCCTTGAGAAGATTCTCGCGGAGCATGGCGACCGACTTCGCGCGCGTGCCCGGCGCTTTCCCGTCGCCTTCCGCCAATCCGCCTTTGCCCAGGGTCGCCGCCACCATCGCAAAGGGCCGGATCGTATCCTCCGCCTTGGTGATGGAGGCCACGTCCGTCTTGAGAATCATCGTCTGTCCCGCTACCAGCGCACCGGGGGCGTGACCGGTGTGCACCGTCGTGATCCCGAGTTCGCGCACCCATCTCACGAGAGGATCGCGCCCGTTGTAGGCATCGACGGCCCGCAACTCCGGCTGAATCGGCGCCGACTTCTCCAACTGCTCCTGGTCATGCTTGTCCGAATTCAGGATTCCGGAGAGTCCCACCGTGGCGTGCGCGTCGATGATCCCGGGCATCGCCACTATCGCCTGCAACCGTTTGTAGCCGGCCGGCACCTTGATATCCGCGGCCTTGCCGACCTTCTCGATTTTTCCTTCCGCCGAACACAGGACCACGCCCGCGTCGATCGGTTTCAAATCGCCGGTCATCGGGTAGAGCTTTTCGGCTTCGACCGCGAGCTGAGCGAACGCGAGCGGCGCCGCGACCAGGCCCGCGGCCAACATCGTGGCACGCCACCTCGGGTTCGGGGTCCGGCGGGTCGTGTTCATTTCGTGAAACAGCATCCCTCCGCCTTGCGCCGGTGACCGGCACCAAACCCGCCTTCCGCCCACAGGCGGTCCTTCGGGTCGTCCAGGTCGAAGACCTTTTTTCCCTCCACGTGCGTCTCCAGCACCCGCGTGTAGACCGAGAGGGGATCGCCGTTCAGGATGACGAAGTCCGCCTGCTTGCCGGCTGTCAACGAGCCCGTTTTATCTGCGAGGTCCATCATCTCCGCGCCTGCGATCGTGACCGCCTCAAGGGCCTTCTGCCGCGACATCCCGGCCCGCACCGCCAGACCCGCGCTCCGCAGGAACCAGCGCGAATCGTTGATCGGATCGTCGGTGTGGAAGGCGGTCGGCACGCCGCGCTTTTCCAGCTCCGCCCCGTTTTTCCACTCGATGTCCCGCGCCTCCAGCTTCCCGCCCGGGGAGTCGAGAAAGATGATGGAGCAGGACACCTTGGCCTCCGCGATTTCATCCGCAACCTTCCACGCCTCCGATACGTGGTGCAGCACCACCCTGAACCCGAATTCCTTGCGGAGGCGCAAGACGGTCAGGATGTCGTCGTGCCGGTGCGTGTGGTGGTGGACTACCCGCTTGCCTTCCAGCACTTCCACCAGGGCTTCCATTGCGAGGTCGCGCTCCGGCGCATCGTCTCCGCCCTTCGCCAGCTTTTCGCGGTACTGCTGTGCTTTCAAGAACTGCTCCCGCACCAACGCCGCCGACTTGCCGCGTGTTCCGGGAAAGGGAGAGCCGCTGATGGAATTCGTCCCGTTGGCCATCTTGATCCCGCCCGCCACCGATCCGTCCTTGTTCCTCACGGCGAGATCTTCGATCGTATTGCCATCGCGCAGTTTCAGGTAAATGGTTTGTCCCGAGAGGAGGTGCCCGGACCCGGACATGATGTTCACCAGGGTCAATCCGCCGGCGCGCGCCTTTTCGAGGCTGCTGTCGAGCACATCCACCGAGTCGAGGACGCGCACTTCCGGTTGAATCGGCGCCGAGCGGTCACCGCCCTCCACCCGACCGATGTGGGAATGGGTGCAAATCATGCCCGGAAAGAGAATCTTTCCCTTCAGGTCGATCACCTCCGCGCCCGCGGGAATCGCGACGTCGCCCCGTTTGCCAACCGCCGCAATGGCGTCGCCCTTCACGATCATGACCCCGTCCGGAATGTCGGCCGCGGTCACCGGGATGATGCGCGCGCCGACGTAGGCCCGCACGACCGGCTTGGTCTCCTGGCCGAAACCTGACGCCAGCGCGATCACCACGGCGAGAGCCAGGAGGGGAGGGAAATAGCGTAAGGAACTGAACACGAGTAATGTCTTAGCCTACCGAGAGGGATCCTGCTACCGGAAATGTCGGGGAGCGGCGGGCCGATTTGGTGTTCGTAGCGAACCCCACGCTCCGATTTCCAAACAAGATCCAGGATCAACTCCATTCTTCAAAGTTTTGAATGCTGGATTTTGGAGTTCCCCCAAAAGGGTGGACAGGCAGTGTTCGGCGAAAACTCGAACCCACAAGTTCCAAATAAACTTCAGATGACAAATCTCAGGAACCAAAGGTCGCGGCCCACTCAGAGGTTTCCGCTTGGGTTTTGGAGCCTGGCGTTTGAGATTTATTTGGAACTTGGCCGGTGAGATTTTCGCCGCGGACTGGTTGTTCGCGATCAAACTCCAAACCGTCCCCGCCCCCTCACCACCCTTCCCGCGCCGTCGCCCCACCACTCCCTTCACGCCCAACCTGGGAGTTGGTTCGGAGCGTGCATATCGACTGCGACGTCGCATTGGGAATTCTGGAACCGGTCGTATTCGGCGAAAACTCGAACCCACAAGTTCCAAATAAATTTCAGATGACAAATCTCAGGAACCAAAGGTCGTGACTCACTGAGAGGTTTCCGCTTGGGTTTTGGAGCCTGGCGTTTGAGATTTATTTGGAAATTGGTTCGTCGAGTTTTCGCCGCCCACCAGTTGTTCGCGATCAGACT
>CAUZKZ010000086.1:0-14920 GCA_963580345.1 Verrucomicrobiia bacterium | reverse complement strand
CCCTCGGGGACCAGGGCCATGCGGTGCGCCACGGCCTCCCTCCCGGGGGTTAATAAATACGTGTTGAAAGTAAGTATATATTAATTATTAAGATTAGCAAAATTTTTCTTTCATTGATGGCACTACCTGTGCTTTTATGCCCCCGTTATGAGACCAATACGTGTTCTGGCACTTGCAGGACTCTCGACTACTCTGCTTGGCACTGCTAATGCGGAAATCGAGAGTGAGTTTCACGCTGGATGGAGTTCCGACTACATCTTCCGTGGTCAAGATTTTGGCCCGAATCTCTTTGAGTTCGGCCTGGATTTTGCGGGTTCGGGGGACCTTGGATCCCTGGGTGCCCTCGATTGGAGCGCCGGAATCTGGTATGGGACCTTTGGAACCGGCGGCACCTCCAACAACGAGTTGGACATCTACGGCGAAGTGAGCAAGTCCCTGAACGACATGTTCTCGGTCGCGGTTGGTATCACCAACTACTCTTACTTCGGGCAGGGAGTCAATGCCGCTAACCTCCGCGACGACATCGAGCCTTACGTCGCCCTTGGTGCCGAACTTGGCGAGACCGGACTTTCGGTCGGTGCGGCTCTCTACTGGGAGATAGGTAGTAGTGCCATTGGCCCCCCTCCTACCAGCGACCTTTACTATGAGTTCACCCTCGCCTACGAGCGTGAACTCATGGAGAATGTGTCGGGTGGCATCGAGCTGCTTCTCGGTGTCTTTGACGATCCGGTTGTGGTGGGTCAGACCGATTCAACCGTCTACTTCGGTGGAACCGCTTCGATTAGCGTCAGCGTTACCGAAGACGTCACCGTATCTCCCTTCCTTTCCGCGACCTTCTCGGACGACCTCCCCGACAACTTCTACGGTGGGGTGAGCGTCGGATTCGGATTCTAAGCGACCTGATTTTCAACTTTCAAACCGACGAGGGGGAGCCGAAGGCTCCCTCTTTTCGCGTTCCGGAAGGGCGCCTGGTGGATTGGAGATCGGGCTCGCGGGGGATTCCTCCCGGGGGGGCACGCAGGGATTCCCGAGTTGGCATACTTGATTCCCACCGCGGATGGGGACTTCTTCCTCCTTGCAATAGAGCTCCCCCGCAAGAACCCGAGCCTCAACTTCGCCATGACTCCCAGACCGACCCGCACATATTTTTCAAAAATCCTGGCTGAGCCGCCGGCCCTCGCCCTGGGACTCGGCGGTTGCAAAGACTCTTCCGGCTCCGCCGCGAAGGAAGGGAAGGAAACTCCCCGGGGAGGAGCGGCCCAGGAGGCCGGCGGCACGCCCCTCAAGATCGCCTACAGCGACTGGCCGAGCTGGGTGGCGTGGGAAATCGCCATCAAGAAGGACTGGTTCAAGGCCGCGGGCTTGAATGTCGAGTTCGTCTGGATGGACGACGTGGCCTCGATGGATGCCTACGGGGCCGGGAAGGTCGATGCGGAGGGCATGACCAACGGCGACGCCCTCGTGACCGGGGCCACCGCCAAGCCCTCGGTTGCGATTGTCATCAACGACTACTGATCCCATGACCTGAAAAGATGGGGCGATCGGGGGTGAAACGCCCGCAGGAGGGCTGATTATGGCCGCTTCACCGCTTGACGGGCTGCACTTGGCGGGGTTGACTGCGTGAAGGGCTCATGACGGCCCGATAACCACTCCCCCCCGAATTTCAGCGCGCCGGACTTTCTTTCCATGGCAATGGCAAGATTTCTCCGGCCGAAAGAGGCCCGACCTGGCACGGCGCCCACCTTTCGCCGGTCTGGCCGGGGACCGCATTCGCTTTACCATGAGATTAAAATTTCCAACCAGGATCCCGGTCGGCTGCCGTTGTCCCGGCATCGCGGGCCTGTTTTGCGGTTCGTTGCTCGCCACTGTTTCACCGAACCAGTTGCAAGCCGGAGCGGTCATCACGGAGTTTCTGGCTTCCAACGTGAGCGGACTGGCGGACGAGGACGGCGAGCGGCCGGACTGGGTTGAGATTCACAATCCGGACCCGACTCCCTACTCGCTGGACGGCAGCTACCTGACCGACAATGCCAAAAACCTCGAGAAGTGGAGGTTGCCAGACGTCACGCTGCAGCCGGACGAGTACCTGGTGGTGTTTGCTTCGCGCAAGAACCGGGCCGTGGCCGGCTCCGAACTGCACGCCAGTTTCGCTCTGTCGCGGACTGGAGAATACCTCGCTCTCGTCAACTCGGATGGCAGAACGATTGCCAGCGAGTTTGCACCCCAGTTTCCCGCACAATTCGCGGACGTCTCCTACGGAACCACGGAGTCCGGAAACGTTCCGGAGGGCTTCTTCGATAGACCGACCCCGGGGGCCGCGAACGGCCGGGCCAAGCTCTCCGCCGGCACGGTGCAGTTCGCGAGGCCCAGCCAGGCCTTTACCAGGAATTTTCGGATCGCGCTCTCCCTCACCTCGACCGTGCCGGGGGCGACCATCCGGTACACGACCGACGGCAGTCTACCCCACGCGGGCTCTCCGGAATTCGGGGTCGTGATCGCCATCACCAGGACGATGCAGGTCCGCGCACGTGCCTTCGCCTCGGGTGCGCTCGACGGCCCGGTGCGCACCGAGACGTATTTCAAGCTGGCGAGCGACCTGGAGAGCTTCACCTCCGATATTCCCCTGGTGGTGATCGACAGCCTCGGCAGCGGCATCCCCCCGGAATCGGGCGCCACCAATTTCAAGACGATGGTGATGGCCGTCTTCGAGCCGAAGGAAGACGGCCGCAGCTCGCTTCTGAACGCCCCCGACCTCATCAGCCGGGTGGGGGTGCGCAAGCGGGGGTCGAGTACCGCGGGCTGGCCGAAGTACTCGATGCGGCTCGAAACCTGGGATGACTTCAGCGAGGACCGCGAGGTGGAGCCCTTCGGCATGCCGCCGGAGTCGGACTGGGTCTTGAGCGGCCGCTACGAGTTCGATCGCGCCCTGATCCGGAATCCGTTCATGTATGCGCTGAGCAACCAGATCGGCCGCTACGCGGCGCGCACCAAGCTCGTGGAGGTGATCCACGACAGCGACACCGACGACGTGCTGGCTTACAGCGACTACTTTGGAGTCTACACCTTCATGGAGCAGATCAAGCGCGACCCCAACCGGGTCAACATCGAGGAACTGAACGCCGGAGACGCCGTGGAACCCGAGGTCACGGGCGGCTACATTCTCAAGATCGACCGCTCGGACCCCGGAGGCGGGAGCTTTTCGGCGGGCGGTCAGGGCCTGCAGTACAATGAGCCCGACGCCGATGTCATCACGCCGCGGCAAAAGGCGTACCTGACGAACTACATCAACGAGATGGCCCCGGCCCTGGCCCGCTCCGACCCACGGAACGGATACCAGGCCTACATCGATTCGGGAGCCTGGATCGACGAGCACATCCTGCGGACCCTGAGCAAGGACCCTGACGGACTGCGGCTGAGCACCTACCTCCACAAGCATCGCGGCGCCAAACTCGCCTTCGGCCCGGTCTGGGACTTCGACCGCACCATCGGCTGCGACTCCGACGGGCGTGCCTTCGACCCGAACAGCTGGGCGCCGATCGATTACTTCTTCACCCAGGCCTGGTGGAACACCCTCCTGGGCACCAGCGCGAGGGACGGCGGTGCAGGAAACAACCCCGATTTCTGGCAGGAGTACAAGGACCGCTGGCACGAACTGCGCCAGGGGCCGATGAGCATCGCCAACATGAACGCCCTCGTCGATGAACTGGCCGGTCAAATCAGGGAGGCCCAGGCGCGAAACTTCGTGCGCTGGGGGCCCAAGCCCAACGGAGGGCAATTCGCCGGCAGCCTCGGAGGTTGGGAAGGGGAGGTCGAACACATGAAAGGGTGGCTCGCGGCCCGCGTCCGCTGGATCGATTCGAAATTCCTCGTATCGCCGGTCTTCAACCAGCACGGCGGGGCGGTGCCGGAGGGCTTCGGGCTCGCCATTACCTCGAACGGAGGGAGCGTCATCTACACCACCGACGGGTCCGATCCGCGGGCGAGCGGAGGCGCGAGAGCAGCGGGTTCCCGGCGCTTCGCCGCCACACGGACCACCACCAACTACGTGCAGTCCGCGGCGGCCTGCAAGTACCTGGTGCCGCCCGACGGGTCGCTCGGGACCACCTGGACCGGGGAAACCTTCGCTGATGCGGCCTGGCCGGACGGCACCTCGGGACTTGGCTGGAAGGCGACCACTCCGCCTTTCCCCCTTCTCAATACCGACCTCGAGAGCGTGGCGCGGGGATTCAATGCCAGTGTCTACACCCGCTTCCGTTTCGACTTCGCTAACAACCCTCAAAACATCATCACCGCCACCCTGAAAATGAAGTACGACGACGGCTTCGTGGCCTATGTCAACGGGGTGGAGGTGGCCAGCTCCAACAATCCGGCAGGATTGACCTGGAACTCGGCTGCAACCGACCGCCAATCCGACGAAGCGGTCGAAGTGTTCGAGCTGTTCGACATCACCAACTTCAAAAATAGCTTTGTCGACGGTCCGAACGTCCTGGCGATTCATGCCCTGAACTCCTCGTCCTCCGGGTCGGACATGTTCGTACTTCCCGAGTTGGAAATCACGGAGGCGATCGTCAGTAACCCGATCCTCCTGAGCGAGACCGTGGAAGTGACGGCGCGCACTTACAACGGCACAGTCTGGAGCGCGCCCACAGGCGCCACGTTCGTGGTTGGGGCCGTCCCTGCGGACGCCACCAATCTTGCCATCACCGAGATCATGTATCGGCCGGAGCGGGAGAGTTCGGGGGAGGCGGCGCGTGGCTTCAACGATCGCGACCTTTTCGAATTCGTCGAGTTGATGAATATCGGGCCGAGGCGCGTCGATCTGCGCGGAGCGTCATTCAGTGCAGGTATTCTCTTCGACTTCGCGACCAGCGCCATCATCTCCCTGGAGCCGGGCGAACGGGTCCTGGTGGTTCGGAACCAGGCCGCCTTCGAGATCCGCTACGGGAACGGGTGGAGCGACCGGATTGCCGGCGAGTTCGCGGCCGGGACGGGTCTGCAGAACGATGGAGAGACGATTTTCCTGGGGGCCGAGGGTGGCGCCCCGATCCGCGAATTCACCTATGGGGCCGTGGCGCCCTGGCCGGAGGCGGCCGGGATCGACGGATTCAGCCTGATCCTGATCGACCCCTCGTCGAATCCCGACCACGCCGATCCCGCCAACTGGCGGGCCAGCACCCGCCTCGGGGGCAGCCCGGGGGCGGCCGACCCGGTTCCCTTCTCGGGTGACCCCGGGGCCGACCTCGACCTCGACGGGCTCTCGGCCCTGATGGAATACGGCCTCGGCAGCGACGATCGCGACCCGCTCTCCGGACCTGGACTGGTGGGCACTCACCTGGCCGGAGGCGAACTGCTTTTCAGTTTCCAGCGCAACGAGGCGTCGGTGGATTTGTTTTACGAGATTGATGTCTCGGAAGAGCTCGCGACATGGGTGTCGGGAGACGGGGTGGTGGAATTTGTCTCCGAGGTCCCCAACGGGGACGGGACCGCGACGGTCACCTACCGCGTCGTGGATCCCCGGGCCGCAACGCTTTACCTGCGCCTTCGCGTGTCGCTGCGGCCGCCTGCGGGGAGCCTTGTGATATCCGAGATCATGTACCGGCCGCCGGTCCTGTCCGCCGCGGAGATCACGGCGGGCTTCACGGACCGCGACGATTTCGAATTCCTGGAACTGACCAACATCGGCGCCAGTCCGATCGACCTGAGCGACGTGACATTTGTGGACGGGGTGACGTTCGATTTCGCGGACGGCGCGATCACGTCGCTGAACCCGGGTGATCGGCTCCTGGTGGTGAGCAACGCGGACGCCTTCGAACTGCGCTACGGCAGCGGGCTGAGCGGACTCGTCGCGGGTCCGTTCACAGGCGGGACGAATCTCAGCAACGGCGGGGAGGCGCTCCGGCTCGTGGGGGCGGGAGGCGAAGTGATTCGCGACTTCACCTACAACGATCTCCCGCCCTGGCCGGTGGCGGCCGACGGTGACGGCTTCAGCCTGGTGCTGATCGCCCCGCTCACCAACCCCGACCACGGTGACCCCGCCAGTTGGCGCGCCAGCACCGCGGTCGGCGGTAATCCCGGCACCTCGGACCGCGTGACCTTCACAGGTGATGCCGACGCCGACCAGGACTCCGACCTGCTCTCCGCCTTCTTCGAACACGCCTTGGGCTCAAATGATTCCGATCCGACCAGCGGCCCGGGGAGCTATACCATCTCCGTGGCGCGCCTGGAGGTCGAAGGAGTCCTCCCTGGCGACTACCTGCTCCTCAGCTACCGACGCAATCTGGCCGCGGACGACGTGATTCATATCGTGGAGGCTACTTCGGACCTGCAGACCTGGAATTCCGGGCCGGGGATCGTCGAGTTCCTCAGCGAGGTCCACCAGGGCGACGGGACGTCGTTGGTTACCTATCGCTCCGCGATGCCGGTCACATCGGGCGCAGAGGAGTTCTTCATGCGCCTGCGGGTAGCGGGTCGGTAGCCCGCACTTCTAACCCGCCCGGGGATGGGCCTGATCGTAGGCGTCGCGGAGGCGTTCCTTGGTGACGTGGGTGTAGATCTGGGTGGTGGAGAGGGAAGAGTGGCCGAGGAGGGCCTGCACGCTGCGGAGATCGGCGCCGGCGTCCAAGAGGTGGGTGGCGAAGGAATGGCGAAGCTTGTGCGGAGTGACGTTGAACGGAATGTCGGAAGCCGCCAGGTACTTCTTGAGGAGAGTGTTGATGGAGCGGGTGGAAAGGCGCTTGCGCAGCTTGGAGACGAAGAGGGGGCCCTCCGTGACCCTGGCGGCGTTGCGGTAGGCCTCGATGGCCTTCATGGCGTGGGACCCGATGGGAACGAGGCGCTCCTTGGAACCCTTGCCGATCACGCGCACGCTGTCGGCGAGGGCATCGATGTCGCGCACCCCGAGGGCGGCCAGTTCGGCGAGGCGGAGGCCGGTGGAATAGAAGAGCTCGAGGATGGCGGCGTCCCGCTGCGCAAGCCAGGCCGGAGCCTGTTTTTCCCTTGGGAGGTGATGGGGAAGATCGAGGAGTTGCTCGATCTGGGCGAGGGTGAGGACGACCGGGAGTTGGCGCTCGAGTTTTGGCAGGTTGACTTCCGCCACGGAGCTCTTGGCGAGGCCGTGCCGGTAGACGAGGAACTTGTAGAAGGAGCGCAGGGCGGAGAAGTGCAGACGGATCGTGGAGCGCGCCAGTTCACGCTTCATGCAATCGAAGAGGTAGGCGCGGAAGTGGTCGGCGGTGACGTCCCGCCAATGGGTGAAACTGTCTCCCATCCAATCGCGGAACGCCAGGAGCGCCCGCTCGTAGTTGGCGAGAGTGCGGGGAGAAACGTTTTTCTCAACGGAGAGAAACTCGAAGAATTTCTCGGGGAGGGAGTCGGTGGGGGGCACGGAGGACAACGAAGGTCTGAAGATCGATGATAATGACGGGGCTGACGGATCTGACGGGTCGGAGAGAGGGGATGATCTCACGCGCACCTTGGGCAGGTGCCGAAGAATTCGAGTTCGTGGTAGAGGTTCTTGTAACCGGTATCGCGGCGGATCTCGTCTTCCAGGTCGTGCACCGGGCAGGGGGCGTCGATGGGAGAGATCTTGCCGCACTCGGTGCAAATCAGGTAGTCCCGGTGCTGACCCGGGATGACGAGGGCGAAGTAGGCGGCGCGTTCGTGGAGACCGAGCCGCCGCACGATTCCGGCATCCGTGAGCCGGTGCAGAAGGCGGTAGATGGTGGCCTTGTCGCACTGGGTGGCGAGGCGCCTGGACCGTTCCAGCTTGGCGAGCGTCATGGGCCGGTCGGCTTTGAGGAGGGTGGCCAGCAGTTCTTCGAGGGCCTTGGTTCGGCGGAGACCGCTCTCCCGGCATCGATCGATCAAATCCGCCAGATTCCCTGCCATCTGGGAGGAGTTTACCCCCGAATCGGTCCGAACGGCAGATTTTTCCGGCGAGCGGCAGGGGAGTTTTCCCTTGTGTCGGCGCGGGCGAGTTCAGACAAAGTCGAGGATGAGCAGCAAGATGAGGGGGGCCTGCCAATTATTGGCCATGCCCCTGCTGGCGGGGGCCGTCCTTTTCGTGGCCGGTTGCAAGGGAGGAACGGAGCGGGCGAGAGCCGAGGAGAAAGGCGCGCCGGAGCAGGGGCCGGACGCCGGCCCGGATTCCGGTGTCATGCTGGGCTTACGATGGGAGCCCGGGAAGAGTTATCTCTTCGAGAATTCCACCGATTCGCAAATGAAGATGCCATTCCCCGGCCAGGGTCTGATCGATTCGAACTCGAAGATGTCGATGAGGGTGCGCAACGACGCGTCGGAACACGAGAAGGGGATCAAGGTGGGAACGCAGTTCGAGGCGATTCGCATGAATGTCGCCATGTCGGGCATCGTGATGGAGTATGACTCGGAGGATCCTGCCAAGAGCGGGGGATTGATTGCTGCGGTGCTCGATCCGCTCGCCAAGGCGAAGTTCGCGACGATTTACAGCAAGGATGGAAAGTTGCTGGAGATGGAAGGGCTGGAGAGTCTTCAGGCGGCCTCGCAATTTGGATTCGGAAAGGCGGAACTGGAGGCGATGACGCGACAGTCGGCACAATTCGTGCCGAACCGGAAGGTGGCGGTCGGAGAGACATGGAAATCGGAGGTGAGCCTGCCGATGGGAGGCCTGGGTGGAGACCTCACCTTGCTCTACACCTTTACTCTCGATGCGATCGAGGAGCGCGAAGGAAAAAAAATGGCACGCATTTCGTTGAGCGGGAAAATGAAGGAGGACGCTCCGGGGGAGGAGGAAAAGGTCCTGAAAGCGGAGGCCAGGAATATTTCCGGCCAGATGCTGTTCGACATTGCGCTGGGGCAACCCGCCGAGATCACCACCTCGATCGACCTGGAAATGGCCGTTCCGGATGCCGTTCCCAAGGCGGAAGGCGCCCCGGGGAAAATGCCCGTGAAATCGAAGTCGGTGCAGAGATTGCTCAAGGTGGAGTAAGGTTCGATGGTCGAGGTTCGAGGTTCGGGGGTCCCGGATCGAAGGATGGCCCCATTGGGGTTTGAGCCCTGAGTGGGGTTTATTTGGAAATTGGAGGGTGAGCTTTGTGAGGATTGCGGATGGATCCTGGAAGGTCGGCAGGTGTCACCCATTTCCAGCCGATCCGCCCAGCCTCGCGCCGCGCCGGGAGGGACTGCCTCGAGCCGCGGCAGCCACCGATCAGAGGAGTTGTCCCTGTTCCCCCTTGGGCGGCGTGGCGCCGATCTTGGCGTAGGCGGACGGCATGGCGACCCGTCCCCGGGGGGTGCGCTTGAGGAATCCCTGCATGATGAGGAATGGTTCGTTGACCTCCTCGAGTGTGGAGGCGTCTTCCCCCACCGCCACGGCGAGAGAACTCAGTCCGACCGGCCCGCCATTGAACTTGTAGATGACGGTCTCCAGGATGCGCTTGTCCATTTCGTCGAGGCCGTCTTCGTCGATCTCGATCATGGCGAGGGCCTTGGCGCCGATCTCGGCGGTGATGGCCCCGTCCGCTTTCACCTGCGCGTAGTCGCGCACCCAGCGGAGAAGATTGTTGGCGACGCGGGGAGTGCCCCGTGAACGCGCCGCGATTTCCCCAGCGCCCCCCTCGTCGATGCTGATCTCCAGCAAGCCGGCGGAGCGCTTGATAATGATGCAGAGTTCGTCGACGCCGTAGTAGTCGAGCCGGTTCACGAGTCCGAAGCGCGAGCGCAGGGGGGAGGTCAGCATGCCGGCGCGGGTGGTGGCGCCGACCAGGGTGAACTTGGGAAGGTTCAACTGGATCGAACGCGCGGACGGACCGGAGTCGATGATGATGTCGAGCCGGTAGTCTTCCATGGCGGGGTAGAGGTACTCCTCGATGGCAGGGTGTAGGCGATGAATTTCATCGATGAAGAGGACGTCGCCCTTTTGCAGGTTGGTGAGGATGCCGGCGAGATCGCCCGCCTTTTCGATCTGCGGTCCGGAGGTGGTGTGAATGGTGGAGCCCGCTGCGGAAGCGATGATGTAGGCGAGGGTGGTCTTGCCGAGGCCGGGAGGGCCGGAGAGGAGGATGTGCTCGAGGACGTCCTTGCGGCCGCGGGCGGCCTCGACCATGAGCATCAGCCGTTCCTTGATCTTTTCCTGGCCGTGGAACTCCCCGAAGCCCGGCGGACGGAGGGAGAGGTCGAAGGGGGTGCCCGGGGCCTCCGTGGTTTCCTGGTATAAATTCTCCGCCATGCGTTCCCGTCTTCGCTTTCCCTCGCCGTGGCAAGCCGCAGCGCCGTGGCAAGCCATCTTCGTTGCAGCCGGCTGCGGCAACGCGTCCAGCGTCTCATACCCGCCGGGATACGGCAAGATTGGCGAAATCCCGTCCCGCGGGTCATCCCGTGAAAAGGCGCTTTACAGGGGAGGGCCCGGGAGTAGAGTGCGCGTCCCATTGCGGACGAGCCATGAAAGTTCTCTCTTCCCTCAACTCCCTCAAGCGCCGGCACGCCGGATGCCAGGTCGTGAAGCGCCGGGGCACCCTCTACGTCATCAACAAGACCAACCCCAAGTTCAAGGCTCGCCAGGGGTCGACCCGGGGAACCCGCTTGTCGAAGAAGGGCGTCAAGTAGGGGTCCGCTGTCGGTTTCGGTTGTCGGTCGGTTCAAATCGGTCCCAATGCGGGCAGGGACTGCCGCGATGACCACTTTCAGGAGTTGGTGTCAGCCGGTGGCGATGCGGTTGAGGATCTCACTGGCCGCGAAGAGACCGAAGGAGGCGGTGATGTGGGTGACGGAGCCGTAGCCGGCATCGCAGCGGAGGCCGGGGGAGAGGTTCCCGGGTCGTTCTTCCGAAACGCTGCCGTCGGATTGCGGGTAGACGGCGTTTTCGGGCGAGAAAACCGCCGGGATGTCGAATCGCTTGGCCTTCTTTTCGCCGCTCGGGAAGCCGTAGTCGCTGCGGAGCTTCCTGCGCACCTGGTTCAGGAGGGCGTCGTTGTGGGTGCGTGAGAGGTCGGCCACCTCGACCAGGGAGGGATCCCTGCGACCGCCAGCCGCCCCGCAAGTCACGACCGGAAGGCTGCGCGTCCGGCAAGCCGAGAGCAGGAGTGATTTCGGGCCGAAGACATCGATGGCATCGATCACGGCGCAGAGATCGCGGCCCTGCGGAGAGAGAACTTCATCAACGGTGCGCTGGGAGAAGAAGGAGGCCAAGTCATGCACTTCGCAGGACGGATTAATTCCGGCGATGCGATCCGCCATGGCCTCCACCTTCGCTCTCCCGAGCTGTCCATCGAGGGCATGGATCTGGCGATTGACATTGGTGAGACACAACTCATCGAGATCCACGAGCGTGAGTTCGCCGATCCCGCTTCTGGCCAGGGCCTCCGCAGCCCAGGAGCCGACCCCTCCAATCCCAATCACCGCGAGGTGGGTGCAGCGAAACTTTTCGAGCACTTCCGGTCCGTAAAGGCGGGCGATTCCGGCGAATCGTTGCTGGTAGTCGGCGCTCATGGGAATGCGACGCGATGGCCTCCGGCGTCAGGCTGCTTCATGGCAAGTCGTGAAATCCGGCCAGCCACAGGGAGGCGTAAATCTTGAAATCGACGAGGAGTCCTTCCGCTTCGCGGGTTTTGAGCCAGGACCGCAATCCGGACATGGGAACGAGGTGGACCTTGATGTCTTCGCCTCCCACTCCGCCGCCTTTGCCCTCGCGATGCAGGCCGGTTGCCAGGAAGAGGTGAGTCAATTCCGGGGTCATGCCCGCAGAGGTCGGCCCCGAGAGCAGGAGGGAAAGGTCCCCTGCGCGGTAGCCGGTCTCTTCGAGCAGCTCACGGCGGGCGGTATCCTCCAGCGCTTCTCCGTGGTGCTCCTCTTCGTCGCCGACCAGTCCGGCTGGAATTTCGATCACCCTGGCCTGCATCGGCGCCCGGTATTGCTCCACCAGGACAATCTCGGAGTCCGCGGTTCGGGCCAGGATACCTACCACCCCCTCGGCATTGGGGCGCTCCGCAAATTCCCAGTCGTCGCGCTCGTAAAGCCCGAGATACCTTCCTTCCGCGATTGTCCTGGTGGAGCCCATGGCCACTTCCTAACAGCCGTGGAGCCCTCCACAAGGCGGATTTGGGACCACCCCATTACGGGGCTAAGAAACGTTGGCCATCGCTCGTAGTCTGGGCTACCTAGGCGCAGCCCATGGCCGATTACGATTTCGACATTCCGGTGACCTTTCGGCACCGTGTGCGCTTCACGAAGGAGGCCTTCGCGGAGGGTAACACGGTCGTTTCCGAATTGCTCGAGGCGGCGCGGGAGAGGAAAGTACTGGTGTTCGTCGAGAAGGAGATCGTCCGGCTTTTTCCCGGCTTGTGCGAGGACATCAAGAACTACCTCGGGAGGCTCGAAAGTATCGTTCTCACCGAGATCGTGGTGATGCCGGGTGGCGAGGAGAGCAAAATCAGCAAAACGGAGATCATGGATGGGATTTCGCCGATCGAGCGCAATGGGATCGATCGTCATTCCTACGTTTTCTGCATCGGGGGTGGAGCGTTTCTCGACGTGATCGGGCTGGCGGCTGCGACCGCCCACCGGGGAGTGCGCCTGGTGAGATTTCCGACCACCACCCTTGCGCAGGGCGACAGCGGGGTGGGGGTGAAGAATGGAATCAATGCCTTCGGGAAAAAGAACTTCATTGGGGCCTTCGCGGTGCCCTACGCGGTGGTCAACGATTTCCAGTTTCTCTACACCCAGACGGAGCGGAACAATCGCAGCGGTCTGGCGGAGGCGGTGAAGGTGGCCCTCGTGAAGGATGGGGAGTTCTTCGACTGGCTCGAGAGGAATGCGGCGAGCTTGGTGGCGCTGGAGCCGTCCGTCCTTGAGGAGGCGGTGGAGCGTTCCGCTATCCTGCATGCGCGGCACATCGCGCAGGAGGGCGATCCCTTCGAGACCGGGAACAGCCGCCCGCTCGACTTTGGACACTGGTCCGCGCACAAGATGGAACAGCTGACGGAGTTCGAGTTGAGCCACGCCGAGGCCGTCTCCGTGGGGGTTGCATTGGACACCCTCTACTCGGCGCGCTCGGAATGGTTTCCGGAAGAGGACGCCTGGCGCGTGATCTCTCTCCTGCAGGAATTGCAGCTTCCGATCTGGCATGAGGCACTCGAGTTTCGGAATGAAGAGGGGCGCCGGCGGGTGTTCAACGGCTTCGAAGAATTTCGCGAACATCTCGGGGGCCAGCTGACGGTTCTCATGTTGAAGTCGGTCGGGACTGGGTTCGATCTGCACGAGCTGGATGAGGACCGTCTCGAGGCGTGCATGGAAGAGCTGAAGGAAGTGTCCCTCGCCGCGGCTCCGGCCTGAGTGCCCGGCTCGCCATGAACCGTCTTGCCGTCCTGGATGTCGTGGGTCTCACGAATGGCCTCCTCGGTGAGAAGACGCCGCGGCTGACGAAGTTTGCCGGGCGGCACGAGATCGCGTCCTTCCGCCCGGTCTTTCCGGCGGTGACCACCACCGCCCAGGCGACCTACCTGACCGGGCGCTCGCCCGGGGAGCACGGAATCGTCGGCAACGGCTGGTATGAGCGCGAGGACGCCGAGATTCGTTTCTGGAAGCAGAGCAACCACCTCGTGCACGGCGAGAAGCTCTGGGAGGCGGTGCGCCGGGAGCGGGAGGGGTTTCGCTGCGCGAAGATGTTCTGGTGGTACAACATGTATTCCAGCGCGGACTACTCCATCACGCCACGCCCCATGTATCCTGCCGACGGGCGGAAGGTCTTCGACGTATACGCGCGTCCCCACGAAATGCGGGAGGCCATCAAGAGGGACCTGGGCGAGTTTCCTTTTCCGAGTTTCTGGGGACCGCGCGCCGGGATCGAATCGTCGGAGTGGATCGCGGAGTCGGCCAAGTGGATCGAGGAGCGCCAGGAGCCGGACTTGAACCTGGTCTACCTGCCCCATCTCGACTACGGGCTGCAGATCTGGGGACCGGACGCACCGGAGATGGATGCGGAGTTGGCTGCGATCGACCGGGTCGCCGGGAACCTCATCGACTTTCTCGAATCGCGAGGGGTGGAAGTGCTGGTCCTCTCCGAGTACGGTATATCGAAAGTGAGCCGGCCGGTGCATTTGAACCGGATCTTTCGGAAAAAGGGCTGGTTGCAGATCAAGGACGAGCTGGGCCTGGAATTGCTGGATGCCGGGGCGTGCCGGGCCTTTGCAGTAGCGGATCACCAGGTGGCCCACGTCTACGTGAACGATCCCACGATCCGGGGGGAGGTGCGCTCGTTGCTGGAGGACACGCCGGGGGTGGAGGAGGTGCGCGAGAGCTGTTTCGGAGGGGGCATCGGGGGCCGGCGGGGCGGAGATTTCGTGGCGGTGGCGGGGCCGGATTCGTGGTTCACCTATTATTACTGGGAGGACGACGCGCTGGCGCCGGACTTCGCGCGGACGGTTGATATTCACCGCAAGCCGGGCTATGATCCCGCCGAGTTGTTTGTGGATCCTGCCCTCTGTTGCCCGCGGCTGAAAGTGGCGAAGTTTCTTCTCAGAAAGAAGCTGGGGTTTCGGGGACTGCTGAAGGTGATTCCCCTCGAGGCGGGCCTCGTCAAGGGGTCGCACGGGCGGGATGTGGTGTCCGAGCCGGAGCGGCCGGTCTTGATCGGAGCGGGGGCGGGATCCGTGGCGTCCGCGGAGGCCGTGTTCGATTATTTGAAAGCGCGATGCCTGAGATGAAGCCCCTCACGCCGGAGATTCAGTAATGCCGTGCAACGGTGAGAGCCTGGGAGCGCCTGCGATTGCTCTACAATGTCATCATGGTGTTTCCCGGCTGTGCGGTGCTTCTGCGGACCTTGTCGTTGCAGGACCGGATCACCGTCCAGGGGGATGCCGCGGGTCCGACCTACCTGATCGGGCACCCCCTGGAGCTGGTGGCGGTCTCGCTGGCCTTCGGGCTGGTGGCGAACATCTGTTTTTGCCTC
>CAUZKZ010000085.1:0-14998 GCA_963580345.1 Verrucomicrobiia bacterium | reverse complement strand
ACCTGGAATTGGAAGGGAACCCCCTGGCCGCACCAGAAAGATGGGGAGCCGGGCTACACGAAATTTCGCAAGGACGCCCACCTGATTGAAATGACCCCGGCCGACGTGGCGGCTGCCATCATGATGCATAACTGCCGTCGCCTCGTGGTGACGGGCGGGGAGCCCCTGGTCCAACAGGAAGAGTTCGTCGACGTGCTCGAAATTCTGCACGAGCGCGATTCCCGCTGGGTAGTGGAAATCGAAACCAACGGAACGATCCGGCCTGATGCCGACCTCGATGGCCTGATCGCGCAGTACAATGTTTCGCCGAAACTGGAAAATTCCGGGATGCCGGAAGAACTCCGGATCAATGGGGAGGCTCTGGGCGTCTTCGCGAAGTCGCCCAAGGCCTGGTTCAAATTCGTGGTGACCAAGCCGGCGGACCTGGAGGAGATCGGGAAAATCCGGATTCGGTTTGGGGTGGATCCCGACCGCATTATCCTGATGCCCGAAGGCCGGGACGCCGCCACCCTGCACGAGCGCCGGGCATGGATCGCGGATCAGTGCCTGAACCACGGCTACCGGATCTCGGACCGCCTCCAGATCGAGCTCTGGGGGGAGGCCCGGGGCCACTAATTACGCAAATTTCGTCTACAATTTCTGAAACTTTTCGTTCCCAAGGGGGTTTCAAACCCTGAATCCACCAGCAATCATGAGCGGCCCTGACCACCACGACCTGGAAAACGACCCCGTCTGGAAGCTCGTTGACGAGGCGAAAGCCCCCGAAGCGGGGCCGTTTTTCGTTCGCAACGTCATGAGAGCGGTCCGTCTCGCGGAAGAGACCCCGGTCCGCTGGTGGCAGCGTCTGCTACGGCCCAAGCCGCTCCTGGCGGGGGCCCTCGGAGCGGCCGCCGCGGTGGTTGTCACCGCCAGCCTCAATCCCGCCGCCGAGAAGCCCGGCATGGTGGAGACGCCGGATCCCGTTCCCGTCACCGCCCCGGCCTTGGATGAGCTGGTGGAGGAGGAGATGCTCTTCGAGGCGGCGGACGACCCCTCCGCCTTCTCGGACGAAGCCCTGGTGGCAATGCTTTACTGATTCTGGCAGCCGGACCGGTCCGAAACGGACGGGCAATCGCCAATCAATCGAAGCACTGGCCGGGGGGCGCGAGGCCTGAGGAGCTCGGGTGGAATTGCGTCGCCAAATTTCCCGGCACCCGGTAAGGGCAGCGGCGTGATCCGCGCCGCCATCTTCGATCTCGACGGAACCCTCGTCGATTCCCTCCCAGGAATCGCGCGAGGTTTGAACCGTGCTCTCGAATCGCACGGCCATCCCCCCCACCCCGAAGATCGCATCCGCACCTTCATCGGCGACGGAAGCTGGGTCCTGGCGCAGCGCGGGCTGGGCGACGGTGCGAGCGAGGCCGAGATCGAGGAGATCGAGGCGGCCTTCGTGCACGAATACGCCGAGACCTGGCGGGAGGGAACTCACCTTTACCCGGGAATCCGCGAGCTGCTCGAAGACCTGCACCGCGGCGGGCTTCCGCTGGCAGTCCTCTCCAACAAGCCGCACCGCTTCACGGTCGAGATTGTGGATACCCTCTTCGACTGGGTTCCGATAGATGCGACGTTGGGGCAACGCGAGGGAATCCCCCGCAAGCCCGATCCCACCGGCGCCCTGCAGATTGCGGGCCAGCTCGCCCTTCCCCCGGAAGTGGTCGCCTTTGTCGGGGACTCCACCATCGATTTCGAGACTGCAACCGCGGCGGGCATGCAACCCCTCCTGGTTTCCTGGGGATTCCACTCCGCCGAACAGCTCACTGCGACGGCTGCTCCTCTGGTTCACTCTTGCCGGGAACTTCGTAAATGTCTTCCAACGCCTGATCCAGCAGGATGAAGTAATCGTCGCGCGAAATCTCCTCGCCGCCGAATTGCCGGAGGTGGTCCGTCATCCATTGCGTGTCAAGCAGGATGAACCCCTCTCCCCGCAACCACTCCACCAGGTGTACCAGCGCAACCTTGCTGGCGTCCCGCTTGCGCGTGAACATCGACTCCCCGAAGAAGGCCCGCCCCAGTGCCACGCCGTAAAGGCCCCCCTGCAAGCCCTCCTCGTCCCAGCACTCCACGGAATGCGCAAATCCCAGCTCGTGGAGGTGGCAGTAACTGTCAATGATGACATCATCGATCCACGTCTCCTCCCGCGCCGCGCAGCCTTCCATCACCTCCCGGAAGGCCGTGTCGCGTTTCACTTCATAGGGATCGCGCTTCAGGATTCGCTTCAGCCCGTGCGGAATGTGAAAGCGGTTATCGAGCGGAATGAGCCCGCGCTTGAGGGGAGAAAACCACAGAATCTCCCCCGCTTCCGCCATCGGGAAGACCCCCTCGGTATAGGCACCGAGCAAGACATGAGGAGGAATGCGCTCCACGGCTTTATTTCAATAGTCCACCGGCAATTTTCAATCTACATTCGCGCCTATGGAGCGTCTCGTGATCGAATTGGGAACTCTCCCGGAGGAAGGCAATCAGCTCGCAGGGGAGCTGCCGGCCAATATTTTCGATCTCACGAATGGCGATAGCAAGCCGCTTGGTCCCCTCGCCTACGACCTTCACGCCCAGCGGTTCGGAGACGAATTGCTCCTGCAGGGCCACCTCAGCGCCCCCTTCGAATTCCAGTGCGTGCGGACTCTCACCCTCTTCCGGAAGACGATCGACCTGCCAGACACCGCGATTTCCTTTGAAATAGGCACCGAGGGGGAAATCGACGCCACCGATTCGATCCGGGAAGAGATCCTGCTGAACTTTCCGCCCTACCCCCGCTGCGACGAGGGCGACGAGCCGGTCCCGTGCGAGATTGATACCCGGTATTTAGCGGTGGACAACCCGGGGGGGGATGAGGTAGAGGTCCCGCCCGCGCCCGCCCCGCAGGGTGACAGCCGCTGGGCTCCCCTCGACGCCCTCGAAAACCCGGACGATTAATCCTAACCGCTTATTTCGCCATGGCAGTCCCAAAACGCAGAACGTCGAAGATGAAGCAGCGCATGCGCCGCGGAGCAAACCGCTGGCGAAGACCCCTGCTCCAGACCTGCCCGGAGTGCGGTAGCCGGGTTCCCGGCCACATCGCCTGCCCTTCCTGCGGATTTTACCGCGAACGCCAGGTCCTGGACGTGGAAGTTCTTTAATTTGAGGCCGGCGATGCGCCCGTGCTTCCACCTCCGTAGCTCTCGCCGGGTTCTGGATTGCGAGTTCCGGGCTCTGAAATCTCCATGAGAATCGCCCTCGATGCCATGGGCGGGGACAAGGCCCCCGAAGTCGTCGTGGTCGGCACGCGCGAGGCCCTGCGGCGCTATCCCAGGATCGAGCGCGTCTTCCTGGTGGGCGATGCCGCGACGGTCGAGGCCGAATGCCGGAAACAAGGATGCGACGATACGCGACTCGAGATCGTGCACGCCCCCGAGAAGATCGAAATGGGCGAGTCCGCGGTGCGGGGACTCCGCAAAAAGAAAAAGTCGTCGATCTCGCTTACGACCGACCTGGTGAAATCCGGCGAAGCCGACGCCGTGATCAGCGCCGGCAACACCGGAGCAGCGGTGGCGGCTGCCACGCTCAAGCTGCGCCTGCTCGAAGGGGTGGAGCGGGCCGGGATCGCCTCTCCCATTCCCAACGATTACGGGATCTGCAATATTCTCGATGCCGGGGCCAATCCGGGGGCAAAACCGCGCCATCTGGTCGGATACGCCGTGATGGGCTCGGTTTATGCGCGCCATGTCCTCAAGGTCGAGCGCCCCAGCGTCGGTCTGATGTCCAACGGGGAAGAGGACGAAAAGGGAACCGCCTTTACCAAGGAGACCTTCTGCCTCCTCAAGGAGCTGGCGGACACCGGGAAGGCCCCCTTCGAGTGGCTGGGAAACGTGGAAGGCCACGACCTCTTCATGTCCAAACTCGATGTCTGTCTCTGTGACGGCTTCGTGGGCAACATTGTCCTGAAGAGCTGCGAAGCCACCGCCAAGGCCATCTCAAAGTGGCTGAGAGAGGAAATGAAGCGCAATCCGGTTCGCATGACGGGGGCCCTCCTCGCCAAAGGAGGGTTCGCAGCCGTGAAGAATCGCACCAACTATGAGTCCTATGGCGGCAGCCACCTCCTCGGGGTGAACGGGGTGTGTATTATCTCACACGGCTCCTCCACCGCCCTCGCCATTCAGAACGCCATTCGCGTGGCCGCAGAGTCCATCGAGCTCAAAGTCAATCCCCATATTGTAGAAGCTTTGCGCGGGCTGAAATAACCCGCGAGTTGCGACTTGCCCGGGCGCGAAAGCTGGCATTCACTCCTCCCCAATGAGCGGCACGGCATCGCAGCTGCCAGTCATGATTGCAGGCACCGGGAGCTTCCTGCCCGAGCGGGTCCTTACCAATGCCGACCTCGAGGAACTGGTGGACACCTCCGACGAGTGGATTACGAGCCGCACCGGAATCAAGGAGCGGCGTATTGCGGCCGAAGATGAAGCCACGTCGCACCTCGCCACCAACGCCTCCCGCAAGGCCCTCGAAATGGCCGGCATGGATCCCGCCGCCCTCGAGCTCATCATCGTCGCCACCATCACACCCGATACGCTTACGCCCGCCACCGCCTGTTACGTCCAGCAAAACCTCGGGGCGCACCGAGCGGTGGCATTCGACATCTCCGCGGCCTGTTCCGGATTTATCTACGCGATGAAAATCGCGAAGCGGCTCATCTCGGACGGCGCGTTCGAAAATGCCCTCATCATCGGTGCCGAGAAACTCTCCGCTTTCGTGAATTGGGAAGACCGCTCCACGTGCGTCCTGTTCGGGGATGGAGCGGGAGCGGCGGTCCTGAAACGCGGCTGCAAGGGCGAGAGCGAGATCCTCGCAACCGACATCGGCACCGATGGCGGACAAACACACCTTCTCAACATCCCGGGGGGCGGATCGGCGTGCCCCATCACCACCGAAAACGCCGACCAGCGCCTCGCCACCCTCGCCATGATCGGCAGGGAGGTTTTCAAGCACGCCGTGACGCGGATGCGGGACTCCGCCAACCTCGTCATCGAGCGCTCCGGCCTCAAAGCGGATGACATCAAGCTGGTCATCCCCCACCAGGCCAACCTCCGCATCATTCACGCCATCGCCAAGCACCTCGCCGTGCCGGGAGACCGCGTCTTCGTAAATCTGCACAAGTACGGCAACACCTCCGCCGCAGCCTGCGCCATCGCCCTGGACGAAGCGAATCGGGCCGGGATGATCGACAAGGGCGATCACATCGTCCTGGTCGCCTTTGGGGCGGGCCTCACCTGGGCCGCCGCGGCAGTGCGTTGGTAAGGGGCCCGCTCGCCGAACCCCGGGGCCGGAACAGTGCTTTTCCATTGGCTGGGTAGCACCACGCCGCTAGAACTCCCGCCACTTCATGTCAAAATACCGTAGTTCGCCCGATCCAGACGTTGCCGGCATGCCGACCGGCATTCCGTACATCATTGGAAATGAAGCTGCGGAGCGTTTCAGTTTCTATGGGATGAAGACCATCCTGGCGGTGTTCATGACCAAGTACCTCTGGCTCATGAACGACACTCCCGGCCAGGTGATGAGCGATGCGGCGGCCGCCGAGAAGGTCCATCTTTTCACCTCTGCCGTCTACTTCACTCCCATCCTCGGCGCGGTGATCTCGGACGCCCTTTTCGGAAAGTACCGCACCATCATTTCACTTTCCCTGGTCTACTGCGCCGGGCATGCCGCGCTGGCCCTGATGGGAATCGGCGGTGAGGCGGCCATGTGGCTGGTGGCCGGACTCGCCCTCATTTCGCTGGGATCCGGCGGGATCAAGCCCTGCGTCTCGGCCCATGTTGGCGACCAGTTCGGCTCGTCCAACAGCCGCCTCATCACCCGGATCTTCAACTACTTCTACTGGTCCATCAATCTTGGAGCCTTCCTTTCCACCATCCTGACCCCCTGGCTCCTGCAATGGTATGGTCCGCACCTCGCCTTCGGGGTGCCCGGGGTGCTGATGGCGCTTGCCACGCTGGTGTTCTGGATGGGACGGCGCCGCTTTATCCACGTTCCGCCCGGGGGCAGGCGATTCCTGAAGGAGACCTTCAGCTGGACGGGTCTCAAGGCCATGGGGACCTTGATGATTCTCTTCCTTTTCGTCGCGATGTTCTGGGCCCTCTTCGACCAGACCGCCTCCCGCTGGATCTTCCAGGCCCGCGAGATGAACCGCAACTTCCTGGGCGTGGAGTGGCTGGAGTCGCAGATCCAGGCCGTCAATCCCATCCTCATCCTCACCTTCATCCCGCTCTTCACCTTCCTCGTCTACCCCCAGGTTTCCAGGGTGGTCAAACTCACCCCGTTGCGGAAGATCGGCGCCGGGCTTTTCCTGATGGCAGGCGCCTTCGCTCTCAGCTCCACGATCCAGGGTTGGATCGATGCCGGCCAGCGTCCCAACATCGGCTGGCAAATTCTCGCCTATGCCCTCTTGACCGCCGCCGAGGTTCTGGTCTCCATCGTGGCTCTCGAATTCGCCTACACGCAGGCCCCTCGCACCATGAAATCGGTGATCATGGGACTCTTCCTGTGGGCCGTCTCCCTCGGCAATCTCTTTACAGCCGCGGTCAATCACTACATCCAGATCCCATCGCCCGCCGGCGAGATCTACAAGACGCTGGAAATCGCCGTCGAGAAGGACCGGACCAGGCCGGCCATCAAGAAGCACGCCGGCTTCGATGGACAAAACGAAACCGATGACGATCTCGTCCTGTCCCTCACTTTCGGGGAGCAACTGAAGGTGCAGGTTCCCAGCCAGGCCGCCCTGGAAGAGGCCGCCGCCAAGATCGAAGCCTGGGCCGAGGCCAACGAATTCAAACTCCCCCGGCCGGAACTCGGAGCGGAGGAACTCAAGGGGCTCACCGACCAGTGGGGCCACCCTTTGCGCTACCATCTCGAGAACAGCCGCTCCTGCCGTATCACGAGCGACGGACCCGACGGGAAACCGAAAACCCCGTGGGATGTCGGCCTCCGTATCGCGGTACAGGTCGAGGAAAAGGAAAAGGAGAAATCGTGGTCCGACGCTCTCCACCCCGCGCGCCCCTGGCTGGATCGACGGAAGGAAAAAATCAACTACTCGGAGGAGAGCGCGGAGCAGGAAGAGGCCGGGCGGTACAGCCGCGCCATCTTCGCGGGCGGCGAGGAGCGCCTGGAGGGAGCCAACTACTATTGGTTCTTCACCGTCCTGATGGTAGTAACCGCCGTCCTTTTCATCCCCTACGCCTGGCTCTATCGGGGAAAAACCATCTTGCAGGAGTAGTCGGAGCCGATTGGGAAATCGGATCGTCAAATCCTCGTTGAAGACCTTGGATCTCACCGACAGCCACTGCCATCTCGCCTCCTCTCGGTTTGCCGGTGACGAATTGCCCGGCCTCGTGGCGCGGGCCCGCGAAGCCGGCGTGCACCGGATGATCACCCTCGCCACCAACCTGGAAGACATCCCCGCCAACCTTGCTCTTGCGGAGCGCTTCGAGGAAATCTACGCCTGCGTCGGAATCCATCCCTGCGACGTGCAGGACACCCCGGACGACTTTGCCGCGGCCCTCCGGAAATTTGCCGCCCATCCCAAAGCCGCCGCGATCGGGGAAACCGGCCTCGATTACTACCATCCGGCCCCCTCCGGCTGGAGCGAGGACGACTACCACCGGCGCCAGCGCGAGTTCCTCCGGACCCACTTCGAACTCGCCGCGCAACTCGATCTCAACGTCGTCATCCATACCCGGGACCGGATTGGCGACGCCTCCTTCGCGGATGCCCTCGCCATCTTCGAGCCGTTCGCCGCTCGCGTGGGAGCGGTCTTCCACTGCTTCCCGGGCCCTTTCTCCCAGGCCGAGAGGGTGCTGCGCCTCGGCGGGCTGGTCTCCTTCACCGGGATCGCCACCTTCAACAAGGCCGCAGAGGTCCTCGACGCCGCGATCCACACCCCGGCCGGCCGCTTCATGGTGGAGACGGACTCCCCTTATCTCGCCCCCGTGCCACACCGCGGACAGCGCTGCGAGCCCGCTTATGTCCGGCACACCGCCGAAACCATCGCCGCCGCCCGCGGGGAGTCCCTCCCGCACCTCGCGGAGCACACCGAAGCCACCGTAAAACGCTTCTTCCGGCTCGAAATTGAATAAATCCCCTCCCCGGGGCCGTTTTATGTGCTAGAAAACATGCAAAAAAACGTTTCGCTTTTCTTAACTAATCCCTTAAAATATTGCCATGAAACTGACGCTCTGCTCCGCCATTGCACTCTCGCTGGTCCTCGCCTCCTGCACCACGCTCGATCCCGACTACGCCGAATACAAGAAGAAGAAGGAGGCCGAATCCGCCGCAGCCAGCCAGTCGCCATACGGCCAGGGCGCCGATCCCTATGGTGTTCCCGGAGGCACGGCCAGATCCGAAACGGGATCCTATGCACCGTATCAACCACTCCCGGGCGTCAACAACCCCGGGCCGGTTTCGCCAGAACCGATCTCCCCGGTAAACCCCAGTGCGGGAGGAGCGTTCCCCACCATTCCTTCCACGCCGCCCGGCAGCTTGCCAACCGGGCCGACGTCCGCACATGTCGTCGCCAAGGGTGACTCCCTCTGGGCCCTGGCCCGCCGTTACAAGACCAGCGAGGAAGCGATCCGCGCCGCCAACGGACTGTCCAGCGACACGATCCGCACCGGCCAGACGCTGCAGATTCCCACCAATTGACCTGCTCCCACGCCAGTCGTCCGATTCATGTCTTGCTCGCCCTCCTGCTGACGGGCCTCTCTCCCCTGCGCGGCCAGGAGGAGCAGCTTCCGCTCGACAAGGAGGAGCAGCCTCCAATCGACAAGGAGGAACAACTGACCAAGGCGCTGTTCGAAAGTGAGACGGAAAAGGAACTCAAGGCGAACATCGCGGCGGCCAGGCAGGCCAAGTTCCCCGAGCAAGCGATCCTGGAGGCGCGCTTCCTGTTTCTCGTGGACCAACAGGACTTCGCGGCGGTGGCGGCCCTCGCTCCGGCCCTCGAAGGACAAAAGGAGAAGTTTCGCATCGAGGACTCCGTGATTTTCAGTGTGCCGGAGGAATTCCTGGCCATTATCAAGTACAGCCACGCCCTCGCTTCCCTTGAAAAGGGGGACCAGGCCGGCTTCAAGACTCACATCATGGAGGCTTTCTGGCTGAGTCCCCGCCAGGCCGCGGTCTTCGCTCCCCATATCGAACGCCTCCGGCTCGCGCAGGAAATGGCCAAGATCAAAATCGACTTCCAGAAGGAGTACCGATCCCAGAAGTCCGACAAAATGGTGTCCCTCGCCGCGCTCGCCAGGAAATCAAAGCACGTCGTGCTGCACTTCTGGTCCCCCTGGAGTTCCGAGACCGAAGCGAGCCTCCCCGACTTCATCGCCATGGCGCAGGAACTCGCCCGCAACGATATTGCCATCGTTTCCATCCTGATTGAACCCGGCGCAGAGGCCCTCAAGGTCGCACGGGAATTTCGCGCCGGCATCAAAGAGAACGGTGTCGGGGAATGGATTGTGGATAACTCCGAATTTTCTCTCGCACGAAAACTTCGCATCCAGGACCTCCCAACTGTGACGCTCATTTCAGCCCAAGGAGGCGTCTTGTTCAACGGCCATCCCTCCGATGACGGGCTTTGGGACGCTCTCCGCAAAGTGGTCCCAAAAGTCAAACGACCACGTCTGAAGCCTCTGAACTAGCGGCTTGGGAACAACTTTCCTCTTGTCTCGTCGCCTCCCCGGCGGGCACGAGGCGGGCTCCCTTCTCCCATCCGCGCTCCCCCCCTTCGCCCCCTCAGGCCTTTCTGTTAGACAAATCTGTTAGAAAAAAGGCCCCGTCCTCCAAGGAAAATCTGCCATGTAATTAAGAAACTTTAATCTTGCGGATTTTGCGTGACTATCGTTTAAGTGGATGCACCGCGAATTAAGAAAGCATGCCGGGCACCTCCCTACCATCCCATTTGGAGCTTCAAGCTCTCTCGGTATTGTACGCGGAGGGACCAACTACGGTAGCCGCCGTACTTGAGAATCTGCCGGATCGAAAGGACCGCGCCTACACGACGATCCTGTCGGTGATGCAAAGTCTGGAGCGCAAAGGACTCGTCAAGGCGACGCGCAACGGTCGAGCGTACATCTACAAACCGACCAAAAGTCAAGCAAGTATCGTCTCTTCCTCGTCAAAAAAATTTGTCATAAACGCTTTCGGAGGTAGCATAGGTCACGCTATTCTCCACCTGCTCTCAACCGGTAATATGACGCCGGAAGAGAAATCCGCCGTTGAGCGCGAACTCAAAAAGCATAGAGCCATGGCTGCAAAGAAGAAAACAGCAAGAAAAACAAAAGCCGCTACAAAGCGGAAGCCCGCCAAGAAGGCGGCCAAACGTAAAGCTGCGAAGCGTAAGCCCGCCAAGAAAAAGGCTGCGAAACGCAAAGCTGCGAAACGCAAGCCCGCCAAGAGGAAGGCTGCGAAGCGTAAGCCCGCCAAGAAAAAGGCGGCCAAGCGCAAAGCTGCGAAGCGTAAGCCCGCCAAGAAAAAGGCTGCGAAACGCAAAGCTGCGAAGCGTAAGCCCGCCAAGAAAAAGGCGGCCAAGCGCAAAGCTGCGAAGCGTAAGCCCGCCAAGAAAAAGGCGGCCAAGCGCAAAGCTGCGAAGCGTAAGCCCGCCAAGAAAAAGGCTGCGAAACGCAAAGCTGCGAAGCGCAAGCCCGCCAAGAAAAAGGCTGCGAAGCGCAAGCCCGCCAAGAAAAAGGCTGCGAAACGCAAGGCCGCGAGAAAACGCCGCTAACGTCGCGAGACGAAAGTCTTCAACATGTTGTAGCATTCGTTCGCGTTTACTTATTTCGCGGAAGGAGGGCGCTGGAAACGGCGCCCTCCTTTTATTTTCCGGGTAATGGCGCGGGCGGCTCTCCGGGAGCTGCTCGGATCCCGGCCCCCGGGCTCGAGGTGAATTTCCACTACCCGGCCCGCCATCGAATGCAGCCACTTTCGCTCCGGCCCTCCTCTCCTTCAACCGCCGGGCTCGCAGAAAAAAACCATTGCGCCGCTCCGTGCCCTTCGTCATCTTTTGCGCGTCACCCGAGGCGCGATTAGCTCAGTGGTAGAGCGCTAGCTCGACACGCTAGATGTCGCTGGTTCAAATCCAGCATCGCGCACCATTCACTCCCGCTTCGAGGGGATGATTATGCAGGTAGAGAACGAGCTCCCACACTTGCTACGGCTCCTCGATGACGAGGATCCCGCCGTGTGCCGAATTATCACGGAGCGCTTTGCCCATTACACGGGCGACGTCAGCCGCGAACTCTCTCGACTCGACATCGACCTGCCGGAACCCGACCGGACCAGGCTTGGCCAGCTCCTCGCACCGGGGCGACGCCGGCAGCTCCGCGATCAATGGATCGTTCCGGCCCACGGCCTCGACGAGAGCACGGGGGATTGGGAGGGATTCGAACTGCTGCTGCGGCTCCTCAGCGAACTGCTCCACGACGGAACATCGCTTCGCCCCACCCTCCCGGACGCGCTCGACCAACTCGCGGACGAAGTGGTCCTGCACGACGCGCACCGCGACGAGGCCTCCCTCTGCCGTTTTCTCTTCGAATCCGGGCGCTTCCGGGCCAACAAGACCGGGTTCTACGATCCGGGCAATGCCGACCTGCTCTGGATCCTCACCAACGGCAGGGGCAACCCGATCGGCCTCGCGGTTCTCGCCATGCTGGTGGGCCACCGCCTCGATCTCCGAATCGCAGGGTGCAACTTTCCGGCCCACTTCCTGGGGTGGATCACGATCAAGGACCAGGATCACCTGGTGGACTGCTATGGCGCCGGCCGGCTCATCCCGGTGGACGAAATCCGGAACAACTCCGCGGTTCTCACCCCCGAGTCGCGACGGGCGATCAAGCGGCCCTGCACCTTGCGTCATATCCTTCTGCGTATTCTGGGCAACCTGCACCTTGCGTATTCCCATGCCCGCAACCTCGACGATTCCGAGCTCGTTGAAGAACTGATCCTCTCCCTGGAGCCCCCGGTATGAAGCGACTGGAAGAAGAGCTCGATCTCGGAAACCTGCATCTCAAGCGCTTCGTTTTCTGTCCCGACACCCCGGACCGGATCCGCGCCGCGGCCATTCACTTTCACGGGCAGGGCGACTATTCGGAGCGTTACGACGAGACGATGGAAACCTTTACCAGCCGGGGAATCGCCTGCGTCACCACCGACCTTCCCGGGCACGGCGCCTCGGAAGGCAAGCGCGGCCGCATTCCCGGGTTCGACTTCATCGACGAAGTGGCACGATCGAATCGGGAGCGCATCCGGATACTCTGCCCGGAGGACCGGGGTCCGCTTGGCATCCTCGGGCACTCGGCGGGGGGGCTCATGGCCCTGAGGGAAATGCTGCTGCGTCCCGATCCCTACTCCTTTTCGTGGATCAGTTCGCCCCTGGTCTGCCCCGAAGCGAACCAGAATGCCATCCTGGTTCGGCTGGCCCCCGTGATCGCCTGCCTCGTTCCCAATCTCACGGTCGGCACCGGCGTCACGAGTGACCAATGCAGACACACTCAGGTCGATGCGCAGGAGACGGCGGCGGAACCTGCCGATTTCTTCCACGCACGGGTCTCGATCGGCTGGGGATACGACATGATCGTAGCGGCGCGGGAGGTGCGGGCCCGGCTCCGGTCCGATCCCCCTGTTCTTCCCCTTCTCCTCACGCAAGGGAGCGCCGATCCGATCTGCCCGCCGCGCTACCTCCGTGAGGCTCTCGCTGACGCCAAATTTCCGAACCTGCGCTACCACGAGTTCCCGGAGGCCCTCCACGAGCCGTTCGCGGACACCTGCAAGTTTGAAGTTTTCGAGAAAATCGCGGCCTGGCTCGACGAGGTGCTCGGGTCGGCCGACCTCGCTCAGACTTCGCCATCCGGGTAGAGTTCGTGGTACTTCACGGCCTCGACGCCGACGGCCAGGGCGGTCCCGAGCAGTCCCTCCGCATCCATTGTGCGGGAGACCTGCGCCGCGGGCCTCACAAGGCCGAGGACGAGTTGTCCGTAAACTCGCGCCCCGGCGAGGTGGTGAAGCAGTTTCAAGGCAATATGGGCCGCGTCGAGGTTGGGGAACACCAGCACGTCGGCCGCATTTCTGAACTCGGCATTGGGCAGCTTCACCTCCGCCGCGAGCGGATCGAGGGCCACGTCGGCCTGCAACTCGCCGTCGATTTCTACTTCGTCGGGATTGACCCGCTGCCGCGCCAGTTCGGTGGCGGCCAGCACCTGCTGCGCCGGGTGCGTCGGGGCGGATCCCTTGGTGGAGTGGCTCAACAACGCCACGCGAGGCCTCCGCCCAAGATAGATGCGGGCCAGTTGCCCGGTCTCCACCGCGATGGCTGCAAGCTGCTCGATACCGGGCTCCGGGTTGAGCCCGCAGTCGGCGAAAAAGAGAACACCCTCGGGACCGAAATTCCGCAGGTGCGGCGCCGCCAGGATCGCCACCGAAAAGACCCGCGGCACGGTGGGGATCGGCTTCACGAGGTGGAGCAAGGGACGAAAGACCGCGGAGGGAAGGCTCAGGTTACCCCCCACCAGACCGTCAGCCTGCCCGTACTGGATCATCATGGCGCCGAAGTAGGCCGGCTGCGCAACCACCTCGCAGGCGTTGGCCAGCTCGATCCCGCGGTAGCGCTCGATCCTCTTCAGGTAATCGCAAAACAGGTCGAGGTCCGCGGCAGCGGGCGGATCGAGAATATTCACCGACCCCAGGTCCACGCCCCGGGACTCCGCCAGCGCGGTGATTTCGTCCCTGCTCCCGAGCACGATTGGCGTTCCCACCCCGAGGCGCACCATCTCGGCCGCAGCCCGCAACACCCTCTCGTCCGCTCCGTCGGTGAATACGATCCGTTTCGGGTGTCGCCTCAGCTTCTCGATCAGGGATTCGGTGAAGGCGTCGGCCTCCGGAAATCTATCGCTGGAATCTGACATGGGGCCTGCTCTTGCGCCGGGCGGCGAACCTAGTATTCCTCTCGTTTACCGACAACGCCAAAGGCGCCGTCAGCACAAATGATTTCCCATGCCGGCCGATTATCACACGCATACCCCGCTCTGCCACCACGCAGTGGGGACACCGGGGCAGTACATCGATGCAGCCCTCGCCGCGGGTGTCACGGAATATGGCGTCTCGGACCACGCCCCGGCCCGGCCCGAGCCATTTGACGACTGGCGCATGCTGGAGGCCGACCTGCCCGCCTACTTCGCGTGGGTCGACACCGCACGGGCCCACGCCGCGGGTCGGCTCCCCGTGCGCCTCGGACTCGAATGCGACTGGCTGCCCGGGTGTGAGAGTTGGATCGAGGACCTCGCCTCCCGCGCCGAGTGGGATTACCTGATTGGTTCCATCCACTACCTTCGCGACTGGGATTTCGATAACCCGAAGTGGTTAGGCCGCTGGTCGGAGGTCGATGTGGAGGAGACGTGGGCCCGTTACTGGGAAGAATACGCCGCCATGGCGAGAAGCAGGCTCTTCGACTGTCTCGGCCACCCCGACCTCGTCAAGAAGTTCGCGTTCCGGCCGAAGGGCGACCTGAATCGCTACTACGAGCCCGTCCTCGCCGCCATCGCCGCGTCGCGAAGCGCCATCGAACTCAATACGGCCGGCTGGCACAAGCCCTGCGCGGAACAGTATCCCGCCTTCGACTTTCTGCTGATGGCCCAGGAAGCCGGGATCCCGCTTCTCATCAACTCCGACGCGCACGCACCCGGCGAGGTCGCCCGCGACTTCGACAAGGCCATCGCCCTCGCCCGGGAGGCCGGCTACCGGGAAACGCTTCTCTTCCACCAGCGGCAGAGAAGCCTCACGGCGCTGGCATGAGCGGGACCACCACCACGTAATCGACGTAGAGCCATACCAGTCCCACCAATCCCAGCGATATCAGCATCCCGATCCCGAAGATAAAGTAGCGGGAACGAATTCCGCTGATCGGATACCCGAGCGCCGTGATGACGAACTCGGCATACGGGCCGAGGCA
>CAUZKZ010000084.1:0-15073 GCA_963580345.1 Verrucomicrobiia bacterium | reverse complement strand
CACAGCGAAGACTCGACGAACCAATTTCCAAATAAATCTCAAACCCAGTGCTCAATTCCCAAAGGGAAGGGGCAAGGATCTGCGAACGGTATGGAGTCTCATCGCGAGCAACCGGTTGGCGGCGAAATCTCACGGACCAAGTTCCAAATAGCCCTCAGTCCCCAGGGCTCAAATCGCAATTGAGAACCATTCGTGACATTGAATTCTGAAGGTTGGGTCCTGAGATTTATCTGGAAATTGGCAAGTCGAGTTTTCGTCGGACGCCGGGCGACCCGGATTCCGTCATTCCGTATCGCTCGCTCCGCCGCCGCTCCCCCTCCCCTCTCGGAGTTTTAACACTTGATGCCACCACACCCCTCCCTTAAACCCCCCGCCTCATGTCAGACGCTTCCTCAGATATCGGACTCGTGGGCCTCGCGGTCATGGGTCAGAATCTCGCTCTCAACATCGCCGACCACGGCTTCAAGATCTCCGTCTACAACCGCACCACCTCGAAAACCGACGATTTCATCGCCGAGAATCCCGATACCCCGGGCGGGCTGGTGGGAACCCGGACCCTCGAGGAATTCGTGCAATCGATCAAGCGTCCCCGCAAGATCATCATCCTCGTGAAGGCGGGCGACCCCACCGACTCGGTGATCGACGGCCTCACCGAATTCCTCGATCCCGACGACATAATCGTCGACGGTGGTAACGCCCTCTGGACCGACACCATCCGCCGCGAAAAGGATCTCAACCAAAAGGGCTTCCGTTTCGTGGGTTCGGGCGTTTCGGGCGGCGAGGAAGGCGCCCGCTTCGGCCCTTCCCTCATGCCCGGCGGCAGAGAAAGCGCCTGGAACGAGCTCAAGCCCATCTGGGAAGCAATCGCAGCCAGGGTCGATGCCGAAAGCGGCAAGCCCCTCGAAGGCGCCGAGCCCGGGAAACCCATCGTTGGAGGCGTGCCCTGCACCACCTACATCGGCGAAAACGGCGCCGGCCACTACGTCAAGATGGTGCACAACGGCATCGAGTACGGCGACATGCAGATGATCTGCGAGGCCTACAACCTGATGGGGTCTCTCCTGGGCATGGCGCCCAAGGAAATGGGCGCCGTCTTCGGCGAGTGGGACAAAGGCGTCCTCGATTCCTTCCTCATCGAAATCACCACCGACATTCTCCAGCAGGACGATCCCGAAACGGGCGCACCCTTCGTCGACATCGTTCTCGACACCGCCGGCCAGAAGGGCACCGGCAAGTGGACCTCCGTCAACGCCCTCGACATGGGCATCGCCGCTCCCAGCGTTGCGGAGGCCGTCTTCGCCCGCTGCATCAGTGCCATCAAGGAGGAGCGGGTGGCCGCCTCGGAAGTCATCAGGCCCGAGTTTCCCGCCTTCGACGGCGACAAGCAGGAATTCATCCAGGCCATCCACGACGCCCTCTACTGCGCAAAAATCTGCTCCTACGCGCAGGGCTTCCAGCTCATGCGCGAGGCCCAGAACGAGTACGACTGGAAACTCGACTTCGGAAAAATATCCATGATCTGGCGCGGCGGCTGCATCATCCGGGCCCGCTTCCTCCAGAAAATCTTCGAAGCCTACGAGCGCGATCCCGGGATCGCCAACCTCCTGCTCGATCCCTACTTCAAGAGCGAGATCGACCGCTGCCAGGCCAACTGGCGCAAGGTGGTCGCGACCGCCGCCCTCCACGGCGTTCCCATCCCCTGCTTCAGCTCCGCCCTCTCCTACTACGACAGCTACCGCAGCGCCCGCCTCCCCGCCAATCTCCTGCAAGGCCAGCGCGACTACTTCGGCGCGCACACCTACGAGCGCACCGACAAATCCCGCGGGGAATTCTACCACATCGACTGGCCCGAGCCCGGCAGGCCTCAGATCAAGTCGTAGCCGATCCCCACCGGCGCCGACCGCCCCTCGTCAATTCCGCTCCATCCGGGGGCGCCGCTCAACTCCCCACGATCTCCGGCACGATCTTGCCGTGGACATCGGTGAGGCGCATGTCGCGGCCGCTGAAGCGCACCGTGAGGCGTTTGTGGTCGATGCCCAGGAGGTGAAGCATATTGGCGTGCATGTCGTGCACGGTGAGCTTGTTCTCGACCACCCGGTAGCCGTACTCGTCGGTGGCGCCGTAGATCGTGCCGCCCTGCGCGCCGCCCCCGGCCATCCAGATGCTGAAGCCTTGCGGGTTGTGGTCGCGCCCGTCGCCCTGCGCAAAGGGCGTGCGCCCGAATTCGCCGCTGAAGACGAGGAGGGTGGAATCGAGCAGACCGCGCTCCTTGAGGTCCTTGATCAGCGCCGCGATCGGCTGGTCGACCGAGAGGGCGTTTTTCTGGTGGCCGTCCTTGATGTTTCCGTGCTGGTCCCAGCGGTCGCCATTTCCGCCGCTGGTGGTGAGTTCGATGAAGCGCACCCCGCGCTCGACCATGCGGCGCGCGAGGAGGCACTGCGCCGCGAACTTGCGGGTGTTGCCCCATTTGTGCTCGAAGCCGTAGGCCTTCCTGGTCGCTTCGGTCTCGCCGGAGATGTCCATCGCTTTGGGGACTTCCATTTGCATGCGGAAGGCGAGCTCGTGGTTGAGGATCGCGGCTTCGACCTGCGGCGCGTGGCCGATTCTTCCCAGCAGGTCGCCGTCGATCTCCTTGAGGCGCCGGAGCTTTTTCTCCTGCAGTTCCGGCGATTCGCGGCGCACGATGTTGCGCATCTGTTTCCCGGGCTCCAGCACGGCGCCGGAGTGGTTCGACGGGAGGAAGCCGCTTCCGAAATTCGGCACGCCCCCGTTTGGGGTGAGCCCGCCATTCAGGACGACGAAGCTTGGGAGGTTCCGGTTCATGGTGCCGAGCCCGTAAGAGGTCCACGCGCCCATGCTCGGCCATCCGAGCAGCGGGTGCCCGGTGTGGATGCCGTAGACCGCGTTGGGGTGATTGGCGGAGAACGCGGTCATGGAGCGGATGATGCACAGCTCGTCGGCGACGGTGCCAATGTGGGGGAACAGGTCGCTGATCGGGATGCCGCTCTCGCCGTAGCGTTTGAATTTCCACGGGCTGGCCATGAGGTTGCCCTTGGCGTTGAAGACGGTGGCGTCGGTCTTGAACTTCGGCTTCTGCCCGTTCTCCTTGTCGAGCCGCGGCTTGGGGTCGAAGGAATCGACCTGCGACACCCCGCCGTCCATGAAGAGGAAGATGACGCTCCTGGCCTTGGCCGGAAAATGGACGCCCCTCAGCGCGGCGGAAGCGGCCCCCGCGCCGGCAGCCGCGGCCTCTTCGGACATGATCGAAGAAAGCGCGAGGCCCCCGAAGCCCATCGAGGCCTTGCGCAGGAGTTCGCGGCGGGTGGGCGGGTTCCGGCTAGTAGACATAGATCAGCTCCTTGCGGTTCAACATCGTGTGACAGAGGTCCTTCCAGAGTTCCCGGTCGGTCGCGGCCTGGTCCGGGGAATCGACCCCGGAATCGAACCTGATCTCCTGGGCCCACTCGTGTTCGCGCTTTGTGGCGGGGCGTCCGAAGGCCTGGAGATGGGCGAGTTCCACGCGCCTGGAAAAGTCGCCCAGGTCCGGCTTGACCATGCGGTCGGCCCACTGTTCGGCTGCCTTCCAGACGAAGTCGCTGTTCATCATGGCGAGCGCCTGGGTCGGGCTGGCGGTGATATTGCGCCGGCCGAAGGTTTCGGTGGCGTTGGGCATGTCAAAGGTCATGAGAAACTCCGGCATGAAGCGCCGCTTCAGCTGGATGTAGACCGAGCGCCGGTTGCCGCCGTCGCCGCCCTGGCTCGGGCCGAACCGTTGCGGGTCGAGTTGGCCGCTGACCGCAAGCACCGTGTCGCGGATCGACTCCGCCTGCAGCCGCCGCACCGGCATGCGCTGCAGCCAGACGTTGTCCGGATCGTCCCGCAGGGCCCCGGGATCGCCCCGGCTCGACATGCGGTAGGTGCTGGACAGGACCAGCTTGCGGATCGTTCCCTTGATCGACCAGCCGTCGTTGACGAATTCCTGTGCGAGGTGATCGAGCAGTTCCGGGTGCGATGGTTTTTCTCCCATGTGCCCAAAGTCGTCGACCGACGCCACGATCCCGCGCCCGAAGAGGTGGTGCCAGATGCGGTTGGTCATCACGCGGGCCGTGAGCGGATTGCTTTTCGCCACGAGCGACTCCGCCCACTCCCGGCGTCCGCTCCCTCGTCCCTTGAACGGCGTGCCGTCGATCCCGTCGAGGAAGTGGCGCGGATTCGGCGAATCGCTGAGGTTCTTGTGCGACCCGCGGATGTAGACCGGTTCGTCGAACCCCGGGCCGTCGCTCAGGCTGCGCACGTAGGTCGGCGCCGGAACTTCCCCCTGCGCCTTGCGGTGCGCGTCCATTGCCTGCCGCAACGCCTCGCTCCGGCCGAGATTGAAATCGAACACGCCCGCCTCGTGCAGGCCTTCCAGGAGATCGCCCTGCGCGATCGTCAGCTTGTCGTCACGCCAGGCGTTGGCGAGCCTGCCGATTTGCGTGGCGAGGTGATCGAGAACCGCGCCGGTGGTCTTGGGCGCCGGGCCCTCGATCATCCAGGCCCTCCCGGCCCCGGGGAGAGGCGGGAGCGGCGTGTTGTTGGTGGCGGAATCGAGCATCGCATAGGCCCCGTCCACGTGACCACCGATTCCCCAGTTGAAATCCATCTGCCCGCCATTCTGCTGAATCTCGATATAGGCTTTCTCCCCGTGCCAGAGCCTGGTGTTGAAGCGGTGCTCGACCCAGCCGTCGCTGTTGAGAACCTTGGTGGTGCCTCCCGTGGTCGGCCCGCGACCGATCAATTCGTAGTGGCGGACGTAGAGGCTGACCCGCACGTTCTTGCCTCTCACCCGGACGTTCACGGTGTCGCCGGCAATCGTGAAATCCGGAGACTTGAGCGCGCCCGCAAAGCGCGAGGTCAGGTGGCCGGCGGCAGGACGGCCGCTCGCGAACACCACGATGGGCTGGTCGCCCTGGTGCGAAACGATGAAGTCGCCAGCCGGGCGCGGTTTGTCTCCGAAGGACCGGCCGGACGGGATCCACTCGCCGAACGAGCCGCGGGTCGGGCCGCCGATCGCTCCCCGGACCGCCTTCGCAGCGCCGGCTTCATCGTGCAGCGGGTTCCAGCTTGCCGCGAGGGCCGCCTTATCACCGGCGGCCAAAAGTGAAGCGAGGGCCTGCGTCACCGCGTTCGGCTTCTTCTCCAGGGCGGTTGCCCAGCGCTTCTGCTGCGGCGTCTCGGCCTTGCCGGTCGCCGCGGCCTGCAGGTCGTCGCGCACCGATTTCATGTCACCGGCGAGAACATCCGCCAGGGCCGCCCTCACCCGCGCTTTGCGTTCCGTGAGCTGCGCCTGCGCCTGCTCCTGCCTCGCCGGATGGTTGATGTCGGCATAGTCGATGCGCGAGCTCGCGATCACGCCGTAGAGCGAGTAGTAATCCCTGGTCGTGATGGCATCGAACTTGTGATCGTGACACCTGGCACAGGCGACGGTCTGGCTCAGGAAGGCCTTGCCGACCACGTCGATCATGTCGTCGAAGATGCGCGCTTCGTCCATGTGGATGTCGGGCGGCCCGTGCTGGCCGTCGGTCAGGTAGAGGTAGCCCGGGCCGATCACGGACTCGTTGATGCCGGTCTCCGGATCGGTGCGAGGTTCCAACAGGTCGCCCGCGATCGCCTCCTTCAGGAGCTGGTCGTAGGGAACGTCCGCGTTGAAGGCCCGGATCAGGTAGTCGCGGTACTGGTAGACGTTCGGCATCGGGTAATCGGCCTCGAAGGCCTTGGTCTCGGCATAGCGCACCAGGTCCATCCAGTGGCGGGCCCACTGCTCGCCGAAATGCGGCGAGCCCAGCAACCGGTCGACGACTTTCTCGTGCGCGTCCGCAGATGGGTCTTCGAGGAAGGCCTGCACCTCCTCCGGTTTCGGGGGAAGGCCGGTCAGGTCGTAGGTCACGCGCCGCAGCCACGAATTGCGGTTCGCGGGCGGGGCCGGCTGCCATCCTTTCCTTTCGAGCCCGGCCAGCACGAAGCGATCGTGATCGCCGCGCGGCCAGTCTTTGCGGTTCACCTCCGGCGGAGTGACCTTGGTGACCGGTTGCAGCGACCAGATCTCCCTGCGGGCCGCGAGGTCGAAGGCTTCCTTCTCCGTCTTGGTGACGCGCGTCACCTTCTCCGACCGCGGATCCGGCGCGCCCATCGCGATCCACTTCTCGAAGTCCGCGATGACTTCCGCCGGCAGCTTTTTCTTCGGCGGCATCTCGAACTTGTCGTAGTGCAGCGCGCTGATGAGGAGACTCTCCTTCGGTTTGCCGGGAACAATGACCGCGCCCGATTCCCCGCCTGCTTCCCAGCCCGGCCGGCTGTCGAGCTGCAACTCGCCCTTGAGTTTCTTCGCAGTCGCCGAGTGGCACTTGTAACAGATTTCCGCGAGCACCGGGCGGATCTTCTTCTCGAAGAACTCCAACTCCTGCGGGGTGGCACCCTGGGCCTGCCCAGCCGTCGAAACGACGAAGACACAGCCGGCGAAAACAATGCCGGGACGAAGAAGAAAACTTGGATCCATGATCACGATCGGTCGGGTGGCCCGTGACGCGACACACCATCCTCGATCACGGCACTTTGACAAGCCTGCGGATTCCGCCCTGCCCCGGCGACGAGGTGAGGATCCTAAAGGAAGGGACCGAAGTGCTCGAGCTTGATTTCCCTGGCCACCGCCTTGCCCACCCGGCGCAGGTCACCAATGGCCTTGATGGAATCGAGCCGGGAGACGGCCTGGGGATCGATCTTCGGGAGCCCGAGTTTCCGGAGCCCCTCCTTGCTCAGGTCCGCGTTGTAACGGGCGTAGAGGAACTTCCGCCCGAGTTCCTTGCTGAGCGGCGCGCGCGGAACCATATCGCCGACCTCCCGGTCGAGGGGAGCGCCGTGTACGCAGCGCCCAATGTGCCGGCAGGATGTGTCCTGGTCGACCATCGCACCGTACATCAGGGCCCCGGGAATGCCGCCAACATTGCCGAGCAGCCCCCGGTCGGGATCGTCCACGTCCTCCCCGAGGATGGGGGCCGCGCCGGTCCCGACCGACATGATGAGAAGCTTGTCTTCCCCGGTGGCCCAGTTGAGCTTGTAGGCCGGCTCGGTCGCCATGCGGTAGAGGAGAAAAGAGGGATTGTTGTAGGGAGTCATCCCGCCGTCGACGAAAACGAAGGCCTTGTCCTTGTCCTTCGGATCCCACTCGATGACTTCCGGCGGAAAGAAAACGGGCGCGGCGGTGCTGGCGCGCACGATCTTCCAAAGGGGGATCCGGAGGTTGCAGTCCTTGCGCCTGGGATCGTTGTACGCGGCTTGCGGGTTGCTGCTGATCGGCCAGGGCGAGCCCGTGGTGCGATTGCGGGTCACCGCCAGGAGCAGGCACTCGAGGTCATTGGGGTTGAGGGTGGTCCTGCTGCCGTAAACAGTCTGCAATTCCTTCTTCAGTGGTTCCGATTTGTAGAGGGCCTTCCATCGCTTCAGGATGAACTGCCTGTCGAACATGGCCGGACCGGTGGTCGCGTAGAAGTCGATCAGTTCCCGGACGCCCATCCCCCGTGCCAGGCCCGCCGCGATGATGGCTCCGGTGCTGGTCCCGCCGATGTAATCGAAATACCGGCAGAGGCGGAATTTCTCTCCCGTCCCGGTCGCCCTGGCGAGAAGGGCCTCCATGCGGGCCAGGACCTCGAGGGGCAGAATCCCCCGGATGCCGCCGCCATCCAACGCCAGGATTTTGTGTGGTTCCTGTTCCTTCCCCTCATATCGCTCCGCGAGCTTTCCCCAAATACTCATGGTATTCCCTGGAATTGATGGTGTCAGGTCGTCGTCTTCCCCCGCCCGGCCTCCTGCCAGGCTGGAATTGCGTTTGGAGCGGATTCCACGTGGGGAACGAGCCTTGGTCAATTTCGGAATCTCAAGGGCACGTTTCGTCGTCTCCCGCGGGACCCCCGCATGAATCAGAAACTGGAAAAGAGGGACGCGCCGCCAGATCGCTCCCGAGCGGCAAGGAGGCCGGGAAACTGCCTCACTCGATCAGGACGGTGTAAAAGGCCCTGCTTTCTCCGCCGGGAGGCGTGGTCCGGAAGGTGTAGGAGCCTCCCCCGTGATCGGTCAGGGTGGCGGAGGGATCGTTGCTCCAGCTGCTCAGGTCGCCGCTGCGGCGGAGGGTCAGGGAGAAAAACGAGCCGGGGCCGACCCTGATCTGCAGGTCGAGGTAGCTGCCGGATCGGGTGACCCGAACCAACTCGAGGGCCGGCGTGGGCCCCTGGATCGAGGTCACGGCAAGAGCCTCACCGAACCCGAACTCGAAGCAGTCGAAGATCGGGCGGAACTGGAGGTAGTAATCCTGGTTGGCCGCACCAGGCAGGAAGGTGAAGGACGACGAACCACCCGGCAGGGTGCCGACCGCCTCGTTGCTCAGGACCCGGCTGTCGGTCACCGTGATGTCGTCGAGGTAGAAGCCATTCCCGGATCCGGCACCGGGGAAGTAGGATCCACCGAGGTGGTGGTAAACAAAGCGCAGCTTCAGAACCTCGCCCGCGTAGGCGGACAGCGGCTCGGAGACGGATTGGTAGGAAGAATCCCAGTTGGCACTGCTCCCGCTCCCGTTTCCGGCCCGGCTCCAGATCTCGTCCCAGGTCGCACCGCCGTCGGCCGAGACTTCGGCATAGAGAACCGAAGTGGTCGTCGCCCACCGGCGCAGGTTGTAGAACGTCAACCGGCTGGCCGCGGTGGGGATGATGGGACGCTCCACCTCGAACCCCTGGTCGGTCACCACGTCGAAGGCGAGGTGAAATGCGTAGCTACCGGTCCGCTTGGTGGTGCCGGACTGCAGCGCAAGCCCGGCGGTGGTCTGATCGACGATGGCGTCCAGCGTGCCCGCTTCAGCCCCCTCGATCCAGTTGGCCGCCACCACCTCGGAGATCCTGGTCTCGTAGGACTCCGCCGCTTCGAGCGGGTTGAAGGTGTAGGTGCTGGCCGTATTGGTGGGCGGATTGGCAGGCCCGGTGATGGTCAGGTCGCCCGGAGCGGCCGGGTTGATTACCGTGACGTCATAGCTGTAGCTGGTCTGGGCAGTTCCCGTGATCCCGGCCACCGTGACGGTGAAGGTCGTATCCGCGGCCGGCACGGAGGCCGGATAGTCGGGATAGTCTGGGCCGGAGGGCTCCCACACGATGGTCGGGTCCCCGATGCTCGACGTCCCGCGGTGAATGATGGTGAGGGGAATCGACGCCCCCTCCTTCGACATCGTGACCGTGGCAGAGCTGAACCTCGCCGAGCCGTTGGGCAAGCCGAACGACCAGCGCGGCCAAACCGCCTGGTGCGGCACGTGGCCCTCCGGGGGCCAGGCGATTTTCTCCAGGCCGGCCGGCAGCGCGGCGTTGAAACTGCCGATCACCCAGACCGAGCAGGAAGCGGTGTTGTTGGCGGGGGTCAGCGGGATCGATCCGTGACCCATCTCCTGCGCACGGGAATAGAGCAGCCAACGCCGGTGCCCAACGGGGGAGTTGTTGGAGCCGGCATCTCCCATCTGACCATCGATGGAGCCGACACCATAGTTGGCGAAGTTGAATCCGATCGAGAGATTCGATGCTCCGGCCGCGGTGTAACCGTTGGCCGTGTAACAGGCCCAGTTGGATGGCGGATAGTGTGACAGCGCGCCATTGCGCGCCATCATCAGGGCCGCCTCCTGGCAATCCGCGTTCTTGACGGCATCGAGGCTGATGTCCGCGTTGAGTCCCGCCATCGCGCGGTAGTAGTTGATGCGCCGCAAGACGTCGTCGTGCAGTTCCTGCGAGACGGTCCCCGCGACGCAGCTCGAGAGGCTGCCGGTCCACCCGTGGTGGCTCTCGAAGTCTTCCGACGGGGTATAAATGCAGTGAAAAAAGGCCACCACCTCGCTGCGCTTGGAGGTATCCACCGCCAGCGCGGTGATGGCGCCCTCGTTCCCCGGCGCCCAGCCTCTTGCGGGGGGAGGATCCAGGGTGTTGGCGTCAAGATCCGTGGCTGACAGCCGGAGCGCCGGGGCGAGCCAGGCCGCGGAGGCCGGAGGGAATTCCGGGGTGGAGAACTCGTCAGCGCGCAGGTCGCCCGGCGCGCACAGCGCAGCCGCGAGGACGAGGGAAATCAATCGGTGCGTGGGAAAGTTGGAGGGAATCATTTCGTCATGCAACAATCAGTCAATTTCGACCGCGTCGTGTAATCAGGAGGCCGAAATGTGCGTTGCCAACAAACCGCCGTTGCGTTCCCCGTTTGAGGATCGGATGCATCTCGGCGGATAAGCCCTCGACAGGGAGGATGGAGGCATGGGCGGGGGCAGGTCAAGGCCGAAGGACAACGCTGTCACGCGCCACGCCGGAACTGGAACCATCTCCTACAGCTGGCCGTTCTTGATGGCAACGAGCTGGTGCCGGGTCCGGAAAATCAACATGCCCGCCGAGATGGCCGGTGTGACCAGACAGGATTCGCCCAGCTCATTGGCCGCCACCACGGAAAACTCGCCGTCGGCGGGAACCACGAAAACGGTGCCGGTCTCGGCGGGGAAGTAGAGATGTGTTCCATCTGAGACCGGGGACGCCGTGCATCCCCCGCGCCCCTCCCCGATGCGCTCCCGGTAGCGAACCTCCCCCGTGAGGGCATCGAAGCAGCTCAGCACCCCAAGTTCGTTGCAGGTGTAAAGGAATTTCCCCACCACGATGGGAGTCGCCAGGTAGGTCCCGCGGCGCTTGTGCACCCACGGGATGTGTTCGGTGGTGTCATCGATCGACTGCGGCGTGATGTCGCCCCTGGCGCTCAACTTCACGGCCCGCATGGGACGCACCTTTCCGTGCGCGCTCGTGAAGTAGGCGTTTCCGTGGGCGGTGATGGGGGTGGGCACCGGAATGTCGCCTCCCCCATCCAGCTTCCAGATCTCCTTACCGGTTTCGAAGTCATAGGCCCCGGAGTGGTGCCATCCGTTGACAAGGATCTGGGTTCGTCCCTCGTGCCTCACGATGGTCGGGGAGCCCCAGGTGGGGACATCCTTGCGGGGGGTTCTCCACACCTCCCGGCCATCTGCGAGATCGAACACCCCCAGGAAGGACCCTTCCTGCACGTCGCACAGCACCACAACTTTTCCCTCGTGGATCACGGGCGAACTCCCGAACCCCCACTGCTGCGAGCGCTTCTCGAACCACCCGGACTCCATCGGCCCGAGATCCTTTTTCCACTTCAGCTTGCCCTCCAGGTCGAAACAGAAAAGCCCTTCCGAAGCGAAGATTGCGACCAGGTGCTTCCCGTCGGTGGCGGGAGTCGAGTTGCAGTGACTGGCCTTGCGATGGCGCTTCACCCGCGGCACCGCTTCATGGGCGATCTTGTCGAAGACGATCTTCCCGGTGGCCTTCTCGATCGCCAACAACCTCCATTCCTGCACCCCGACATCCTTCGCGGATGCGGTGTCCGGGTAGTGCCCGGTCTTCAGTTCCTGTTTTCCCTCCGTCACCGCGGTGGTGAGGTAGATGCGGTCCTCCCACACAATGGGCGCGGCGTGACCCAGGCCGGAGATCTCCGTCCGCCACAACACGTTGGTCCCCTTCTCGACATCCCACGCGGTGGGGAGGGCCGCATCCTCAGCGACGCCGCGCGCGCGGTAGCCGCGAAATTGCGGCCACTCCTTCGCAGCCGGTTCCGCCCCGGCCGGGAGCCAAAAAGAAACCGTCGCGAGTCCCGCCAGCACTCTTTTCATGCCGCGCGATCCTCGCTCCCCCTCGCCGTTCTGCGAGGCCAAAATTCCGCGGAAGCTACCGCTGCACCCGCGCCTTGCCCTTCAAGATACTCCACACCTGATCCTCGTCGGCGGGCTGGCCCGGGGAACCTACCGAAATCCCACGATCTCGAAACATCCCAACACCTCGAAGTCCCTTGCGTTGTTCGTGATGATGCGCGGCACGCCCGCATTGCGCATCGTCGCCGCCAGCATCGTGTCGAGCAACCGCTTGCGGCCGAGTCGGTGCCGGCGAAGCCAGCCGACGAACTCCGCCACCGTCCTTCCCCCGGGAAAGACGTGGATCACTTCCGCGGCCTGCCACCATTGCTCGGCGCGGCTGATGGCATCCGCCATGAGGAGCGGCTGCGGCAGGCGTCGCTCGTCGGTGACGACATGAATGAACTCCGCCAGCGTTTGCGGAGCCACCGCGAATTCGTGCCCTACGTCCAGCAGCCCCTGCAACAGCGCATCGGCCTGCCGGTGAAACGGATGATCCGTGATCTCGGCCGCCACCAGGAAGTCGGTGTCAATCCCGTGCGTCATCCAGCATCTCCCCCAAAAGATCGTCCTGCTCCGTAATCGGCCGAATCGGGCCACCGACGCTCGTCGGCCGCCGGTCCCGCAAGCTCCCCCGCCGGGCGATGTGCGCCACCCGATACTCCTCCATCGCCTCGCGAATCAGCGCCGAAGTCTTGCGCTCCAGCTTCCGGGCATAGTCCTGAAATTCCTCGTAAACGGGCTCAGATACATTTACTGTAATTGTTTTCATGCATATAATTTAATGCATGCTTCCTCCCTGTCAAGCCTCCTGGCGCTCTGGCAAGAACCACGGAGCGCACCGTAATAGGCCGGTCGGGATTCCGCAGACCGGGAAAGAAACGGACGAGCCGTCCGGGCTCCCAGGGAATGCCCTACCGCTGCACCCGCGCGTTGCCCTTCCAGATGCTCCACACCTGGTCTTCGTCGGCGGGCTGGCCGTAGTCGGTGAGGAGCGTCGCGGCGAGGGCGCCGGTGGCCCAGCCGAACTGGGCACACTTCTCGCCCTCCCAGCCGCGCAGGATCCCGTAGAGGAGACCGCCCACGAAGCCATCGCCGCCGCCGATGCGGTCGAGCACCCCGATCTCGCGCGGCTCGATGACGTGCCAGTCGTCGCCGTCGGCCACGATGCAGCCCCACTCGTGGAGGTTCACGCTGATCGCTTCCCGCAAGGTGGTGGCGTAGACGGAAGCGTTCGGAAACTGCTGCTTCACGCGGTTGATCATCTCCTTGAAGCTCTCGATCTTGGCGCCGATATCTTCTCCGCCCGCTTCGGGGCCTTCCACTCCGAGGCAGAGTTGGAAGTCCTCCTCGTTGCCGACCAGGACGTCGGCGAGGGTCCCGATCTCTTGGAAGGCGGCGCTCAGTTCCTTTTCGCGCCCCTTCCAGAAGGTGGCACGGTAATTGAGGTCGAACGAAATCCTGGAGCCGTGTTTCTTGGCTGCCCGCGCGACATCCAGACAAAACTGAGTCGAGGCCGGAGAGAGGGCCGCGATCAACCCGGACATGTGCACGATCTGGGCGCCCTCTTCCCCGAAGATGCGCTCGAGGTCGAAGTCCTTGGCGTTGAGCGCACGCCCGATTTCCCCGGCGCGGTCATTCCAGACTCTTGGTCCACGCGAGCCGGTTCCGCTGTCGGCCATGTTGATCTGGTGGCGATATCCCCACGGCCCGCCCTGCTCGACTTCGGGGCCTTCGTAGTCCATGTGGCGGCTGGCGAGGTTGTCCTTGATGAAGCGCGAGACGGGGCTGCCCTGAATGAAGGCGGTGAGAATCTTGACCGGGAGTCCGAGGTAAGAAGACACGCTGCCCACGTTTGACTCGGCGCTGCTGGCCGTCATCGTGAAAGTGTCCGAGCAGTGGAAGGGCTGGCCGTTCACCGGCGTGAGGCGCGTTCCCATGCTGGTGGGAATCACCATCGCGTACTTGCAGTCACTCTTGAGGTCGATCATGGCGTCGGTGGTGTGAGATGGTCGAGGGCGGCTGGTAGCAGGACGGACAGATTCGGGCAAGTCCCGCGGCGTGAGGTCGGTTCAAATCCCCAAGTCCGTCGATTCGTTCCGTTTCCTTCGGATCGTTGACCATCAAGTTGCTTTCTCCCCGCTATGAGGGCGGAGAACTCGGACAAGTTGACGGGGCAATGCCAAGAGCTTATAATCGACAAGCACCCTTCGGGCCGACCGCTCGTCCTCACATGAAGTTCATCCCTTGCTCGTGCCTCGCCTTCATCCTTCTCGCCGATACGGCCCCAGGCGCAATTTTCTACGTCGATCAGAATGCCACCGGAGCCAATAATGGCACCAGCTGGGCGCACGCTTTTCCCGGTCTGCAATCCGCGCTCACGGCCGCCGGCCCAGGCGACGAGATCGATGTGGCCCAGGGGACCTACTACCCCGAAAACGATGAGTCGGCCAATCCGACCCCGGCCGACCCCCGCACCAAGACCTTCTTTATCAACAAGAACATCGCTCTCTTCGGGGGATTCAAGGTGACGAACGGGGTGCTCGAGGCACGGGACGTCGACACCTTCCGGACCGTTCTCTCCGGCGATATCGGGACCCGGTCCAACGTCAGCGACAACTGCTATCACGTATTGCTCTTCGATTGCGTCTCAAACGCCTGCCGCCTGGACGGATTCTACGTGCAGGAAGGCCAGGCCAATGGGGCCGACGAAGTGAACAAGGGCGGAGCGGGCGCCTACCTGCGGGCGCTCGGTGGCCAGCAAACAAGCCCTCATTTCGTGAATTGCCGATTTGAGAAGAATACGGGATCCCGCGGGGCCGTGCTCCTCGACGTTTACGACAACGACGATGATACCAAGTTTGGCGGATTCAATTTGTTATCGAATATCGCCCCATGGCTGTAAATCAACGTTTTACGCATTTTCGTTCTGACCAAACCCCCGTGATTCCAAGGGTTGGAGGGCTTCGTTCAGAACAAAAATGCCGTCCTGTTCTGCGGTTCCAGATTATTCTTTAGCAAATTGAATCCGCGTTTACCAATTGCCGGTTCAGCGGCAACTTTGGCAGCACCGTCAGCGCGTTCCATTCAACCATCGGGGGCATCACCACGCAGAACCTTACCTTCAATAACTGCATCTTTACCAAGAACACGGGGCCAGGTTCCGTGATGAAGGTGGCGGCGGTAGCCGAGTTCTTCGCGGACGCCACAATCGAGCTCAACAACTGCTCGTTCGGAGGCAATTCGCAGTCGACCATGCCCTTGATCGTGCTGGAAGCCGTCAATAACGAGGGCAAGGTGACTCTGCGGGGCAGGAACTCGATTTTCTACAATCCG
>CAUZKZ010000083.1:0-15109 GCA_963580345.1 Verrucomicrobiia bacterium | reverse complement strand
AGTCGCCCTTCACCACCACCTCGCGGTGGGCACAGCGCACCGGCACCGAGTAATCGTTGCTGTCGAAGCGCACCAACGACAGGTTGCTGGCACGCGTCGCCTGCACCCGGCACGCCTCGAACTCCGCCAACGGCAACTGCCGCATCACCGGCAACTCTTCGGCCAGCAACTCCGCCTTGCTGCCGGTCTTCCCGCGCAGACGCCGCTTCAGATCCTCCCGGCACGACTCCTCCAGACGCGAGTTGAGTTCTTCCAGGGCGCGCACCTGCGGAACCGGCACCAGGAAGTTCGCGCGGCTGTAGCGCACGATCCCTTCCACCACCCCCTTCTCGTTGCCCCGCGCCGGACGGCAGAAGTGCTCCTCGAACAGGTCGTGGCTCTGCAACTGCAGAAAGCCGTCGGTCAACTTGCGCTCCCGGCCTCCCAGCATCCGCGCCACCGCGATGCGGGAGTTGTCGTAACTGATGCGTCCCGGAACCGCTCCTCTCGGAGCCATAGCCGCGGGATTTCTCGGCGGACGTTTCGGTGTTTAGCCAGCCCACCTTCCAACAAGCCGGTTCGGGCGCCCGGCAGATGGCAAGAGTTCTCCTATATCTCGCCATGGCGAGATCTCACTCTTCCCTTGACTCAAATCCATATCTCTCTAAACTGCAAATTGCGCTGACAGTTTGCGGAGCGATCCGAGCTTGTCTGCCTGCCGTCGCCGGTTTCAGCTGGCGGCGGCATTCTGATTTCGGGCTATGTCGTAACTTGAAAAATTTGTTCTGTTTCTTCTGAGTCCGGTGACTCCTTTCTTCTGGTTGTTTAAAATTGAAAATGAAAAACCCTGCTTCCTTTTGGAGAGCAGGGTTCGGAAAAAGCCTTATTTTCTAGCTATTTTCAGGGCGAACCTCTGCCCTTACTCTGGATGTGGTGACCGACTGGATCCAGGTTCTCACACGGCTTGAGTCGGTCCTGGGATGTTTCACTGGCGGCATACAATGCTTCCGCAGAGGCAAACCACATCCTGATAAACCGGGACCCGCGTGACGAGCCCGTCGCGGCGGTCAGAGTTAATCTGCTCAGATTGGAAGTCATTGTTTCGCTAAGTGAATTCGCCCGGAGGCTATGTAGGTTAGACGCACAAGTCAATGACTTATTGGGAAAAAAGATAAAGAATGTTCGCATCGATTCATCGTGATGGGTCGGGGGCAGGATTCGCGACGTGTCCTTCGTAGTCCATTGAACGAAGAAGGACCCACGAGAATCCTGCTTCGTGGATCGTGGATCGTGGATTCCCCATCAGCCCACCATCTCCAATCTCCCCTTCCCGCCTTCCTTCTTACCCGCGCTCTTGCCAAAGCGTGCCTCAAACGCTTCCATCGCGGGCCACCGAAACCAGCAATTATGGCCGACAAGGAACACACCGATCCGGAGCGCATGGAAAAGATCGTGTCGCTCTGCAAGCGACGGGGCTTCATTTATCAATCCGCGGAGCTTTACGGTGGCCTCAACGGTTGCTGGGACTACGGTCCGCTGGGAGTGGAGATCAAGCGCCACCTGAAGGATTACTGGTGGCGAAAGAACGTGCAGGAGCGCGATGACATCGTGGGGCTCGACGGTTCGATTTTGACCCACCATGCCGTCCTCGACGCCTCGGGACATGTAGGTGGATTCTCCGATCCGATGGTAGACTGTCGGCACTGCAAGGGCCGCTTTCGGGCCGACAACCTGGAGGGGATGAAGTGCCTCCCGAAGCCCTCCTGCAAACCCGGCGAGGGCCCGAACTGCGATCTGACGGAAGCACGGGAGTTCAATCTGATGTTCCAGACGACGGTGGGCGCCTCGGCGGACGAGAATGACCCGAACGCGATCGCCTATCTTCGACCCGAGACAGCGCAGTCGATCTTCACCCAGTTCAAGAACGTTCTCGACACGACCCGCCAGAAGATTCCCTTCGGGATCGCGCAGATCGGGAAGGCGTTCCGCAACGAGATCAACCCGCGGAATTTCACGTTCCGCTCCCGCGAGTTCGAACAGATGGAGATCGAATTCTTTTGCCGGCCCGAGGATGGGCTGCGACTGACCGACGAGTGGCTGGAAAGGCGGCTGACCTTCTACGAAGAGATCGGTCTGCCGCGCGAAAAGCTCCACGTCCTCGATGTCCCGGAACAGGACCGGGCCCACTACTCGAAGAAGACCTACGACATCGAGTTCGACTTTCCGTTTGGCCGCCAGGAACTGGAAGGGGTGGCCTACCGGACCGACTACGATATTTCCAAGCACCAGGAGCACGCCGGAAAGCCGCTGGAGTATTTCGATGAGCAGACCAAGGAGAAGTTCATCCCACACGTGGTGGAGCCCTCCGCCGGTTGCGACCGGACCACCCTTGCGCTCATCTGCGAGGCCTACGCGGAGGAGGAGGTCACGGACGCCAAGGGAAAACCCGAGAGCCGGACCGTGATGCGATTTCACCCCCGCGTGGCGCCCATCAAGGCCGCCGTCTTCCCGCTCCTGAAAAAGAACGAGGAACAAGTCCGGATCTGCCGCGAGATTCAGCGGCAGCTGGGGCAGGACATGAACGTCTTCTACGACGAATCCGGAGCGGTGGGCCGGCGCTACCGCCGGCAGGATGAGATCGGGACCCCGTTCTGCATCACGGCCGACTTCGAGACGATCGGCGAAAACGGCGAAGAGCTGAAGGACACCGTCACCTTGCGACACCGCGACTCGATGGAGCAGGAGCGCGTCCCGATCGACGAGCTGCTCCCACGAATCCTGGAGCGGATTCGGTAACAGAAAGGGCGGACCATCGTGGTCCGCCCGATTTCCTGACATCGCTGGTGATCGATTTCCCGCTTAGCGGCAGGGGCGCCAGACGCGGAGTTTTGATACCGGTCCGATGTGGCGCCGGTCGAACTTGTTCTCACGGGATGGTCAGTAACGTTTTCATGGTTTCAACTTGGTTTGTGGTTCTGGTTTGGTGTTGAAACCCGGGGCGCCTCGGGTTGTTGGGGATAGAACAGGGAAGGCATCATTAAGTTGCTCATCCTGAAGAACTGAATCGTATCGCTTTGTAGCGCGGCTAGACTGGCCGCCGTGAACTACCGCATCCTCGCGATCGGAAAGCCGAAGCTCGGCTACGCCGCGGAGGGAGTTCGAGAGTACGACCGGCGCCTGCAGCGCCATGCGTCGCTCGATCTCGATTACCTCAAATCAACCAGCGGTTCGCAAGTCCTTCTGAAGCGCAGCGAGGGAACCTTCCGCATCGCCCTCGACGAGCGGGGCGATGTCCTGACCAGCGAGGAGTTCGCAAGGTACCTCACCGGGTTGGAGGAAGGTGGAGACCTCAAGACGGTGACCTTCCTGATCGGAGGCGCGGACGGACACGACTCCGCGCTTCGCGATGGTTGTGACCGCGTCCTGTCGCTCTCGGCCCTGACCATGCAGCACGAGCTGGCCCTCGTGGTGCTGTTGGAGCAACTCTACCGCGCCTCCACCATCAAGCGTGGAGAGCCTTACCACCGGTCCTGAGCGGGCACGCCCGTAAATCTTCAGCTCGGGGTGCGCCTCATCGCTGCCCATCGAGAACGCCACCGAAGGCACCCTGCCCCTCGCCCGGCCGGGGGCGATTCCAGGGCATGTCGCTCTCCGCGCTTCCCTGGGGGCCAACCGGCTTGCGCTCCCCCTCGAGTCCACATCCGCTGAGAAACCCGAGGGCCAGGAGAATCAGGAGATCCTTTCGCATGCGGGAAAACTAGCAGATAACGGCCGGGAAGCAAGAGGCATCCGTCTTCCCTTCCGCTCCACGGGGACAGGAGAGGGAAGGAGCCGACTACGGAAGAAGCGCAGACGAGCCGGGACCCGGCATGCGGGTGCAAAGAAAAAGGCCGGCAGAGTGCCCCACCGGCCTGGGATCGCCTCCCGACTCAGTTTCCGACCGAATCGGCGAGGGTGACCTGGTCCCCGGGCTGGATGCGTACCCCCGGCCGGAGGTCGCGGGCGTTCAGGTCACAAATGGTCTGAGAGAGTTCCACCTTGTTCGGTTTGAGAGTTCCCAGGAGGCGTCCGTTCCGCATGACGAGGAGCTTGGAGCGCGGCGTAATGTTGGAGTTGTTGGTCCCCAGATTCACGAGGACAAAGCCCCAGGTGGAGTCCACCGTTGTGATCGATCCCACCTTGGCGTTCAGGCGAATCTTCTTCCTGATGCCGGCGAGGCGTCCCGACTGTCGGGAGTTCTCGGCCCTCTTCTCCTTGACCTCCGCGGTGAGTTTCCCGGTCAGCTTGATGAGCTGGTCCAGGTCGTCACCCTTGCGCTTCCGCTCTTCCTGGAGCTCCTTGATCTTGGCGGGGATCTCCGCCCAGGGAACATCGATGCCCTCCAACTTCTCGTCGATCTTGGCCTTGATCTCCGCAAATTGGGCGAGTTGCTTGTCGGACTCTTCGATTTCGGCGTCGAACTTCTCGATCGACTTCTTCATCGAGATTTCTTTCGCGATCTCGTTCTCCTTGGTGGCAATCAAGCTGGAATTTAGCTCCTTGGCGGTCTTGAGAGCGTCCTCGGTATTCGCGAGATCCTTCTCGGTTTTCTCGATCGTCGCCTCGACCCTCCGCTTCGTGGCGCGGGTCGACTCGTAAAGATCAATTTGTTCCTGAACCTTCTGGGAATTGTCCCAGGCAAAATATCCGGCGGCGCCAATCACCAGGACCGAAAGAATGTAGAAAATCGTTTTCATCGTTTCTCAGTTGGCGGGGTCCTAGCCGAAGGGGTCCGGTTCAGCATCCGATTCAGCATCCGGTTCAGCATCCGGTTCAGCATCCGGTTCAGCACCCGGTTCAGCACCCGGTTCAGCATCCGGTTCCGGGTCGGGCGCTGGATCGGTGGGCTCCGGGAGGCCGGGTTCGGCAGGCGCGGGTTCCGGAGCTGGGGCTGGGGCCGGGGCTGCAGCGGGAGCAGGGGCGGGTTCGGGAGCGGGAGCCCCCTTCGGCGCGCGGACGCGATCACCGGCACGCAGGTTCTCGCCCTCGACCACTGACTCGGGCACGATGTCGGCCGCGGATGTGGTGGCCTCCACGGTGCTCACCAGGAGCTTCGCGATGACCTCACCGTCGCGAACGACTTCCAGAGGGGAATCCTTGACGATGCCGAGGTTGTCGCCTCCGGCCAGAGTCACAAATCCGTGACTCGGGAACACTCGGCCGATGCGGGTGCTGAGATTGGGATCCGATTCCCCGGTGACCCGCCAGTTGATTCTCTTGCGAAGGTTGGCGAGGGACTTGTCCACGCCGGAACGCTGGGATTCCAGGCTGGCCTGCTGCGCTTCGCGCTGCGCGATATCCAGTTCGATCTGGGCGAGCTCGCGTTGGACCTGGTTCAGGGTCGCGAGGACCTCATCAACTTCGCCGAACTCCTCGATCGACTCTTTCTTCGCCGCGACTTCGGCGGCCTTGACGCTGGCCTCGGCCTCCTTTGCGGCAACCTGGGCCTTGAGCTCGTCGTTCGTCTCTTTCTGCGCGGTGACCTCCGCGTCGAGAATTTCGTTTCGACCGTTATAGTCGGCGAGTTCGGTCTTGGTCGCCTCCAGGGTGTCGACCGTTTTTTTGAGTTGGTCCTGCTTACGGGCCAAGGCGTCTTTCTCGTTCTTGGTCTTGGTCAGCCAGCCCCGGTAGCCACGTCCTTCCTCGATTTCCCGGCCCATATTCTGGTAGGCCAGGAAGGCGGAGATGGCGAGGACGATGGCCGTCAGAATCGCAAATACATTTGCCATGGTTTTCTCGTACGGTTGGGATTAACGTTGGTCAGGTGTAGGTGGTGTAGGTGGTGTAGGGGTGGGAAAGGGGACGGAAGGGATTAGTGCGGAGACACTAACGACCAGCTTTCCGCCGTCACAACCCTAAAATTCCGGGAAAACCCTTCCCTGTCTTTACAAAATGCATGCCGGGGTCCTTAGTCCGCCGGGCCGATGAAGACGATTCTACGGGTGGTAGGCTACCTGCGGGGCTACCCCATCCTGGGTAGCGCCCAGCTCCTCTGCGCCACCCTGATGGCCCTGAGCGTGATCGTGTTCCCCTCCGTGACCGGCCACGTGGTGGACGAAATCATTCCTTTCCCGGAGCGACATGGGCAGTTCCCGCTCTGGGTTTTGGCCGGATTGATGGGCTTCTTCCTGAAGGATGGCCTCAATTGCGCCCGGATTTTTCTCAACAACCACTTTGAGCAGCTGGTCATCTTCGACATCCGGTCCGACCTCTACCGGAAGCTCCAGCGCCTCCCGCTCCGCTGGTTCGACGGCCGGCGCACCGGGGACATCATGACGCGCGTGGTGGAGGACGTCACCGCCATGGAGCGGGTCCTGATCGACGGGATCGAGCTGGGTCTCGTGGCGGCCATCCAGCTTCTCGCGGTCGGACTTTTGATGTACCTGACGAATTTCACGGTTGCGATGTGGGCCACGCTGCCGGTTCCTTTCCTCCTCCTGGGAGCCTGGATCTACACGCGGGACGCCCGTGACCGCTACCGGGAGCAGCGGGAAGCGGCCAGCGACATGAACGCCCTTCTTCACGACAACGTCTCGGGAATTCGTCAGATCAAGGCTTACACCGCCGAGAGCGAGGAGCATGAACGCTTCAACGCCTTCTCGGACCAGCTGCGGCGCGCCAGCCTCCGCATCATGAAGTGGTGGGCGTTTTACTCCCCGGGCATGTCGTTCGTCGGGATGTTCGGATATGTCCTGGTGCTGGCCTTCGGCGGATCGGCGGTGATGCACGGCACGATGCAGCCCGGCGAATTGCTCATGTTCTTCCTGCTCCTCTCGCTCTTTTACGAACCGATCGGCAAGTTGCACCAACTCAACCAGATGGCGCTCTCTTCGCGAGCAGCGGGCGACCGGGTCTTCGAGATCCTCGACGCGGAAGACGAGACCCACGCCGCCGACGGCAAGCCGCTGTCGGACCCGGTGCGGGGACACGTGCGCTTTGACAAGGTCTCGTTTTCCTACGGCGACCAACCGACCCTTCACGAAGTCACGCTCGAGGCGAATCCGGGCGAGACCATTGCGCTGGTTGGTCCCACCGGGGCCGGCAAGTCCACCGTCGTGAATCTTCTCTGCCGCTTCTACGAGTACGACCACGGATCCATCACGATCGACGGCCAGGAATTGAACAACACGCAGAAAGCCTCGCTCCGTTCCGCCCTTGGCTACGTGACGCAGGAAGCATTTCTCTTCAACGGCACGGTCCGCGAGAACCTCTGCCTCGCGAAGCGGGACGCCGGTGAAGCCGAGCTCTGGAACGCGCTCGATGCGGCGCGGGCCGCCGAATTCGTCCGCCAGCTTCCGGGCGGCCTCGACACCAACGTCGGCGAGCGGGGCGTGAAACTGTCCGGCGGCGAAAAGCAACGCCTCTCGATCGCCCGCGCCCTCCTGAAGGACCCCCCCATCCTGCTGCTCGACGAAGCGACCGCCTCGGTCGACTCGGAAACCGAACGGCTCATCCAGGAGGCGCTCGAAGCGCTGATGGCAAACCGCAGCGCCTTCGTCATCGCCCACCGCCTCTCCACCATCCGCAACGCCCATCGAATCTTCGTCCTCGACGGCGGCAGGGTGGTGGAAGAAGGCACCCACGCCGAACTCCTCGCCCGGGACGGGCTCTATGCCGAACTCTCGCGGCAGAGCTTCCTGGCAGAGCAGGAAGAAGCCTTCTCACCGGCGTGAGGAAGGAACGGCGTGAGGCGCGAATCACCTTCCCTTCCCCTTCCTTCGCTGTTCTCATCCCGCCCGAAAACCTATGATCGACATCCGCGCCATCCGCGAAGATCCCGATGCCGTCAAGCGACGTCTGGCCCGGCGCCACGACGGATCGGCCGACATGATTGACGAGGTCCTCGCCTGCGACGAGACGCGCCGCAAGGCCGAGACCGAGAAGCAACAGTTGCAGTCGAAGCGCAAGCAAATCTCCAAGGAGATCGGGGCTCTGCGCTCCAAGGGGGAGGACAGCTCCGGGATCGAAGGGGAGGTCAAAAAGCTCGGAGAGCGCATCAAGGAGCTCGACGAAGAAGGATCCACGGCGGAATCGCGGCAGACCGAGCTCCTGCTCAACATTCCGAATCTTCCCCATGAGGGCTGCCCGGAAGGGGCAGACGAGAGCGCCAACCCGGAGCTCCGCACCTGGGGCGAGAAGCCAGACCTTGCGGATCCTGAGGACCACGTCGTTCTCGCGGAGCGGCATGGCCTCATCTCCTTTGAAGACGGTGTACGCATCTCCGGCAGCGGCTTCCCGGTCTTCCGTGGTCCCGGGGCCCGCCTGCAACGCGCCCTGGTGCAATACCTTTTGGACACGCAGACCCGGGAGCACGGCTACGAGGAGGTGGGGGTTCCCTATCTCGTGAAACGGGAATGCGGGGTCGGCACCGGCCAGCTTCCGAAATTCGAGGACGAGATCTACCTGACCGAAAATGGCGGACTCTTCCTCATCCCCACCGCGGAAGTGCCGGTGACGAATCTCTACCGTGACACGCTTCTCGCCGATGAGGACCTCCCCATCAAAATGACCGGCCACACGCCCTGCTGGCGGCGCGAGGCGGGCAGCGCCGGCCGCGACACGCGCGGAATCATCCGCGTCCACCAATTCGACAAGGTCGAATTGGTTCAAATCGTGCACCCGGATAGCTCTTCCGAGGCCCTCGAGGAGCTGACAGGCCACGCCGAGAAGATCCTGCAATCGCTGGGCCTGCACTACCGCGTCATCGAGCTGTGCGGGGGGGGCCTCGGCTTCGGGGCGGCGCGAACCTACGATCTCGAAGTGTGGGCCCCCGGGCACGGCAAGTACCTGGAAGTCTCGAGCTGCTCGAACTTCACCGACTACCAGACCCGCCGCATGAAGCTCCGCTTCAAGGACGCCGAGGGCCAGAACCGCTTTTGCCACACCCTCAACGGATCCGGCACCGCCCTCCCCCGCCTCTACGTCGCCCTCCTGGAGCAGCACCAGCAACCCGACGGGTCGATCGCCATTCCCGAACCGCTGGTTCCCTATTTCGGGGCGGACAAGATCGGGTAGCCACGGTCCATTTCCTTTCAGGGCCCGATGGATCCCTTCCTCCTTCGAGATTGAGGTTGATGGCTCAACCTTCACACTCCCTCCGTGCTCGCACTCGACCCGCGTTTCGCTCCTCGCCGCCGCTATTTGCTGGGCATCTCGGGCGGGCGGGATTCGGTCGCACTCCTGCATGCGCTTCTCGATGCGGGCGCGGAGAAGCTGGTGCTCTGCCATCTCAATCACCAGCTACGCGGACTCTTCTCGGTGCACGACGCCGCCTTCGTGCGGGAATTGGCGGAGAAGCACGGGCTCCCGTTCGAGATCGCGCGATCTCTCGTGGCGCGCCGGGCAGAGAGCGAGAAGGTCTCGCTCGAAGTGGCGGCGCGGCGGTCACGCCACGAGTTTTTCGCGGAGTGCGCCAGGAAGCACCGCTGCAGCCGCATCCTGCTCGCCCACCACGCCGACGACAACGCCGAGACGATCCTGCTGAACCTCCTGCGCGGTTCCGCGGGCCTGAAGGGGATGCGCTTTGAATCGACCCTCACGGTGAATCGCAGGAACCTCACCCTGGTGCGCCCGCTCCTGCAGGTCCGGCGCCGCGAGATCGACGCCTACCTGTCCGAGCGCAGGCTCCTTTATCGCGACGACGCCACCAACAGCGAGCCCATTGCGACGCGCAACCGCCTCCGGCTCGAGGTCCTGCCGCTCCTCGAAGAGATCATGGATCGCGACGTTGTCCCGGCCATGGTCCGCGCGGCGGATTCCACCCACGAGGACCAGGAGGCGCTGGACGGACTCCTGGAGTTGCTCGAGCTCGTCGATCCACAAGACCGGCTGTTCCTTCCCAAGCTCCGCAAACTCCCCGAGCCCTTCCAGCGGCGCGCGCTCTTCGTCTACCTCCAGGAATTCAGCATCCCGGGTTTGTCCCGCGATCTGGTCACGCGTTGCCTCGCCTTGCTGGACCCGGGCGCTCCCGCCAAGGTGAACCTGCCCGGCGACTTCCATCTGAGACGCCGCGCGAGTCGAATCTTCGTCGAGTGACAGCCATCAATAGTAAATCAGGTTCTACAGCACCGGCAACAGCAAGGCGCCGGGAATGGTCCCCAGGATTCCGAAGAGAACGACTGCTGCCGCCTTGTGGAAGCGCGTCCGGCTGTCGCCGCGCTTGATGAGGCCACCCAGGATCACCCCTCCGAGCCCGGTCAGGAAATCGATGAAGAGGAGGGCCCCGGCCAGGCCGGCCAGCACCCCACCGGAACGGGGCGTGAAGAATCCGAGGGCCATCCCCGCCAACCCGACGAGCCACCACGGTTTATAGCCACGCAGGGAGGGTCCCCCGTTCCAGACGGCGCGCAGGTTCTTGCGACCGGTTTCGTTGCGCTGCCCGTAGAGTCTGGAGGCCGCCCCGCGATCGGCAGCTGCGAGGAACCGGCTCATCTCCTGGTAAGCGATCGCGAAGTTTTCCCTGGTCCCGAATCCGAAGGGAAAAAAGTGCGAGCCGTCGAGGATCACGAGGCGGCTGCGGGGCTGCAGGCGGTGATGTTCCTGTGCGACCCAGGAGGGAATCAGGGGATCGTGCTTTCCGTGAATGATGAAGAGTGGAACCTCCAACTTCGTCAGGCTTGATTCGAGGCCACGTTGGTCGCAGTCCATGAAGTCCCGGGCGAAGGACCGGCGGCCGAGCGTGAGCCGAGCAGCCCGAAGTGAGGAATGGCCTCCGGAATCCAGGTCGACACCACATAGAGCAGCGAGTACTTCCAGTGTTCCACCATGTGGCTGCCGCTCCCCTCGCTCTTCTGAATTCCCATCGCCGCGATCAACGACACGCTCGCAATTCGGTCGCGATTCATCTCGCCGAGCAGAATGGCCGGCCCACCGCCGTACGACCATCCCCCGACGTGAGCTTTCTGGATCCCGAGCTTGTCCATGAACCCGATCACCGCTTTGCGGTCGGCCTCGAAGGAATAATCGTCGACCTTGCGCTCGGAATGCCCGAACCCCCAGCGATCGATGGCGATGACCCGCCGCCCACTGGAGGCAATTTCCGCCCCGAACTTCTTCCAGTCAGCCGCCCCGCGGCCCGGACTCCCATGCAGAAGGATCAAGGGCGCGCGGGTCCGATCGACCCCTCCCCACTCCAAGTAGGCGAGGTCTTTCCCATCGACCTGGACGATTTTCTTGTCGCGGTCCGGGGGCGGGTCCCGATCTCCCCAGTCGTGGAGGTAGAGCTGCGAAACGATGACCAACACGACATAGAGGAAGAGAATCAGGTAGCCCCAGCGCTTGATCTCTTCCCGGAACTGCGGTCGCGGCATTGGTTAAGACTACCAGATAATCACGCCGAATCCGAAATCCAAAAATTGCCGATCGGAAGATTTTCGCGCGGCCTTCACCCCCTAAATTGCCAACCCTGGTGGATGCCGGCGTCCCGGTCGGCCAACCCTGGTGGATGCCGGCGTCCCGGCCGGCCAACCCTGGTGGATGCCGGCGTCCCGGCCGGCATGAATCTGGGCTTGTGCGAATGGCGTCGCGCGGCGAGGGACGGGGCCGCGCCCCGCATGCCGGCGGGGACGCCGGCATCCACCTGGGCAGCGTCGCGCGGCGAGGGGGCGGGGACGCCGGCATCCACCTGGGCAGCGTCGCGCGGCGAGGGGCGGGGCCCGGAGTTATTCGTGCGCGAGGTTGCAGCCGGATCGTCGCTCGCCATCGGCATGGACTTCGATCCACCACGGCCAATCACCGGGTGAATCACACAATCCGGATGCCACCGGATTGCCCCGGATATAGCCCCATTTCTCGGATTTGGACCTCTCGCTGCGCAGCCGGTGGTCGAAAAAGCCCCTCTGCCAGCAAACTCCCTGGGTGCGCTTGTGGAATCCCTTCCACTTGCCAAGAGGTTTTCCCAGGGCGCGATCAGGTGGAAGGTCCAACAAGGCATGAAGGTGATCGGGCCTGAGGAGAAACAGGGACAGCCCCCACCTGCCTTGCTGATGGTAGAATTCTGCCGAACGCAGGAGCGCCTTGGCACGATGCGGTTCCGTGAGAGGAGTCGGATCGCAAGGCTCCTGGCGAATGCGGATGTGGAACTGGTGGTGTTCAGGGTGGACCCACAAGGGGACTTCGTGGGTGAGCCTTCCACCGAAGGGGTAACGGGAAAAGGGCATTGAGATAAATGGCGGGGTGGCGGAAGGCGGGACAGGGGTGATGGGCGGTGGGAGTGGCGTCGCGCGGCGAGGGGCGGGGCGCGGCGCCCCGCATGCCGGCAGGGACGCCGGCATCCACCTGGGTTCGGTTGGTTCGGTGGGAGTGGCGTCGCGCGGCGAGGGGCGGGGCCGCGCCCGGCATGCCGGCAGGGACGCCGGCATCCACCTGGGGAGTGGCGTCGCGCGGCGGGGGGTTCGGTGGGAGTGGGGGTGCGCGGCGAAAGCGCGATGCTACTTCTTCGCTTCGTCGAGCTGCTCCTTGACCTTCTTTTCGAGTTCGTTGTAGAGCTTCTCGTCGGCCTTGACGGCTTCCTTCGCGGCGTCGCGGCCCTGGGCAAGTTGATCACCGTCGTAACTGAACCAGCTGCCGCGCTTCTGGATGAGACCGTACTCGAGGGCGAGATCGAGAAGGGAGCCGACGGAGGAAATGCCTTCGTTGTACATGATGTCGAATTCGGCCTCCCTGAAGGGCGGGGCGACCTTGTTCTTGACGATCTTCACGCGGGTTCGGTTTCCCTGCACGGTTCCGTCGGTGGATTTGATCTGGCCGATGCGGCGGATGTCGATCCGCAATGAGGCGTAGAACTTGAGGGCACGCCCCCCGGGGGTGATTTCCGGGTTGCCGAACATAACGCCGATCTTCTCGCGAATCTGGTTGGTGAAGATGCACACGGTGCGGGCCTTGGAGATCAGGGAGGTGAGTTTCCGCATGGCGGCGCTCATGAGCCGGGCCTGCGTGCCGACCGTGGAATCACCGATTTCGCCGTCCAGTTCCTGCTTGGTGACGAGGGCGGCCACGGAATCGAGGACCACCACGTCGATGGCATTGGAACGAATCAGGGCCTCGCAGATTTGAAGGGCTTCCTCCCCGGAGGAGGGCTGCGAGACGAGAAGGTCATCGAGGTTCACACCCAGCTTCCTGGCGTACTGGGGGTCGAGGGCGTGCTCGACATCGATAAAGGCGGCCAGGCCGCCCCGCCGCTGGGCCTGGGCGATGGCGGTGAGAGTGAGGGTGGTCTTGCCGGACGACTCCGGACCGTAGATTTCGACGACCCGGCCCCGGGGCAATCCTCCGACGCCGAGGGCCCGGTCGATGAGAAGGTTCCCGGTCGGAATGACATCGACATCGACGCAGTGCTCGTCTCCCAACCGCATGATGGCGGATTCGCCGAATTCCTTTTGAATGGAGGAGATGGCGAGATCGAGGTTCTTCTTGCGGGCTTCGGCGAGTTTCGCGGCGGCCTTGTCCGGGACGGGAGTGGCCGCGGATTTCTCAGCGGCAGCTTTCTCAGCGGCAGGTTTCTCAGCGGCGGGTTTCTCAGCGGCAGGTTTCTCAGCGGCGGATTTCTCAGCGGCGGATTTTTCGGCGGAGGATTTTTCGGCGGAGGCAGCGGAGGCAGCGGAGGCAGCGGCTTTGTGATTGGCCATTGGCTTAGGTTTAGCAGCAACAGGAGTCATGACAATTTAGATTTGAATTGCCGCGATGCTACGGATCGGGAACAGGTTGGTCAAGAAATAATTTGTTCTAGTGAACACTTGTTCATTTGCGCCATTTGGGGCCTAAAAACATGGAAGACAGGACCGCCAGCGTGGATTGGGAGCGCTGCCGGACAAAGCTTTTCGGCGCGGCCGGAAAGGTGGCAGGGCGGCCTTTTCCCAATTTTGGAGAAAAATGAGACCGAACCGCCCTGGGGTGAACCCGGCCCTACTCCGGCACCGGCTTTTCGGAACCGGGGGCGGGAGCGGGCTGGCCCGGCTGTTCCTTGAGATAGACCTCGATGCGGGCCCGCATGGTATCGAGTTGTCCGGAGAGTCCAGACTCGGGGGCGGCCTCCTTGATGGCATCGAGCAGCTTGAAGGCCTCCTCCTTCTTGCGCATCTCGACGAGGGCCATCACCTTCGCCATCAGGATGTGTTGCTTGTCTTCGCCGGCCGGCTTGTGCCGGGCGAGAAAGCCGTCCGCTTCGCCGAGGGCGGCTTTGTATTGCTTCGCCCCGAAGAACACCTCGATCTTCTTTTCATACTCCACCACCGCCTTGCGATAGGTGCGACCTTTGCTGAAGCCGGTTTCGTCAGTCGGGTCGGCTTCCGCGATTTGTTTCGGGACTTCCGGGTAGAACAAGTCCACGGCATCATCGCCGAGTTCACCGAGAGCGTTCTGCAAGGCCTTGGCCTTCTCCACGCCTTTCAACTCCGCGGCTGTCGCGAAGGCCTTGTCGCGAACGACGCGGCCCTCTCGCAGCAGGTCGAGATGTTTCACATAGGTCTCGGCGCCTCCGGGTTCATATCCGGACCGGGCAAAGGGGCGCCCCTTGGCATCCGCCAGGATGATGGTGGGATATCCCTGCACGCCATAGATCTCCGCCAAGCGCTGGTTCTGCTTCCTGGTTTTGGCATCGAGCTTGGCCTGGTTCTGCGGGAAATCCAACTCGACCAGCACGAACTTTCCGGCCACCCCGGTCTTGAAGGCGCCCTTTTCAAAGACCTCGGTCTTCAACTTCTTGCACCAGTGGCACCAGTCGGAGCCCGTGAAGTCGAGGAGGAGATCCTTCTTCTCTTTCGCGGCGGTCTTCTTGGCGGCTTCGAAGTCCGTCAGCCATCCGTTCCCGGCGGCTGAGACGGGGAGGAAGGAGACCGCGAGGGCCACCAGGGGATAAAGGGAGTTTCGCCTCATAGGTCAGGGTGATCGACGGGCGACGGTCCTTAGATATTCCGACCTGGTCGAGATATTTCGCAAAAAAAGGGCGTCCGTCCCCGCACCCTCGAGGATCGGCGGGGAGAGGGAGGTCAGAGGTTTAAGAGACTGTTGAAATACCTCCGTTCGGCGAGAATCGAATTTGCTGATGGTAGCGGAGTTGGTTAAGGTTCGTTAATGATCCGCAAGAAGACTCTCC
>CAUZKZ010000082.1:0-15152 GCA_963580345.1 Verrucomicrobiia bacterium | reverse complement strand
AGAAGTGGGGCATGTGAAAGACGATGTAGACGAGGCTCTCGCGGATCGGGGCGTCCTGCAGGGCTTTCATGGCGCCCGACATCGACCAGCCTTGCATGGCGGCGACGAGGGCAAGAACCACCCAGCCAAAGGGACTCAGGAAAAAGGCCCGGAACTCCTTGCGAAAAATCGTGAAGAGGTTTCGCATCGCTCAGTCTTTCCGGGTGAGTTCGACGAACACGTCCTCGAGAGTGGCGTCGTGCCGATACAGGCTGCGCAATGGCCATCCGCGCCCGTTGCAGAGCTTGAAAATCCGTTCGCGGGCATCGGTTCCGGATTCCACCAGCACCGAGTAGTGCTGCCAGTCGCCTTGTGACATATCGTGGGTGACTTTCCTGATTTGATCCAGGTTGCCCAGGGCCGTTCCGGCTTCGGCTGCATCGCCCTGCAATTCCACTGTCACCCGGCCCGCCGCCCGCATCTGTCCGATGAGGTTGGACGGCGTGTCGCAGGCCATGATGCGGCCGCTGTCGATAATGACGATCTTGTCACAGATCATCTCGACCTCACTGAGAATGTGAGTGGAGAGCAGGATGGTATGATCCTCCCCCAGTTGCTTGATGAGGTTGCGAATCGACCGAATCTGGTTGGGATCCAATCCGTTGGTCGGTTCGTCCAGGATGAGGAGCGGCGGATCGTGAATCAGCGCATCGGCCAGGCCGACCCGTTGCCGGAACCCTTTCGAGAGGGTCTTGATCATTTTCCGGCGGACGGCCTGCAGGCCGCAGCGTTCCACCACATCGTCCATGCGGGATTTGAGGTGATCGCCCTTCAGGCCCTTGATCTGGGCCCGGAATTTGAGGTATTCGCGCACCCGCATGTCCCGATAGAGCGGCACCAGTTCGGGAAGGTATCCGATGCGGCGGCGCACCTCGATCGATTCCCGGAAGACATCCAGGCCGTCGATCGTGGCTGCCCCGGAGCTGGGCGGCAGATATCCGGTCAACATGCGGATGGTGGTGGTCTTGCCCGCGCCGTTTGGACCCAGAAACCCGACTACCTCGCCCTTTTCCACATTGAACCTGGCTTCCGCCACAGCCGGGGTCCGACCAAAGAGCTTGGTGAGGTTTTCAACCTTGATCATTGTGAACGGGATCGGGCCCGAATCGCATGGGCGATTGACTCCGTGGGAAGGTGCTCTTAAGTAATGGCAATCGTCATCGACACCAAGGAAGAAAACCCCTTCGGTGACCTGCCGAAAGGCAGAGCCTCTGCCCCATGAATTCTTCTGTCTCCGCGCGACTCAGTGCCGATTTGCTCGAAGAGAACTACGAGCGCTGGGTGGATGACCCCCGCTCCGTCGGAGCGACCTGGTCGGCCTTCTTTGACGGATTCGAACTCGGAACGGCCCAGTTGGAGAAGATCGGGACTGCGGCGGGGGGGAACGGAGCGCCTGCCGCCGCCCGGCCGCTTGAGGCCGTGGCACCCGGGGGCGACGCCCAGGCCGACCAGCTCACCTTTCGGGGCCGGATCGTGAGCCTGGTCTACAACTACCGCACTCTGGGGCACACCCAGGCCCACATCAATCCCCTCGACGATCACCCGCCGCGCAATCCGCGCCTCAAATTGGAGGAGTTCGGCCTGAGCGAGAACGACTTCGAGCGGGAGGCCGCCACCCAGTTCTTCCAGGCCGGTGAGCCGATGCGTCTTCGCGAAATGGTGGAGGCCCTGCAGCAAACCTACTCCGGGTACATCGGCTTCGAGTTCATGCACATCCACAACACGGATGTGCGTAACTGGATCCGGGAGCGCATCGAGCGACGCATGACCCGACCAGAACCATCGGCGGGCGTAAAGGAGAAGACCCTCGCTTGGCTGCTCGAAGCGGAACTCTTCGAATCGTTCGTGGGAAAGAAGTTCCTCGGGGAAAAGCGGTTCTCCCTGGAAGGCGGGGAAGGCGTCATGGTCATCCTGAATCGTGTCCTCGAGCAATGCCCCGCGGCCGGGGTGAAGGAGATCGCGATGGGGATGGCCCACCGGGGCCGCCTCAACGTTCTGGCGCAGATTGTCCGGAAGTCGCTCCGCACCATTCTCTTCGAATTCACCCCCAACTACGTTCCCGACCTGGTCGCGGGCGACGGGGACGTGAAGTACCACCTCGGGTACGAAAGCGTGCGCACCCTTCCCGACGGGGAAGTGCGGGTGAGCCTCGCGGCAAATCCGAGCCACCTTGAAGCCGTGAATGCGGTGGTGGAAGGAAAGGCCCGGGCGAGACAACGGATGATCGGCGACGATGGCGCGCAAACCGATCGCAAGCAGGTCCTTCCGCTCCTTATTCACGGAGACGCCGCTTTTGCGGGCCAGGGCTCGATTGCGGAGGTTCTCAATCTCTCGCAACTGCCCGGTTACCGGACCGGCGGCACCATCCACGTCGTCATCAACAACCAGATCGGCTTCACCACCATGCCGGCCGATGCGCGTTCCTCGGCTTACGCGACCGATGTGGCGAAGATGATCGAGGCCCCGATCCTGCACGTTAACGGCGAGAAGCCGATGGAGGTGATGTGGGCTGCCGAATTTGCCCTGGCCTTCCGCCAGCAATTCGGCCGCGACGTGGTGATCGACATGTATTGCTACCGCCGGCAGGGACACAACGAGACCGACCAGGCTGCGTTCACGCAGCCGCACATCTATCGCAAGATCTCGGCCCGCAAGCCGCTCGGGCAGCTTTTCGGCGATGAACTGGTGGAGCGAGGGACTCTGAAACGCGAGGGGGTGCAGGCCGTGCACGACGAGATCTGGAACCGGTTCGAAGACGAGTACGCCGAGATGAAGCGCCTCGAGGAAGAAGGGAACCGCACCGTCTTTAGCGGCTCCACCGCCGAACCCCAGGCCGTGTATTCGCACGAACCCGCCCCGACCGGTATCTCCCGCGACCTCCTGCAGCACCTCGGCAAGGTGCTCACCACCGTCCCGCCGGACTTCAATCTGCATCCCACCCTCGCCAAGCGTTTCCTGCCGCGCCGGGTGGAAACCCTCAAGAACGGCGGGCCGTTTGACTGGGCCTTTGCGGAGTCCCTGGCGTGGGGAGCCCTTCTTGCCGAGGGCAACCCGGTGCGCCTCTCCGGCCAGGATTCACGGCGGGGAACCTTCAGCCAGCGCCACGCCGTCTTCTACGACTACGAATCGCGCCAGCGCCACATTCCTCTGCAGAATATCTCGAAGGATCAGGCCAAGTTTTGCGTCTACAACAGCCTGCTCTCCGAGGCCGCGGTGCTGGGCTTCGACTACGGCTACTCGCTGGGGTGCCCGGCCATGCTTATCATGTGGGAGGCGCAATTCGGCGATTTTGCAAACGGGGCCCAGGTCATCATCGACCAGTTCATCTCGTCTGCCGAATCGAAGTGGCAGACTCCGAGCAGCATCGTGATGCTCCTTCCTCATGGCTATGAGGGGATGGGTCCGGAACACAGCAGCGCGCGCCTCGAGCGGTTCCTGCAGTTGTGCGCGGAGCAAAACATGGTGGTCGCCAATCTCAGCACTCCGGCGCAGTACTTTCACGCCTTGCGCCGTCAGAAGCGGCGCACCTTCCGCAAGCCCCTGGTCCTGATGACTCCGAAGAGCCTCCTGACCCGGCCGGAGGCGGTCTCGCGGGAAGAGGACTTCCTGCAGGGACAGGCCTTCCGGGAAATGCTTCCCGATCCCTTTGTGCAGAACACCCCGGACCATATCGAGCGCGTCGTCTTCTGCAGCGGGAAAGTGTTTTACGATCTGGTGCAGTATCGCAAGGAGCAGGAAATAGACAACACCGCCATCATCCGCATCGAGCAACTTTACCCGTTTCACGAGGTGCTTTTGAAGGAACTCCTCGCCCCCTTCTCGCACGCCACCAAGTTCGTCTGGTGCCAGGAGGAGCCCCTCAACATGGGAGCGTGGTCTTACATCTGGCCGCGGCTGGAGCAGACCGTCGAGTCCCATCACGTGCGCTATGCCGGCCGCAAGAGGGGCTCCAGCCCCGCAGCAGGGTCCAAGGCAATGCACCTGCGTGAACAGAAAATGCTGGTTGAGGAGGCATTCTCCGGCTAACTCCCGCCCCTCGCAAGCAGGCCCATGGCGCACGAAGTCAAGATCCCCGCCGCCGGTGAATCCATTAATTCCGCCACCGTCGGCCGGTGGCACAAGGCCGACGGAGAGGCGGTCCGGAAGGGCGAAGTTCTCGCCACCATCGAGACCGACAAGGTCTCCACCGAGCTGGAGGCCGAGGTGAGCGGCACCTTGAAGATCCTGGTCCCGGAGGGCCAAGAGGTCGCGATTGGAACTCTCATCGCCGGAATCGAGGAAGGAGAGGCCGCCGCGCCGGAACCCGCCGCCGCGCCGGAGCGAACGGCGGCGCGGCCTGACTCCACCGCAACGCCGGAACCCGCCACGGCGCCCGGGCTGGTTGCGGCGTCGAGCGCTCCCGCGCCTCTTGCGGCGGTCCGCCCTCCGGCCTCGCCGGATCGGGGCGGTGGAGAGGTGATCGAGATCAAGGTCCCCTCCGCCGGCGAGTCCATCACCTCCGCCAGCATCGCCCAGTGGCACAAGCGCGACGGGGAAACGATCGTGGAGGGCGAATCCCTCGTGACGCTGGAAACCGACAAGGTCTCTGCCGAGCTCGAGGCGGATGCCAGCGGGGTGCTGAAGATTCTTGCCGCCGAGGGGAGCGAGGTCGCGATCGGGGCCGTGATCGGAACGATTGCGCTCGGCGAGACCGCTGGGCTCGCGGAGAGGCCCCAAAGCGCGCCGGTTCCCGAGGCCGCCGTGTCCGTGGGGGCGGCCCCTCCCGCTGCGGCGCGGCAGGATCGGCCCCGCCCCGCTCCCGTCCCAGCTGCGGCACCTGCCAGGCTCCTCCCGGATTTGACGCTGGTTCCGCCAGCGCTGCAGAACGAGGCGAGCGCCCCGCGCCGCGACGGGCGGACGACCCGCCAGCGGATGAGCCCCCTGCGGCGCAAGATCGCGAGGCAACTCGTTAATGCGCAGCAAACCGCGGCTATTCTTACCACCTTCAACGAGGCGGACATGTCGGCGGTCATGAAGCTGCGCAAGACTCTGCAGGAAGCGTTTGTGGAGAAGTACGGCGTCAAGCTGGGTTTCATGTCCTTCTTTGTGAAGGCGGCGGTGCAGGCCCTCCGGGAGGTCCCTGCAGTCAACGGCCGCATCGATGGGGAAGAGATCGTGCGAAACCATTTCTACGACATCGGGATCGCGGTCGGGACAGAGAAAGGTCTCTTCGTCCCGGTGGTGCGCGACGCCGACGGGAAGAGCGCGGCACAGATCGAGATGGATATCATCGACTATGCCAACCGTGCCCGCGAGGGAAAGATCCAGCTCGAAGACCTGCAGGGCGGAAGCTTCACGATCACCAACGGGGGGATCTACGGCTCGCTCCTCAGCACCCCCATCCTCAATCCGCCCCAGAGCGGAATCCTCGGCATGCACACCATTCAGCAGCGCCCGGTCGCGATCGACGGGAAGGTGGAGGTGCGCCCCATGATGTATCTGGCCCTCAGCTACGATCACCGCCTCGTGGATGGGAAGGAGGCCGTCACCTTCCTCAACAAGGTCAAGGAATGCATCGAGAACCCGGCGCGGATGATGCTGGAGCTTTAGGAAGCCGGGCGCCCTCTCCGCAAAGTTATGATCGACGACATTCTCCGGTTCCTGAAGGGCTTCGCGATGGGAGCGGCCAATGTCATTCCCGGGGTGTCGGGAGGGACCATCGCCTTTATCACCGGAATCTACGAACGCCTCATCGATGCCCTCAAACGCTTCGATTCCGCCACCGTCCGCCTCCTCTTCAGGTTCCGCCTCCGCGAGGCCTGGGAGCGCATCGACGGCCGATTCCTGGCCGCCCTGGGAGCCGGGGTGGTGGTGAGCATCGTGACGCTGGCGAAATTCTTGAAGTGGGGGTTCGCCGAGCATCCGGTCCTGGTCTGGGCCTTTTTCTTCGGACTCATCGCGGCCTCCCTCCCGGCGGTGGGCAAGCTCGTGAACCGCTGGTCGGCCGGCCCCCTGCTTGCGGTGGTGGCTGGTGCCGTGATCGCCCTCTCGATGGCCTTCCTGAATCCCGCCTCGGAAAATTCCCACCCCGCCTACCTCCTTCTCTGCGGGGTGGTGGCCATGTGCAGCATGATCATTCCGGGCCTCAGCGGTTCCTTCGTCCTGCTCCTGATGGGAAACTACAAGCTCATCATGATCGAGTCCGTGACGGCCCTCTCCGAAGGACAACTCGGCGAGGCCCTGCACGTCCTCGTACCGGTCGGAATCGGGGCCGTGGCGGGAGTCCTCGTGCTGGCGCGCTTTCTCAGCTGGCTCTTCCACACCTGGCACGACCTCGCGGTGGCCCTCATTACCGGGTTCGTGGGCGGCTCCCTCCTCATCATCTGGCCCTGGAAGGTCACCCGCACCGAGACCTTCACGCGCGACGGCGAAGTGAAGGAGAAGATCGTGGGATTCGAGAACTGGCACTGGCCCGACTTTGCGCAACACGAAACCTGGGCGGCGCTGGGCACCATGGCGGCGGGCCTCCTCCTCATCCTGCTTCTGGATCGCTTCGGAGCCCACCCGGGGGGAGGGCCCCAGGGCCCCCAAATGCCCCCGTAACGCCCGGAAAAGTCCCCCGCCGCCGGCCCCCAAGCCCCCTCATTCCCGCCGGATCGCCCCTCCCTGCCCATTTCTGTTGACTCTGCTTGTAAATTCGATAAATACTGAAAGTGATGAAAGGGGAAGCCGCCAAGCTCAAGGAGACCCGGGACCGCTTCGTGGCGCAATGGGGGGTGATGGGCACGCACTGGGGGATCAATCGCACCATGGCGCAGATCCACGCTCTCCTCATGACGAACCCGGAACCCATGAGCACCGACGAGGTGATGGAAGAGCTGCGGATCAGCCGCGGAAACGCCCACACCAACCTGAAGGACCTCGTGAGCTGGGGCCTGCTGCGGATCGTCACCCGCAAGGGCGAGCGCAAGGAGTACTTCGAGGCCGAACTGGACGTGTGGGAGATCTTCCGACGCATCGTGCAGGAACGGAAGCGGCGCGAGATCGACCCGGCCCTCGACGTTCTGCAGTCCTGCCTGGCGGAGACGAAGGGCATGAAGACCGCCGGAGGACGGGCCTTCCAAGACCAGATGAAATCCCTGGAGGAGTTCGTCCGCTTTGCCTCGAAAATGTCCGACCGCGTGGCCTCCATGCCCCACGGCAAGGCCATGCAGCTCGCCATGAAACTCTTCGGATAAAAAAATTTCACGGGATGTTTCGGAAATAACTGAAAACACAAAAAAGGAAGGGCACAGAGACATGAACCCAACCGTCATTAGCTACGCCCTGTATGTGGTGCTTGCGATTCCGCTCACGATGTGGGTGGCACGGACGCTGCACAAGAACGGCCGGATTTTTCTGGTCGAATGTTTCCGGGGGAACGAGCCTCTGGCCGACAGCGTGAATCATCTCCTGGTGGTGGGATTTTATCTCATCAACATCGGCTTTGTGAGTCTCTACCTGAAGCTCACGCACGAAGTCGGTGATACGCGAGGGATCTTTGAAGCCTTGAGCGGGAAGCTGGGTGTGGTGCTCCTGGTGCTGGGCGGAATGCACTTTTTCAACCTCTTCCTCTTTACGAAGTTGCGGCGACGTGGAATCGAGGGAGGGGAAGAACCGCCCTGCCGGCCCCTGGACCGGGTCCCCCCGCCGCCTTTGACTCCCGACGCGTAGAAACTGCCCTCATGAAATCGCTCCTGGTCTTTTACGATGCGGACTGCGGGATCTGCACGCGCTTCCGCCGCTGGGTGGAGGGAGAGCCGGCCCATCTGGCCATCCGCTTCCTCGATTACAAGAGCGGCGAGGCGCAGGAGCTGTGTCCGGACCTCCTGGAGCTGGGCGCGGACCGGCAGATCATCGTGATGGCGGACGACGGGCGCCTGTGGCAGGGAGCGGAGGCGTGGGTGACCTGCCTGTGGGCCCTGCGGAAGTGGCGCGGATGGTCGAAGCGCCTGGGCTCTCCCGCCCTCCTTCCGATCGCGGACCGCGTCTGCCAGCTCATATCGTCGAACCGCCTGTCGCTCTCGAAGCTGCTTAAACTGAAGAGCGACGGGGATCTCGCGCGCGAAGTCGCGGCTCTGGACCCCGGCTGCCCGGACGGGAGTTGCGAGACGGACCGTGCCGGGCGGGAGGAACCCAGCAACGGGGAGGACCGATGAACTGGGAACTGCTCGCCCGCCTCAGGCCGGCCTGGGCCGCCCTCTGCGTCCTGGCTCCGCTCGGTCTGCTTTTTCCGCCTCTCTTCCGCGAGGAGATCATCCTCCGCTGCCTGCGCCATCTTCCCGACCTCACCGCCGCCCTCCCGGTTTGAAAAAGAAACGCCACCCCCCGAACCATGAAGATCGTCATCGCCGGAGCCAACGGATTCCTCGGGCGCTCCCTGGCCCGTCACTTCGCGGACCGCGGTCACGCCGTGATCGGCCTGGTGCGGAGCCCGGTCAATGCGGATCATTATCGGCCCGTCCTGTGGGATGGCGCCGTTCTCGGTACCTGGGCTGCGGAACTGGAGGGCGCCGAAGCCCTCATCAACCTCGCCGGCCGAAGCGTCAACTGCCGCTATCACGATCGCAATCGCGCCGCGATATTCGACTCGCGTCTCGCCTCCACCCGGATCCTGGGCGATGCCGTTGCGCTCTGCGAGGAACCCCCGCGAGTCTGGATCAATTCCAGCACCGCTACCATCTATCGCCACGCCGAGGATGGCCCACAGGACGAATTCGAGGGGGAGATCGGAAAGGGATTCTCGGTGGAGGTCGCCAAGGCATGGGAAAAAGCCTTTTTTGCCGCGCGGGTGCCGGGCACGGTTCGCAAGGTGGCGGTGCGATCCGCCCTCGTCCTGGCCCATGAACCCGGCACCGTCCTCGCTTACCTGCTGGGCCTCGCCCGCTGCGGTCTGGGCGGCGCGATGGGATCCGGCCGCCAGATGGTGAGCTGGATTCACCTCGACGATTTTTGCCGGGCCGTGGATTGGGTGATCCGCCACGGCCAGTGTGACGGAGTCGTCAACCTGGCCTCACCCGGTCCGGTTCCGAACCGGGATCTCATGCGGGCGGTCCGCAGGGCGGCCCGGGTCCCTTTCGGAATCCCCTCCGCGCGCTGGATGCTGGAACTTGGCGCCTTCGCGATGCGGACCGAGACCGAATTGATCCTCAAGAGCCGCTGGGTCGTTCCGTCCCGCCTCACGGCGCACGGCTTCCGCTTCCGGTGGCCGTCACTCCCGGAGGCCATCGAGGGTCTGCTCCTGCAAAGGGGGGACCACCCCCGCAGAACGACGAAAAAAATTGCCGCCGCCAAATGAAATCTTTGTGCTCCGCACTAGATGAATTAGAGTAGACGTCGGAGAGGTTCGTGTCACCCGCGAGCGCTCTCCCCCCCGCGGGCAGATGAGTCAGCAGCGAAAGAGGGAGCAGGGCCTCAGAATCCTGCTCTTACTGGCCAGCCTGGTGATCGTGATCGCCGGGCTGAAGGCGGCTGCCGCCTTTTTTGTGCCCTTCCTCCTGGCCTTTTTCATCGCGACCGTGAGCTTCCCCGTCACGGCCTGGCTGAGCCATCACAAGGTGCCTCGCTTTTTCGCCGTGGTGGCTACCGTCATGGTCGATTTCGCCTTCCTTGCCGGCCTGGTCGTGATCGGCATCGCGCTGGTGGGCGATCTGCAGGACAAGTGGGAGAGCAAATACAAGCGGGAGAGCACCGTGAAGGTCGGCCAGGCGGAGGACTGGGCGGTGGGGTTGCTCATGAAGTGGGACGTGCCGGATGCCCGCGAAAAAGTCCGGACCTATGTCACCAAAGACCTCGTTGAGCAGCTCGGCCAGATCAAGGTCCAGAATATCGTCGATCTCAGCACCAACGTGGTCGGCCGGGTGACCTCCTTCCTGGGGGCGAGCTTCATCGTGTTGCTCTGTACCGTCTTCATGTTGACCGAGGCGCGCATGTTCGGCCGGCGGCTCTCCCTCATCGCCGGTGCGCGGGGGCCGAACTTCGAACGGATGCTTCACGCCGGAAAGGACATCCAGCGCTTCCTTGGCATCAAGACCGCCGTCAGTCTCGCGACCGGATTACTGGCCGGCTTCCTGTGCTGGGCGGCCGGCCTGGATTTTTTCATCCTGTGGGGAATTCTCGCCTACGCCTTGAACTACATCCCGGTGTTGGGCTCCATAATCGCCGGGATTCCTCCTACCATCCTTGCCCTGCTGCTCTACGGGTGGCCCAGTGCGGTGGCGGTTGGAGTGGGTTACGCCGGCATCAACGTTTTTCTCGGCAACTTCATTGAACCCATGATGATGGGGCATCGCTTCGGTATGTCGACTCTCGTCGTCATCGTCTCGGTCATGTTCTGGGGATGGGTGTGGGGTCCGGTCGGGATGTTCCTCGCCGTTCCCATCATGATGATGCTCAAGGTCGTCCTCGAGAACAGTTACGAGTTCCGCTGGCTGGCGGTCGCCATCAGCAAGGAGAAAAAGGGAGAGGCGGAAGACGAACTGGAACTGAAGGAGGCCGTCGAAGCCGCGGAAAAGGTCTCGCTGCCCGAAGGTGCCGCTCCCCAAGGCGGGCCCTCGTCGTGATCCGGTTTTAGCGTCTTGCCAGCCCTCCATGCTCCGGCACAATCATGCGCCCTCTCTAAGCTGACAGCCCTCTCGCAGCCCCGTTCATGGAGCGCTTCCAAAAGCTCGCCCTCGCAGCACTCGCTTCGATCCTCCTGCTCATCTTCGTCGGGGCCATCGTCCGTGCCACCGGCGCCGGTCTCGGCTGTCCCGACTGGCCTACCTGTTGGGGCAGGCTGATTCCTCCCTGGAAAGTGGAGCAGATCAATTTCGAAAAACTGGACCTCGCCAGGTTTCAGCGTGAGGCCGAGCGGTCCGGGCGGGATCCGGCCTCCATCACGCGGGAGTCGTTGCGGAAGGAATTCAACCCGGTCCACACCTGGGTGGAGTACGTGAATCGCCTCTGCTCGCTCCCGGTCGGATTCCTGACCCTCGGGACCTTCCTGGCAGCCTTCTGGCAGCGGAGGCGGCGACCTTCCGTGTGGTGGGGCTCGCTGGCCGCGCTCCTCCTCGTGCTCTGCAACGCCTGGCTGGGGGCAATGGTCGTGGCCAGCGGACTCAAGCCCGGAATCATCACCCTCCACATGGCCCTCGCGATCCTGCTGCTCTGCATCCTCGTCTTCGTGGCCTGGAGGGGCCGGGAGCAGCCCGCGCGGCGGGAGGTGAAGGGCCGCGCCTTGTGGATCGTGGCACTGATCGTTTTTCTGCTGACGGTGGCCGAAGGCGTGATGGGCTCCCAGGTCCGGGAGCTGACCGACCAGTTCGCGATAGCCTACGGGACGCAATCCCGTGCGGAGTGGACCGCCAAGCTGGAACACTCCGCCGTCTACCTCGTGCACCGCAGCTTTTCGTGGCTCATCGTGGCCGCAACGGTCGTCTTCCTCGTGCTGGCCCGCAAGGCCCTGCCCGGTGGCCTGCGCTGGCTCGACAAGGCGATCGCGGGCCTGGTCGGAGCCCTCCTCGTGATGGGAGTGATCCTGGCGCAAGTCGGAGTCCTGCGGGTCGTGCAGGTCCTGCACGTCGGCTCCGCGGCGCTGCTCGTCACCGCCCTTTTTTTCTGGCTACTCGCCACGCGGCCGGTCCGGCCGTAGAAGTGGCCCCCGATGCGAATCGTTCCCTCCGAAAATCCCGCGAGGCGAACCTACTTGTTGGATTCCTTGCGCGCCGTGCCCGCCGGCCTCGTCGAGACCCTCGGTCTGACCTTTGTCGTCCTCATTGCGGTGCGCGTCTTCGATGCGGAACCGTGGCAGAAAGCCACCCTGGTGGCGGCCTCCAGCTTCGGATTGCTGCTCAGCCTCTTTCCGGTGCAATTGGTGCGCCGCACCGGTTGGTCCGTGAACGTCGCCACCGCCGCCCTCTGGGGCGTGGCGGGCGCCACTCTGATCGTCGGGGCGGCGGGAGGCCGGAGCGCTCCGGTCTTCCTCGTTTCGATGGTGGTCTCCCTGGTCTGCATCACCCTGAGCATTCCGCTCATGTCCCAGATCTACCGGAAACACTACCCGGACCGGATCCGGGGGCGTCTCTTTGCCACCAGCGGGGTGGTGCGCAAATTGGCGGCCCTCGTCATTGCAGCCCTCTTCGGAAAGCTCCTCGAGAGCGATCTCGACAATTTCCGCTGGCTCCTGGTGGCCTACGCGCTGGGATGTTTTGCGATGGCGCTCTGTGTCCTGGCCATGACGCGGGTCCATCTCCAGCGCGCCAACCAGGTTCGCCTCTTCGGGGCCCTCGACCACGTCAAGCACGACCGCCAGTTCCGCAATTTGCTGGTCTCGTGGATGGTCCTGGGTTTCGGCAACCTCCTGTGCTTCTCGCTATTCGTGGAGTACATTTCGAACCCTGTGTATGGCTACGATCTGAAGGAATTCACCATCGCGTTCATCACCGGGTCGGTTCCTGAAATCATGTTTCTCCTCTTCGTGGTGGGGTGGGGGATCGTCTTCGACCGCGTCAACTTTTTCCTGGTCCGCCTCGTCCTCAACTTCTTTTTCCTCGCGGGAATTCTCGTCTACTATCTCGGGAGCGGGGTGTGGGCCCTCTGCATCGGCATCGGGCTCCACGGTATCGCGCGGGCCGGCGGCAACATCGCCTGGAGCCTCTGGGTCACCAAGTTCACGACCGCGGACCTCGTCGCGGAGTACATGAGTGTCCACACCTTCCTGTGCGGCGTGCGGGGTGTGATCGCTCCCTTCCTCGCTTTCTCCACCGCCGCCTGGCTCGGTCCGGAGGTGGTGGGAATCAGCGGCGCGGCCCTCATCTTCATCGCCTCCCTCATGATCTGGCCCTCGGTGCGTTTCGGGCCCTCCGGCGGGGAAGCCACCCAGCTGGAACCCGACCCGCGGCTCAGCTAGAGCGCCAGCACCTCGGCCGCGGTCGCGACGGGGAGGCGGTGCGCATCTCCCACCGGTTGGCAGGTGAGTTTCCCGTCCGCGCAGTTGATTCCGGTCAGCAGCTCCGGTCGGTCCCGGCAGGCATCGCGCAGTCCTTTCTCGGCGAGCAGCAGGATCCAGCGGTGCGTGACGTTGCTGAGGGCCTGCGTGGCGGTGCGGGAGTACGCCCCGGGCATGTTGGTCACGCAGTAGTGCAGGACGCCCTCCTCAACATAGGTGGGATCGTCGTGAGTCGTGGGGCGGCTGGTCTCCGCGCAGCCGCCCTGGTCGATCGCGATATCGACGAAAACGCTTCCCGGCGCCAACTGCTTCAGCATCTCGCGGGTCACCAGTTTGGGAGCCGCCGCTCCGGGGATGAGAACCGCCCCGATGACCAGATCGAGCCGGGGCAGCAGCGATGTGATGTTGGCTTCCGTCGAATAGAGCGTGTGCGCTTCCTGCACCGTGATGTCGAGGAAGCGCATCCGTTCGAAGTCCACCTCCACGATTGTGACGTCCGCCCCGATTCCGGTCGCGACCCGGGCCGCGTTGATACCCGCCGTGCCGCCCCCGATCACCATCACGCGGCCCGGTTTCACCCCGGGCACCCCGCCCAGCAGGATTCCGCGGCCACCCCGGTGATTTGCGAGGTGGTAGGACCCCACGATGGCGGCCATCCGCCCCGCGATCTCGCTCATCGGCTCCAGGAGCGGCAGGCGGCCTCCCACCTCGAGGGTCTCATAGGCGATGGCAGTGCATCCAGTCGCCGTGAGAGACTCCGTGAGCGCCTGGTCGGCCGCGAGATGAAGGCAGGTAAAGAGCGTGTGCGCGGGCCCGAGCAGGGCGACCTCTTCCGGTTGCGGCTCCTTCACCTTCACAATCATCTCGGCTTGTTCGAACACGTCCGCCGTGCTCGGCACGATCTGCGCCCCGGCCGCCGCGTATTCCTCATCGAGGTAGCTCGAGTCCGCCCCGGCGCCGACCTGCACCACCACCTTGTGGCCGCGTTTCACCAGTTCGGCCGCGGAGGATGGAATCATCCCCACCCGGTGCTCCTGATTCTTGACCTCTTTCGGGACCCCGATCGTCATGGCGCCATCCTAGGGAGGAAATCCGGATGGCGCCAATTGATTCGACTTGTCTGCGGCACCGTGGGGGTGCTGCTACGGCCGGTAAGATCCCCCGAATATCTGCTTCGGCGCTTCGTCCCCGATCTTCTCTTTCAGCACCAGGTGGGCGTGGGGGCAGTTCCCCGCGGCCGCCTTGAAAGCGGGCCAGTCGAGGCGGAAACGCAGGGCGCACTCGTTGTTGTACTCCGAACTGAAGGAGGGACGGATCAGAATCATTTCGCCGCCGGCGAAGGGGACCGGCACCTCCCGCCACGAGCCCTCGTTGGGCTCTCCACCCGGCTTGCGGGTTGTCTTCGAGATCCGCTTCAGCGTCTTCCAGTGCTTCGCGCGCCTCCTCCAGTTTCTTTAGAAGTTCGTCGAAGGTCATGGCGCGCGTGACGGGCACTGCGAACAGGCCCCGCCCCAGGACCGGAGCGCCAAGGTCGGACGTGTAGGGGAGGCCCACCGTCATGTCCGCAGAGGAAGGCATGACGGAATTCCGCATCGGGTTCCAGCCCCATCCCGGGGGGCAGGGGAGTTAGGGGTTCCCAGAGCACGGGTGCCGCCCCTCCGGACATCTCCAGCTTGGCCTCATAAGGCTCCCCCACGATGGCGTTGTGAAGGGTCTGCTCCAGCACCATCATGCGGATTTGGCGCAGTGCAGTCTGCCCCTGTGAGACAGGGGCAGGGATCCCAGCAATCCCAGCAAGAGGAGGAGCCCTGCGCCCCGGCGAAGCGGCGGCCGCAGGTTGTAAAACAGATCGTTTGCGAATTTCATGCCCTCCCAACCGCAGGGGGCCCCGCCCAATTTCATTTTCGCGGGGGCCGAGCGCCACGGGCTTCCGGCTTGCGACCCCCACCCGTTGCGCCATACTTCCGCCCGTCCTGACAAGGCCAGCTTAGCTTCAATTGGTAGAGCACCCGATTTGTAATCGGGCGGTTGTCGGTTCGAGTCCGACAGCTGGCTCCAGGCTTCGTTCTGCGAACTACGCCCAGGCAAGCGGCCAGCGGTCGGACGAGAACGCAGTTCGACTGCCTGCCGCTTTTTAAGTGGCCGGCCCATCCGGAGCGGGAGCGAG